>CAZJKM010000049.1:0-19719 GCA_964546645.1 uncultured Sphingobacteriaceae bacterium
TGAAATACCGTTTATTGACCGCATGGGCTTTGTATTTGTATTCTGTGTCATCGGAATGATTATCATCAGTATTATTGAGAATAAGCGGGGTGTGGTACCGAAAGGCCTGGAAGTGGATTCCAGCATGTTCCGGGTACATCCGGCATTTGCGGTCGGTTCCATTATCATTATCGGCCTGCTGGTAGCGCTTTATACGCTTTTCTGGTAAAGCCGCCGGGAATAATGCGGGCGGGGGAGTTGATCCGGAGTACGGATGATTCCCCCGCTCTATACTTCTTCCCCTAAAGCCCGGTGGAGGAACAGCTTAAAATCATACATCGCACGCATAACGGCCGTTACTTTATCCAACGCATCCTTCGCGGTCAGTTCCTGATCGGCAAATAGATGGCTGACAGTGAAGCTCTTCAATTTCAGAAACCCTATTTCCGGATGGCTGGCATCATAGCCTGCGGGTACTTTGACTAATTTATCCTCCTCATCCAGCTTCAGGTATTTCTTAAAGTCAGGAGCCTCCAACAGTGAACGGAACTCCGCCCCGTTGTAATCAACTTCCTGCCGGATAGCTGCCAGGTGTTCTTTTTCAGGCCGCCAGTATCCTCCGGCTACAAAGCTGCTCCCCGGTGCAACATGGATATAATATTCAGGACCGTTTAACTTCCGGCCCGCCTGGGATATCCCTGCTCCCAGCCAGGCCTTGTAAGGAGCTTTGTCTTTGCTGAAACGGGTATCGCGGTAGATGCGGAAAAGGCACCGGGAGACGGGAATATCTGCTGAAATATAACGGTCGGTTTCTGACAGGCGGCTGATGAGTGCCCCTGTGAAGCCCTTCATGTTTTCCCAGGCCTGCTCATAGACATCCCGGTGTTCATTGAACCATTCACGGTTATTATTTTCCTTCAGTGTTGCCAGAAAATCAAATGTTGATGGTAAAATATACATGATGTGATGGGAGTTTTATACCAGTGTCAGTTTTAAAAAAAGATAGACCAGCGGGGCGGCCAGTAACAGCCCGTCAAACCGATCCAGTAAGCCCCCGTGGCCGGGCAGTATGGTTCCTGAGTCTTTTACTCCCAGGCTGCGTTTGAGCATGGATTCCGTCAAATCGCCAAACGTGCCGAAGACCACAATCAGCGCCGAGACAGATGCCCACTGCCAACCGGCCAATACCGGGAAATAGCGGCTCAGTATCCACGCGGTTATCAGGCTCAGCAGCAGCCCCCCGAAGAATCCCTCCCAGGTCTTTTTTGGTGAATGCCGCTCAAAGAGCTTCCGCCGGCCGAAACTTCTTCCGGCGAGATAAGCGCCGGTGTCGCTTGCCCAAAGCAACAACAAGAAGCCAAGCGGGAATATATAAGTATATACACCGGTTAGAAAACCCAATGCACTGAAAAAAGAAAAGGGAACGATGACGTATAATACCCCTAACAGGGTAAAGGCTATATGGTGGAAAGGCCGGCTCGTATGCCGGTAAAGTTCCGAAAGGAATACAACCGATAGAAAGGGAACCACCATAATAAGCCAGCTGAACGGTGCGTTGCCAGATGCCGTTAACAGCACGAGTACCATGACTGCCGCCCCCAGCAGTATCCCGGAAACCCGATCCGGTTTTATACCCTCCACCCCCTTCAGCATCCGGTAAAACTCATAAAGAGCTGCCAGGCTGAGCATGATGAAAAAGGCCGAAAAGGTGTAGAAACCTGTCAGAACCGCCGCCAACAGAACCGCGGCGAAAAAGAAACCGGTAATGGCTCGTGTTTTCATGATAAATCCTCGTGTTTCAGCATTTCACTGATAATGCTTTGTGCGGCCTGCTCATGCATTTCATGGGTGTATAATTCGATCCGGCCAAAGCGGTACGACGAATCCTGCTTATTCAGGATAACCGCAGGAATATCATGGGAGGCCAGTGCCTGCCTGATCATTTCGGCCTGTAGAAAATTCGTTGTCGTGAAGAGGTGGGTCCAGTTCTTTTCCATAGCTATAGTGGTTGGGGTGTTTCCTGTGAGCGGTACCATCGGTGAAACCGCACCAACAAATACACCGCGATTACCAGGCTGAAGAGATAAACATACCAGGGTACATTGTCGGGTATCGCCAGCTTTTCCAACGATTCCCCCTGTTGCTGCAAAATAAAAGCATAAATCACTACACCGGCGTTATTAATAAAATGTGCTAAGACAGGCAGCCAGATATTTTTGCTCCACAAATACAGGTAGCCGAAAATAACCCCCATCAGCATCCGGGGTAAAAAACCGTAAAACTGTAAATGGATGGCGCTGAAAATCAGTGCTGTGATCCATACAGCTGCATGGCCGTTGCCCGTCCATCGTTTGAAGATCGGTTGCAGCACTCCTCTGAATGTGAATTCCTCCCCGACGGATGCTATAACCGCTATCAAAAGCAGGTTAAAAGCCAGTCCGCCGTAGCTGGTAGTGGACAAAAGCAAGTGGGTCATGGCCGTGGCCTCCGCTTCTTTCGCTTTCATCCAATTTTCCAGACCCTGCAGAAAGGGCGGGAAGGTCATCTGTTGATTCCATGCGGCGCTCAGCTCAATTAACCGCGAGGCTGCCAGCATCATCACAACGGTCCATAACCACAAGGAAGGAGGTGAGCTTGCGCTGAACCGGAAATAGACAGATCGCTGCCGCTCTATACGGGCCAGTAACAGCGGGGGAATGATAAACATTCCCAGGCTGAGGGAGAACTGGATGATCTTCAGAAATCCAACTGCTCCGGCGGTATCATAGTTTCCGCCGGATAGTGCGGTTAACGGATCCAGGCCGTACAGCGCCAAACCGGCCAGAACGCCACCGATTACCAGAACGGCTGCCCCTGCTACCATCAGTAACAGCAGATAGATGATGGACACCACCGGGTGGTTCTCAGGGAGTTTATACAGATTTGCAGCTGAATTTTCGTACCTTTGGGCCATTATTGCGACGGGATAATCCGGGATGAAGATAGGGAATGTCTGTTAAGATTGGAAAAAATATTGATTTGGGTGCTTTCCCGCTGTTGCTGGCTCCTATGGAGGACGTGAGCGACCCGCCGTTTCGTTTTGTCTGTAAACAAAACGGGGCAGACCTGATGTACACCGAGTTTATTTCGTCAGAGGGGCTGATCCGCGATGCGGCCAAAAGCAGGCAGAAGCTCGATATCTTTGAATATGAACGGCCGGTGGGGATCCAGATATTCGGAAGTGATATCCGTACCATGCGCGAGGCTACCGAAATTGCTTCCCAGGTAGGGCCTGACCTGATTGACATCAATTATGGCTGCCCGGTAAAAAACGTAGCCTGCCGCGGTGCAGGGGCAAGCCTGCTGCAGGATATTGATAAGATGGTAGCGATGACCCGGGCAGTGGTGGAAGCAACGCACCTCCCCGTCACCGTTAAAACCCGCCTGGGATGGGATGACCAGACCAAAAATGTATATGAGGCTGCCGAGCGATTGCAGGATGTCGGCATACAGGCGCTGAGTATCCACGGACGTACCCGCTCGCAAATGTATAAAGGGCAGGCCGACTGGTCTCTCATCCGGGAAGTAAAGCGCAACCCCCGTATTCGGATCCCGATATTCGGAAACGGGGACGTGGACAGTGTGGAAAAGGCGGCGGCCTGGCGACTGGAGTACGAAGTGGACGGCATCATGATCGGAAGGGCCTCCATCGGGTATCCCTGGATTTTCCGTGAAATCAAACATTTTTTCCAAACGGGAGAATACCTCCCCGGACCAACGATCTCTGAGCGGGTGGACGTGTGCCGTACCCACTTGCAGAAGTCAGTGGAATGGAAGGGTGAGAAGACCGGTATATTTGAAATGCGTCGCCATTATGCGAATTATTTTAAGGGTATTCCTCATTTCAAAGAATACCGTATGAAACTGGTAAGCTTAGTCACCATCAGTGACATCGAATCAGTTCTCCGCGAGATCGAAGAGTGTTTTAGCCTGGAGCTGGCTGACTGAACCATTCCCCGGCGTGCTGCCCAGGCAATAGACCGCCGTTTCGTTATACCGCGAAGCAACAATAATCTCCGTATCCCTGCTGTGCCTTCTGAAGAGATCAGCTGCCAGGTCAGGACAATTATTGTCTTTTGAAAGGTGCGATAAAAAGAGATGGCTGAGTTGTTCGGATCGGTGCTGCATAAACAAGTCGAGTGCCTGGGAATTTGACAGGTGCCCCTGGCCCCCGCGGATACGGTTCTTCAGAAAAAACGGGTATCTCCCGTTCATCAGCATCTCTTCATCATAGTTGGCCTCCAAAAAAGCAACGTGGCATTGGCGGAAGAAATGGGCCACCTGGTCACAGACCCTCCCGATATCGGTAAAAACACCTACCGTGAAGCCGTCATGCTGAATGATGAAACTATGTGGTTCCGCAGCATCATGGTATTTCGGAAACGAAGTGACTGACAGTTCCCCGATCCGGAAATCCCGCCGGGAAGAAAGGGAATACACCTGATGGAGGGATGCTTTGCAGGCGCGTAGCGTACCATCTGTGATATATACCGGTAACCGGTATTTTTGGGCCAGCGTGCAGAGCCCCCGGATATGATCTGTATGTTCGTGAGAGACGAAGATCGCACGGACGTGTTGCATTCGGAGGCCAAGGCGTGCCATGCGCCGTTCGGTTTCACGGCAGGAAATGCCGGCATCAATCAGTACGGCATCCCGCTCGTTGCCGATATAGTAGCAGTTCCCGTTGCTGCCGGAATTAAGAGAAGCGATGTACAGCGGCATAAGCCACAAAGTACGGATAAAATTTCCGGATTCAGGAAACGGAGTGCGTAACAAAATATTTCCTGATTTTCGTTTTTGTATGTCATTTACTAACTTGCGGAAAAATAACGTTTTTTGCTATGGTTGCACAGATCACCGATGGTGTAAAAGTTTCAGTCGAAACCGTTTACCAGCCGGAGTATTCCAATCCTGAGAATGACCATTTTATGTTTGCATATAAAATTCTCATTGAAAATCTGGGAGAGTACCGGGTACAGCTGCTGCGAAGGCATTGGCATATTTTTGATTCCAACGGAACACACCGGGAAGTGGAAGGAGAAGGAGTGGTGGGCCTTCAGCCGGTTATTGAGCCGGGCGAGTACCACGAGTATGTTTCAGGTTGCAACCTGAAAAGTGATATGGGCAGTATGCAGGGAAGTTACCAGATGCAGCGGGAGGTTGACGGCAGCCTGTTCGATGTCCGTATCCCCCAATTTAACCTGATCGCCCCGCATAAACTGAACTGAACTGATCAAGGAGTACAGTATATCCCTCGTATGGGAAGCCGCATAACTTGTATGGAATCAGGCATCCCTTATGTAGAACGGACTGCTTCCTGCGTGGAGTGACGTACTCCTTGTATAGAGTAAGCTATTCCTTGTATGGAATGAAGTATCTCTTATATGGAATGGAGCCTCTCTTGTAACCACCGGACCCTTCCGTATACGGAGGGAGACAATCTATACGTGGAGTAGGCCGCATCTTGCGTGGAATGAGACACTCCATGAATGGAGTGACATACCGCTTGCGTGGAACAGGTTATATCCCTTTATCAGTACGGTGTACCTTGTCGGGACGGCACCCGGGAAAAGAAGAGACACCCTTAAAACGTATGGGTAAATGTACGTTTTAAGGGTGTCTCTCCCGAATGAGGAAGGTCTTTAGTCACGACGTCCCATCAGCATGCTTGCGTAGTACAGCAGCGTGACCAAAGAAGATAAAGCGGCTACCACATACGTCATGGCTGCCCACCATAAAGCATCTTTCGCACCCTCGTGCTCGACCGTACTCCCGGTTATATTTTTGGTATTCAGCCAGACCAGTGCTCTCCGGGAAGCATCAAACTCCACCGGGAGGGTGACAAAACTGAACAAGGTCGTGATCGCCAAAGCGGCAACACCAATGGCCAGCACCCAGATATTGCCGGATACAGCCATGATAACACCAATCAGGAGCACCCACGTTACCAGCTTAGAGGCAACGCTTACGGCCGGCACCATCGCCGAGCGGAATTGCAGCCAGGAATAAGCCTTGGCATGTTGTACCGCGTGGCCGCACTCGTGGGATGCGACCGCTGCTGCCGCCACACTGCGTCCGTGGTATACCTCCGGACTCAGGTTAACCGTCCGGTTTGCCGGGTTGTAATGGTCTGTCAGCTGTCCTTCGACAGAGATGATATCTACATCATAAATACCATTATCATTCAGCATGCGCTGTGCAATATCCCTTCCGGTCATACCGTTTGATAACGGCATTTCCGAATACTTTTTAAATTTTCCCTTAAACCGCCACTGGACAATAAAGCTTACCAGCATGATCCCACCAAAAATAATCCAATACATACTATCTTCCTTTTTTTAATTTCTTGTTAATTACGGGTACTCACTCAAAACACATACCGGATTTTTTTCCGTTGCAGGCACCTTACCCATAACCCATGCCACGAAGATAATTATTGCATTCATATTACGCAACTCAACGGGTACAGGGCAACAAATAATGACACATTAACAGATAACGGTGCCCATGGCCGACAAATTTGCATGCTTCCAACCGGTAAATTCACTATACTTGTGCTAAAATTTACAGAAAAGAACGTACCCGAATAGTACATATAAGTATATGGATCCATACCACCTACTCCTGATCATTATTTTCCTGGTCATTGCCGGGGCGGTATTTGCCGGAAGACGATTGCGGGCCGCGCGTGATCGTCTGGCCATTCAGCTGGCCAGAGCGGAGCAGCAGGTTGAAAGTCTGCAAGCAGCGATGGAGCGGGAGGAGAAACGCTTGCAGCAGGAACGGGAGCAGATCCGGGCCGAACGGCAGGCAGAACGGGAACGACTGGGTGAGGCTGAACGTTCGCTCGAACGTGCCATCGCTTCCGGGAAAGCCCATGAGGAAAACCTTGCTAAGCAAAGAATCGAAGTCGAACAGATCAGGACCCAGTTTAATAAAGACTTTGAACTGATTGCAAACCGGATACTGGAAGAGAAAACACAGAAATTTACGGAAGTGAACCATAAGACCCTGGATCAGTTACTCAGTCCCTTTAAAGAAAATATCCGGTCTTTTGAGGAAAAGGTAGACAAGGTGTATAAGGCGGAATCAGACGAACGGAATATGCTGAAAGGCGTGGTTGAATCGTTGGTTGAGCAAAGCAAGCAGATACAGAACGAAGCCAACAGCCTGACCCGGGCACTGCGTGGTGATACCAAAAAGCAGGGAAATTGGGGAGAAGTGATCCTGGAACGTGTACTGGAGCGGTCAGGATTAGTAAAAGGCCGGGAGTACCGTCTGCAGACCAGCTTGCAGACGGAAGACGGTCGCCGTTTGCAGCCCGATGCGATTATTGACCTGCCGGACGAAAAACACCTGGTCGTCGACTCCAAAGTCTCATTGGTTGCCTATGAGCGATGGATAAACGCCGAAGACGAAGAAGAGAAAGCTGCTTTTGCCCGGCAGCATGTGGCTTCTGTCAGGAGCCATGTGCTCGGACTGTCATCCCGGAACTATCACGACCTTTATCAGATTAACTCACCGGATTTTGTGTTGCTGTTTATGCCGATTGAATCGGCGTTCAGTATGGCAGCAGCCTATCACGGCGATCTCTTCAGCGAAGCCTGGGAGCGCAGTGTTGTCATCGTAAGCCCCTCCACCCTGCTGGCCACGCTCCGGACCATTGCCAGTATGTGGAAGCAGGAACGACAAAACCGGAACGTGCTGGAAATAGCCCGGGAGGCCGGTGCATTGTATGATAAGTTTGCCGGTCTGCTGGAGGACTTTGAAAAGATGGAGCGGCAGATCGGGCAATTATCCAGAACCCATGAAGACGCCCGGAAAAAGCTGGATACCGGTCGCGGAAACCTGGTCTCTAAAGTGGAGCGACTTAAGAAACTGGGTGCCAAAGCAAATAAGCAGATCGACAGCCACTTTTTGGACGATGGTATGGAAGAAGATAGTATATGACTACCGCCACGACTTGAACCGGTTGATCAGCCCGTTTGTGGACGAATCATGGCTGCTCACCGGAGCATCGTGCCGTAATTCAGGCAGAATATTGCCTGCCAGCTGTTTTCCCAGTTCTACCCCCCATTGGTCAAAACTGAAAATGTTCCAGATAACCCCCTGTGTAAAGATCTTATGCTCATAAAAAGCAATCAGCGATCCGAGTGTGTAGGGTGTGATCTTCCTGATCAGGAAAGAATTGCTGGGCCGATTGCCCTCAAATACCTTGAACGGTTTGATCCGTTCAATCTCTTCCGCAGACTTCCCGGCAGCCTGTAGCTCGGCAGAGACTTCCTCTCCAGTTTTGCCATTCATCAGCGCCTCGGTTTGAGCCAGGAAGTTTGAAATCAGCAGGGTGTGGTGTTCGCCGATAGGATGATGGCTTTGTGCCGGTGCAATAAAATCACAAGGGATCAGTTTGGTACCCTGGTGGATCAGCTGGTAGAAGGCGTGCTGGCCGTTTGTCCCCGGCTCACCCCATATGATCGGCCCGGTCTGATAATCTGCCGGAAGCCCGTTCCGGTCCACATATTTACCGTTACTTTCCATATCTCCCTGCTGGAAATAGGCTGCAAAACGGTGAAGGTATTGATCATACGGTAAAATTGCCTGGGTTTCCGCATCAAAAAAATTGTTGTACCAGATCCCGAGCAGCGCCATGATGACGGGAATATTCTCTTCCAGCGCTGTATTTCTGAAATGTTCATCGGCATCAGCGGCCCCCGCCAGCAGCTGACGGAAGTTGTCAAAACCGATACCAAGTGCTATGGACAGGCCGATGGCGCTCCACAACGAATACCGACCACCTACCCAGTCCCAGAACGCAAACATATTCTGTACGTCGATCCCGAAGGCCGAAACGGCCTTGGCATTAGTGGACAAGGCAGCAAAGTGGCGGGCAATATCCGTTTCAGCCGCCCCGCTTTCCAGAAACCAGTTTCTTGCCGTATGGGCGTTAGCCATGGTCTCCTGTGTCGTGAATGTTTTGGATGCGACCAGGAACAAGGTGGTCTGCGGATCCAGGCTTTTCAGGGTCTCCGCGATGTGTGTACCGTCTACGTTTGAGACAAAGTGCAGCCGGAGGTGGTTTTTGTATGCTTTTAGTGCTTCTGTCACCATTACAGGGCCAAGATCCGACCCACCGATGCCGATGTTGACGACATCCGTTATAGCCCGGCCGGTATATCCTTTCCAGGTGCCGTCAATGATCGCGTTGCTGAACTTTTCCATCTGCGCCAATACGGCTTTCACTTCCGGCATAACATCTTTTCCGTCCACTAAAACCGGATCCGTACCCTGGTAGCGCAGGGCTGTATGCAGTACAGCGCGGCCTTCCGTTTCGTTGATCGGCTCTCCCGAGAACATGGCGTTGATCGCATCAGGCAGGCCACATTCCCTGGCCAGCTGCACCAGCAGGGCCATTGTTTCTTCATTGACCCTGTTTTTTGAATAATCAAACAGGATATCGCCGGCTGTTATGGAAAATTTCTCAAACCGTTGTGGATCCGATTCAAAGAATTCGCGCAAATGTTTCGGCGCAATATCGATATAATGATTTGCCAGGTAGCTGTACGCTTTTGTAGCGGTAAAATTGATACGAGGTAACATCTGTATGATGGTTTTATGATCGGCTAAAATACAACTTTCTGCCAATTTCCCGCCGAAATTTATACCCCACAGCCGCCAGCAGCAGAAAAGCAGCGAACACCGCACCCGGTACGACCCACCAGGGACGTGCGGCACGTAATTCCAGCCGGTCAAAATCGCCGTTATAGACCAGTCCGGCCCAATAATAAGGCAGTTTATGCAGCGGAGGTATGTCAGGGTCCGTCAGCCAGTCAATCTTGGCAAGATGGAGGGCTTGTGGCTTTGTCTCACCGGCGACCAGATACCGGTAAAATTTATCCATGAAGCGGGCGGCGGATTCATCATTGATATTCCATAAGCCGGATACCACGCCCCCCGATCCTCCGGCAATGAATTCGCGGGCCAGGCTGATCATGCCTTCGCTGTCATCCAGCATGCCGATACCGCTTTTGCAGGCGCCAAGCACCACCAATGAAGGTTGCACCATGACCTGATACAGGTCGGAAATAAGCACCTGCTTATCACGGAACAGCAGTGCGGGCATCTTTTCGCGCCCGAGAGATACTGCATGTGTACTGATATGCACGACATCAGACTGTGAAAGGACATTGTGCAACGCTACCGAAGAAGCTTCTTCATCCCAGAAAAAATCACCGGATACCCGCTGTTTGAGAAAGGCCATTTCCGCATGTACGGCCGGCAGCTCACTATGTCCGATCACATTCCGGAAGGGAATAAAGAAGCCGGCGAAATGACCGGTTTTTTGGCGGGTCTGTTCCGCATACAGCTGCTGTTCGCTCCAGTTGGCCAGTGAATACGCCAATGACAGGCGGAGCTTTTTGGTTAAATAGGGCCACTCATGGGCTGCGGGGCTATAGACGTGCCCGGGGGTGATCAGCGCGTCGAACGGTAACTGGTTCAATGGTCCATCTGCAATGACCATCAGCGGTCCTTCGGGCGGTGATGTCTTAAAGAGCCTGGTGTACAGGTAAGCGGCATCTTCATAATATTGCCTGGGATGATTGTAAAGCGCGGTAGGACCATCCAGGAAGTATTTTTTGCTGAAGGTGTTTACCAGTGAGTCCAGCTCCCGGCCCGGCCCGATCTGCTCAAATGCCGTGATACCTTCCTGACTGAACGAGAAGGCATACCATTCTTCCCGTCCGCAAAAGAAAGCCTTTACAGGCAGCTGCCGGGGCAGCTGTTGCTGTTGTTTTTGGGTAACCTGTACCGTCAGCGGCAAACGGCTTTTCAGCGCAGGAAAATGTTCGTTCAGACGCGGTTGTAATAACGACAGCTGGTAATCTGTTTCTTTCAGCCTGTTGCGGATAGCTGCTGTATCCGGCAGTTTGTTGATACGGGCCTGCACCAGTTCTCCTTCATAAAAGGCGATGGCCTTTCCAAGCCTCCGTTCCTGTTGTACCAGCAAATTGGTTTCATCCAGTTTTCCCAGTGCGATATTGCGGCTCAGGTCATCTGCCAGCACACGTGCCTTATGCTGTTCCGCTACCGACAGTGCCAGCAGTGCATGGTAGGGGTCCCTGTCTGCCCGGTAGAGGTCGTGCGCCAGCCGGATAGCCGATTCGGCAATGCTGCGCATCGTATTCTGTTGCTGTATTTTGCTGCTTTGACTGTAGAAGGTTTGTCGTAGTTTCTCTGAAACGGCAAAAGCCGTCTGGTAATATTCAAGTGCTTTTCGGGGGTTATTCAACGCGATACAGGCCCGGGCCATGCCATGTGCGGCATCCAGCAACGTCGCTTCCGCATATACCAGTTGCTGGTCATCTTTTGGCAGGAGTAATTCCCGGCATATCGAAAAGCAATGCTGCGCTTTATGGGGCTGGTTCATCTGCAGTAGCAGGTTTCCTTTTTCAACCCATATTTTTGCTTTTTCGCGGGGTTTGCTGTTTGCAAAGAAGCGGTCTATCAGCCGGAGCGCATGCTCTTTTGAAGCCAATGCTGCGGCATACTGCTGTTCCAGGGCCATCAGGTCGCCCATGACCACGTGCGCACTGCTCAGCCGCTGTGCAATGTCGGGCGTCAATGGCTGTGCATGCAACAATGCAAGCGCTTCCTTTATATTCCCGATGGCGTTTTCCGGCATTTCACGGAGTAATTTGATATCCGCTTCGGTAATCAGCAACTGCGCCCTGGCGGCAGGAGAAAGGTTGTCCAGCATCAACCCCCGGGAGGCATAGACCGCAGCCTGGAGCAGGTTGCCGGCCCACCGGCAGGAGATCGCCAGGTTATTGCACAGGGAAGCCTGGAGTTGGGGATCGATATCCGTTTCAGCCAGGGATAGTCCCTTTTCCTGAATAAACAGTGCCCTGGGGTAATCACCGAGGCGCGTATAATTATTGCCCAGGGGCATGATGATGTATTCGATTACCTCATCTCCCGGCATAACGGGGTGTTGTGTATAGTAGTGGTAGGCGTTTTCGTACGCGGAAATCGACTGAATGATATTGCCGTGTTGCAGCAGGTTAAACCCCTGGTTTACCAGCAGCAACAACCAGGCGCTGTGCTCTTCATCGGTTTCCGGCCGGCGCCAGCGGCTTTCCAGGATGGTTTCTGTCCATCGCTGGGTTTGACCCGGGTACGCTGCCAGCTGGTCTATCCACGTGTATAGCCAGCTCTCCAGGTCATCCTGTTGTCTATGCTCCTCAAGCAACCTTTTCAGGTCAGGAGACGGCTCGTCTGTGGCGGCAAAGGAACTATTCAGCACACCAGTTACGATGAACATCAGCAGAAGGAACCGAAATATATCCACAGAGGATGCCGTCATTTTTACAAACGGCTAAAATAAGTGTTCGGCAGTATTAAATCTACTGGTTGTTGAATTTTATCAGGATGCCGTGTTCTACAGCCGCCACGTAGCATACAACATCAGCCGGTCCTGCCGGGGTGCCAGAAAGTACAGGTAGCGCAGGCCTAGTGCTGGTCCTACCCGTACCCTGCCGATATTAATATCCAGGAAAGCAGCCGCGTTGGCTTTCGTGAACGTCTTAATAGCTGTTTCCGAACGTTCGCTGCGCTCAAAGGTCCGTATCCGTTCAAAATATTCTGTAAAAACGGTATCCGTACCGGTTACGGATTGTTGCGACAGGTATCCGGAGATCCAGATCCCCGCACCGGTCCCGATCCAGCTGTTCAGGTTTTTACGGATGTGGACCGGTACCAGGTCAATGGTATACCGAGTGTGCTCCTCGTAATAACGACGGCTGCTCTGGTACCAGGGTGTCCGGCCCTGTGCGGCATCCTGTATCCACATAATATCCTTGCTCCCTTCATTATCCGGAACCGGTAGAAACTCCTGCTGCTGCCGGCTTTCTTTCAGGTGCACCCCGAGGTACAGTTCAAACTGGGGATAAAACCGGAACGGTGAGTAGGGTGCAACACTCCCTCCCAGGATAAGCCCTCCGCCTGACGGACGGTTACTGTCAAACCCGATCAGGTTGTAGCCGGCAATGATAGCCGGAGAGATACCCGGCAAAAAGCGATTCCATGCACGGTTGGTAATAACGGGTTCGTTTTTATCAAAAACAATTCCCGCTCTTGCATAAAACGACCGTTTATCGGGCTTCCCTTTCAGTGCGGCATAAAATTCCACAAAGCCTTGGGTAGAATCAATAGCTGTCACCCCGTCCTGCTGCACTCCGGGCAGGTAAATGTTCCTGAAAATAAAGTGTGCACTGTCTGCCGTCATCTTCAGAACGGTGTTCAGGCAGCTTTGTCCCTCATAAGCGTCTTTACAGGGAACACATTCGGGGTACTGCCCGATGATCCGGATGCTGGACAGGTCTACATTTTCAGAAAAGGCCACCCCGATATCCACCTTTTTTGCCGGCCCTTTACCCGTGTTCTGAAACCGGATTTTGTATTTGAGCTCCTTATTTTGTCCCACAAACCGGTAGTTCATAAAGCGGTTGGACACAGCAATCTTATTCGGGTCATGCGAAGCCACAATCTGTAGCTCGTAGTCCATAGACGTCATTTCCAGGGCCGGGTCATCCGGTATCATCAGCATGTTCAGGGTAACAACAGCGTTGGTGTCCTGTATCATCTCAGGGGTTGTGTGAAGGCTCAGGAAAAAATAACGCTCCTCTCCGGCCCCCAGGTTTTCAAATCGCCAGGAGCGTTGTTCACTGAAAAGCTGCTGTTTCTCCGCGATGATCTCTGCCAGGCTGGTTATCGCCGTGGAATTGACGGCAGATTGCAAGTCTCCGCCCAGATCGGCATAATAGCTGCCCGGATATTCCGGAACGACGGCGAGAGCACCTGACTGTGCCAGTACACGATCGATTCCGGTACTATCTTCCGCATGGTATTGCCTTACTTCTGTGAGATCAAAGTTGCGATTTTTGAAACTTTTTTCGTTAAACGAGAAAATGAGGGTGCCGCTGACCGGTTTTACCGCAGGGTTATCATTCCGGTAGCCGGCTACATAGACCATTTCTTCGCCGGGCCGGGGCATCCGGTTTACGCGGGCCTGTATCTTTTCCTGATCCCTGAAAAAGCCCACGACCTGCTGCCCGGGCAGCTCGTCGGGCAGCACCTTGTTTCGCCGTTGTTTTGAGCGTTTGGGGGGTGCTTTTCCATCGTCGTAATTGTTCGTCGCGTACAGCCGGACCTCAAAAACACCGGTGTCCGCGTACTGGTGGATGGGCTTTTCCTGAAAGCTGAAATGGCCGTCTCCAAACTCCCAGAAGTACGTGTAAAAGGCCGGCGGGGCTCCTGCTATCTGGCGCAACGGCCTGGTTTTGGGCAGGAACGACGTCTTCCCATCCATCACTTCTTCCAGGATTTCCGGTGCGAGCAAATCAGATAAGGTGACGGAATCCCGTTGGGCAAGGATCGTTGCGGGCAGTAAAACGAGTAAGAATAATAGTCTATAGCTCATTTTGTTAAGGAATCTCGTCGGCGACAATAATACTGTTTTTTTCATCTGCAAAAAAGGGGTGCTATATCGATACGACCCGTTTTTCAGTAATCTCGGACAAATCATCTGGAAATCATGTTTTTTTGACGGTGTTCATCACTATCCCTGTTTTCAGGGGTATATCAGTGGTAATAAAAATTTGTTACCTCTTTGTTTTAAAAAAAAGTGCTACATTAGCACAAAGAAATGAGGGCTAACCGTTTGCCATAAAGTAAGTATTATAGCTATGTCGGCGCTGCCAGATTATCATCCGGACCAACGTTATATGGAGGGTATTTTATCTCATGATCATGCCGTTCTGTCTGAGATTTACCGGCTCTATGCGTCAAAAGTGATCCGATGGGTTACGCAGAACAACGGCAATACGGACGACGGGAATGACATCATGCAGGACGCAATGATGGCACTGTACCGTTCTGCGAAGAACCCCGATTTCCGGCTAAGCTGCCCGTTTGAAGCCTTTCTGTTACTGATTGCAAAACGGTTATGGTACAATGAGCTGAAAAAACGCGGCAGGCGTGGGGTAACAATTGACATAGATGACGGATATGACATCGGTGAAGATAGTTTCCGGGATGCCGAAGCGTTGCTGGAACGGGAGGAAGACGACCGGCTGGTTGCAGAGCAACTGACGAAGCTGGGAGGCCGGTGCCGGGAAATCATTGAGGCATCGTTTGACGGAGGGAGGCAGGAAAAGCTGGCAGAAACGTTGGGCGTATCCTACGGTTATTTAAGAAAAAAGAAATCAGAATGCATGGCCAAACTGATACAACTGATACGATTCGTTAAATCCAAAAAGAATCAGGACGATGACGGGGATTAATTATGAGAATATTGAGCGCTATCTTTCGGGAGATATGAGCCGGGAGGAGCGGGTTAACTTTGAAAGGGAGCTGGAACACAACCCCGAGCTCGCGGACGAGATGCGGTTTTATGAATATGTAAACCGGAGTGTCTCCCGTGCATTGAGTCCGCCTGAAGATGAGCTGCTGTTCAAAAGTAGTCTCCGGGCTGTTTCAGACGAGAACCGGCATACGGAGCGATACCTGTATCCCGCCTATAAGTCGGCCGGAAAGTCTGGGTCCGGGCGCGTAAGTAACAGGCTGTTGAGGATCATCTCCATCTGCAGTGTGGCGGCAGCCATTGTATTAGTTGTATTCATCTGGGCTCCCTGGCATCAAAGCCTCGTTACGCAGTTTGCTGATGTCCCGATGGCGTCGGTGGTAGAACGGGGCAGTGGCACGGAAGCGACCATACAGGAAGCCGTCCGCTTATTTAATAACCGGGAATATAAAAATGCCCTACCGTTATTTAACCAGGCACTTCAGGAGCAGTCGGACGACTCGTATCTGCTTTTTCACCGGGGAATAGCCCTGCTGCATACAGGCGAACTGGTCGCAGCCCGCAGCGATATGCTTCGCGTATACAGCAGCGGATCAATCTATCAGCATGATGCAGCATTTTATATCGCACTTACTTACGCTGCTGCAAATAACCGTGACGATGCGCTGAGATGGCTGGAGTATGTACCCAGCGATGCACTGATATTCCAGAAGGCCGAAGCGTTGAGAAAGAAGTTGTAATCTGTATCTGCAAGTGTTCGTCTACGCGAATATTTTCTATCTTTGCCAGCATGACCAAAGAGAATATTCAGGATTTAAGGGATAGAGCAGCTTCCCTGAGGAGGCATCTTTGACATTGATGCCAAACAAAAAGCAATTGATGCGGAACAGGAAATAACCCTGCAACCTGACTTCTGGGACCACCCAAAAGAAGCCGAAAAAGTACTTCACAGTATAAAAAGTAAAAAAGTTTGGACAGAGCAGTTTGCCGGCCTGCAGGCCGCCGTGGAGGATGCTGCGGTGATGTTCGATTTTTACCAGAGCGGAGACGCCGGGGAGGCCGATCTGCGTGAACTGTACGATGATGCATCGCGTAAAGTGGAGGCGTTGGAGTTCAAGAACATGTTAAGTGCGGAAGAAGATCAGCTGGATGCGGTTCTGCAGATTACAGCGGGAGCGGGAGGCACAGAGAGTTGTGACTGGGCTGGTATGCTGATGCGGATGTACATTATGTGGGGAGAAAGAAGCGGGTATAAGGTAACCGAACAGGATTTTCTGGAAGGTGATGTGGCCGGTGTAAAATCTGTTACCCTGCAGTTCAGCGGAGACTTCTCCTATGGCTACCTAAAGGGAGAAAATGGGGTGCACCGTCTTGTGCGCATTTCACCATTTGACTCCAATGCAAAAAGGCATACCTCCTTTGCTTCGGTATACGTCTATCCGTTGGTGGATGATACGATCGAGATTGAGGTGAAAGACGCTGACATAGAGTGGGATACGTTCCGGTCAGGCGGGGCCGGTGGCCAGAATGTAAATAAGGTGGAAACAGCCGTCCGCCTGCACCACAAGCCTTCGGGTATTATTATTAAGAACCAGGAGAGCCGTTCGCAGTTGCAGAACAAAGAAAATGCCATGCGCCTGCTTAAATCGCAGCTTTATGAGATTGAGATGCGCAAGCGCATGGAAACAACGGCCGCTATCGAAGGGAATAAGAAAAAGATCGAATGGGGATCACAGATACGAAACTATGTCCTGCATCCCTATAAGCTGGTGAAAGACCTGAGGACCAACTATGAGACCTCCAATACGCAAGCCGTACTCGACGGGGAACTTGATGAATTCCTGAAAGCCTATTTAATGGAGTTCGGGGGTAGCTAAAAGCTATTCTTCCACATCATGCTTTCAACAGGCCGGGTGGTTTTATTATTATATTTGGCGTTCCCTTTGCTGTTGTAAAACGTTTCAATGTCACCTTCCACTACGAAGTAGATCAGTTGCCCCACTGGCATGCCGGCGTAGACGCGGACAGGCTGGGCAACTGATATTTCCAGTGTCCAGGTGTTGCAAAAGCCAACGTCACCCTTACCGGCGGTGGCGTGAATGTCAATACCGAGGCGACCGGTGCTTGATTTTCCTTCCAGGAATGGAACATGCCGGTGGGTTTCTGTATATTCAAGCGTAACTCCGAGGTATAGGGTGTTAGGTTGCAGTACGAATCCCTCCCTGGGAATTTCAAGGTGGTCAATCTCGTTGTGCGCACGGGCATCCAGCACCCTGTTTCTATAGGTAGCCAGGTATTTTCCAAGGTGTACATCATACGAATTGGTGCCCAGGCATTCCCGTTTGAAGGGTTCGATAATAATGTTACCCTGTTCAATCTCTTCCAGGATGCGTTTGTCAGACAAGATCATGGGCCAAAATTACGTTTATATGTCGATATTTAGATTCATAATACCGATTTTTGCATAAAAATTTCAATCATGGGATTAGCCTACCAGAAGCAAGTGAGCCCTGGGGTACGGATATCGCTTTGGAAGATCGAGGAATCTACCGAGGAATTGCTCTCGCATCTGCAGCTGAACGGAAGCGAGAGGGCTTACCTTAGGCGGATTGACAAAGGAAAGCGTACGGCACATTGGTTAGGAACACGGGTACTGTTGCGTAAAATGTTGCAAACGGACGGCTATATTGACTGCCCTTCTGACGAGAATGGGAAACCCTATCTCAGTAATTTTCCGCAGAAGATCTCGCTGACCCATTCTTTTGATTATGCAGGTGTTATGCTCAGTGAGAACGGAGAGGTGGGTATTGATCTCGAACGGATGAGTGACAAAATAACGCGTATTGCCAGCCGCTTCCTTAAACCCGGGGAACTGGAGTTTGTTCCCGAAGCCAACGGTGTACCGCAGCTCTATGCCTGCTGGTGTGCGAAAGAAGCGGTATATAAGCTACAGGGAAAGAAAGGTGTTTCCTTCCGCGACCATATGCAGATTGAACCTTTTTCGTACCAGCCGGAGGGTGGAAGGCTGTTCGTCCGGCTGAACGGTCCGTGGCAGCAGAACAGGTTTGAAGTCCACTATGAATCGTTCGGTGAGTATATGCTGGGCTACACCTGGCAGTACCCGCTCAGTATTGGCGGTATACACGGGGCAACTGAACAGCGCTTGTCGGTGATTTCCTATCCGGAGGGGCACCAATAGTCACGTATGAACAAGAAGGTATATTTTCAGGATTGGGGGACGGTGGATTACCAGGAAGCATGGGACCGCCAGGAACAGCTGTTTGCGTCTGTTGTAAAGCAGAAAACAGACAATCGCACTAGTAGTATCCCCATCCCGACCTCCAATTATCTGGTATTTACAGAACATCCGCATGTCTATACACTGGGCAAGAGTGGGAAGGCAGACCATCTGCTGCTGGATGAAGCGTCGCTGGCGGCAAAAGGAGCTTCTTATTACCGGATCAACCGGGGAGGGGATATTACCTATCACGGGCCGGGACAGCTGGTAGGCTATCCGATCCTGGATCTGGACAATTTTTTTACGGATATACACCGTTATCTGCGGACACTGGAAGAAGCCATCATTCTATTGCTGGCTGATTACGGCATTGTTGCCGGCCGTTATCCGGGTTATACCGGCGTCTGGCTGGACCCGGAAGGGTTTGCTGCCCGTAAAATTTGTGCGATGGGGGTACGCAGCAGCCGCTGGGTAACCATGCATGGCTTCGCGCTGAACGTCAACAGCAACCTGGATTATTTTAATAATATCGTACCTTGTGGTATTAATAATAAAGCGGTAACCTCCATGCAACGGGAAGTCGGACGAACCCTGGAGATGGAGGATGTGAAGGAAAAACTAAAGCAACACCTGTCCCGTCTGTTCGGGATGGAATTAATAGAAGACGGGAATAAGCCCGTGCACGCTATTCATAACGAAGATGTTTGACAATAAGGAAACAACCAATATAGAACAGCTTGGCGAATTCGGTCTGATCGAACGGATTACCGGGGCCGTTGAACTGAAAGAGCCCTCCACCATAAAAGGTATTGGGGATGACGCGGCGGTACTCGCCTATATCGATAAGCAAGTGTTGGTTTCGACCGACCTGCTGCTGGAAGGCATTCATTTTGACCTGCGTTATGTGCCGCTGAAACACCTTGGCTACAAAGCCGTGCAGGTCAACCTCAGCGATATTTATGCCATGAACGGCATTGCCTCGCAGATTACGTTCTCCATCGGCCTGTCTTCCCGGTTTCCCGTGGAAGCCGTGGATGAGCTGTATGCGGGAGCCCTGTTGGCTTGTCGTAAGTACGGCGTCGACCTGGTGGGAGGAGATACCTCC
>CAZJKM010000050.1:0-19078 GCA_964546645.1 uncultured Sphingobacteriaceae bacterium
GCGAGATAATGCTGAATAGCACCTTTTGTAATTCTTCCCCGAAGAGACGGTTCAACGCCGATACGGGCCTCAGCAAATAACAGGTCCTCAATTATTTGCGCCCTTACGGTGGCAACAGGAGTTCTTTCCCAGTCGGTTTTGATGGTTGTACCACTGGATTCCTCCAGGCTCAAAGGAACATCGCCCCATCCGAACGTCAAATGCCGGTAGGCCCATGCCCGGATGGCTTTTGCTTCGGCAATAATCATATTTTTATTTTCTTCCTGGTTACCGCGGCCGCCGCTCCAATCAACCTCTTCATCATTTTCCGCTCTGTTAATAAGGGTATTGGCTGAATTAATAACTTTATAAAGCCAGCTGAAGACCGCCTCAATATCCTCATTCATAGGGTTATTGTGCTCTTTCCAGTTTTCTGCGATCAATCCCATGCCATAGGTCCAATGGTTGGTAACTGTATTGTCTGTTCCATAGAAGAACAACGCCCCCATTAACTGATGGCCTTGCGGTGCGTGGGTCACGCCTTCTTTTTCTTGCCGGACCAGTGCATACAACCCGCTTAAACCGGCGTCAAAACCGGTAAAGGAGGTATACAGCGTTTCAGACGTAAGAAGATGCGGAGGACGCTCTCTAAGCAATTCCTTGTTACATGAAGCAAAGAGGGATATGACTGCCCATATTGCTATTAATTTATATGTACTTCTCATGATTTCAATCTATTTATTTTCAGGAACCAGCCATTAAAAACCAAGATTAAGCCCCAGAACAAATTCCTGTTGCAGAGGAGCCTGTCTTTGGCTGTTTAATTCCGGATCAAGACCACGCCATTTTGTAAACGTCATGGAATTTCTCGCTGTAAAAAATAACCGTAATTTATCAACACCGTAGCGGTCAAGCATAGAGCGCGGAATATCATAGGCCAAAGAGATATCTTTTACCCGTATAAAACTGGCATCTTCATACACGTAACCCTGAATGCCGGCCATCCATTCCGCGTTCAGATGATTGACTATCCAATCGTTGGTCGGGTTTTCAGGCGTCCACCAGACTTTATTGGTGGTACTCCTCCTTATATCTGCCGTTGTGTAATCAGACATCAGTGGATTCAGCTTGGTAACCCCATGCACCCCGTGGATAAATATATTCAGCATGAAATTTTTGTACGAAAACGAATTGGTCAGTCCCCAAATAAATTTCGGGTCCGTCTGACCGATGATCTGCCGGTCTTCGCCGGTAAGCTGCTCGTTTCCGTCCGCATCCCTCAGCTTAACAAACCCCGGCTGCGAACCCCATTTTGCTGCTTCTTCCGCCTCATGAAGCTGCCAGGTTCCATCCCATACAAAATCATAGTTAACCATAATGGGTTTTCCGATAAACCATGCGTTTCCTATGTCATCTATTTCACGGCCAAACTCATCCAGTTCTCCGTATAAAGACACAATCTTATTCCTGGTATAAGCTGCGTTCGCAGAGGTGGACCATGTAACATTACCATTCGCAATATTTTTTGAATGGATGGCCATCTCCACACCCGTATTGGCCGTCTTTCCTATATTTTGTATGATAGAGGTGATGCCGTGAACGGACGATATGCTTCGGTTGAGCAACAGGTCATGCGTATTGGTTTTAAAGAAGTTAATGTCGCCGGTAATCCGGCTTTTCAACAGGCCGTAATCAAGTCCGATATTCAACGTTGTTGACGCCTCCCATCCCAGTGTCTCCTGCCCAAGTTTGCTGGGAATATAACCAGCTACGGTTTGTTTTGCGGCAACCATATTCAGCTCGCTGAGCCTCGAAATGGATTCATAAGCGCCTACCGCCTGATTTCCATTCAGGCCATACGAGATGCGTGGTTTAAGTTCACTGAAGATGTGCTTCAGTGGAAAGAATGCCTCATTTCCAAGATTCCATCCTACGGCAACCGACGGGAATACCCCCCATTTGGTGTCAATACCAAAACCTGAAAAGCCGTCTCTCCTACCGGTCAGCGTGAGCAGATAGCGGCTATCATACGAATAATTGAATCTCAACATCTGAGACATCAGAGTATTCTCGTTAAAACTATACGCAGGTGTTACCAGTTCTGCCTGTGCTGCCGAGTACCATTTAAGGAAGTCATTCGGGAAACCGCTTGCACTGATCGTCTGGCCGGCAGACTTATTTTTCTCATAACTGTACACCCCTGTTGCTCCAATCGTATGCATACCGAGCGTCCGGTTATAGGAAAAAACATTCTCAATAACGGTGTTGAGGCTCTCTGACCTGCCCGTTTCTGCACTTCCCCGTGCTTCTAGCCCGGCTTTGGTATTTCTCCCCCTATAGGTCCCATCCACAGAAGACCGGTATCTTAATCCGGTATTCAGCCTATAAGTAAACCCCTTGACAAACGGAAAATCGATCATCGCAAAATTGTTGCTGATCACCTGATACGAATAGTCCGTATTATCAAATAAGGTAGACTGAAGCGGGTTCTCGGTGGTTTGAATTTCATCCCAGATGTAGATTGCCAGGCTACCGTCAGCCTCATAGGCTTTTGTGAGCGGATTCGTCCTGGATAACATGGAAACATCCGGTCCGAGACCGCTTTCATCGCTATAAGCCAGCTGCGTTTGGGTACCCACCGTCAGCCAGCTTGATATTCTGGTATCCATATTGACCCGACCGGTAGCACGCAGATAATCGTCGTTTACTAATAATCCCTTAACGTCAAGAAAGTTGCCTGAGAGATAATATTTGGATGATTTACCTCCTCCGGATACCGATACATTATGTTGCTGACTTCGCCCTGCGCGTGTACCCAAATCCGTCCAATCCACCCATTCACCGGATTCATATATCCTTTTTTCTGAATCCGTCATGGAACCGGCAAAACGCGTCATCTTATAATCGTAATATTGACCTCCGTCCATGTAATCCGGATAATTCGAAAAGCTCTGTTTGGAATAATACCCGTCATACTTGATTTTCGGCTCACTTTCTATACCTTTCATGGACGTAATAAGAATAACACCATTTGAACCCCTAGAACCGTATATCGCAGCTGCAGAAGCATCTTTAAGTATCTCAACTGACTGAATATCATTAGGATTAATATCACTCAGTGCACCTCCGTAAGGTATTCCGTCTACCACAATCAGGGGGGAATTACTGGCCTGTATGGAGTTACGCCCTCTGATCATAATGGACTCCCGCGGGGAAGCGCCGGATGCCGTTTGCTGGATCTGGATTCCGGGAATAGCGCCCTGGATGGCCTGTGCAATATTAAGATTTGGCACCATATCCAGCCTTTCTTTCGGGATGGAGGCAACGGTACCGGTAATATCACTCTTCTTCTGCGTTCCATAGCCCACCACAATCACTTCGTCCAGATCACTGATTGATTCGGTAAGCGTAATATTCAGCGTGTTCTGATTGCCGATCGCCCGCTCCTCCGTATTAAAACCAACAGTGGTAAATACCAACGTGTGCTGGCCTTCCGGTATCGCAAGGACATAATTACCCCGCTCATCGGTTATCGTATGCCTCGTTGTTCCTTTTACCGTGACGGTTACTCCCTGCAAGGGATTGCCAAGTTTGTCGGTTACGTTACCGGAAATATTCCGTTGTTGCTGCTGGATGACTGGCGGATCCGGGTGGACAGCGACCGCCGGCTCTATCCGCAGAATTTTGTCGTGTACACTATACCGGAATGGTTGATCTTTAAACAGTAAAGGCAGCACTTCTTCAAGAGAAGCATTCTTCACCTTCAATGAAACCGGCCGAGCCTTTTGCATGTATTCCATGCTGAACAGGAAAGCATATCCGCTTTGCTTCTGCACCTCTTTGATAACCTGAAAGAGTGGTTCGTTTTTTACGGTAAGCGTGATTTGCTGTGCCTCTGCACCGGCATAGACCTGCCAAGACAGGGTCATGGTTAGAAGTATAGCAAGCTTCATGGCTATGAACAATTCATTTTTATTCATACTTTTGTTAAGATTGGGTGAACAATTTAATTTTACTTTAGCGAGTAGTTGAGAGAACCCTTTCGTTCTGGAACCCGATTGCCGTCGGGTTTCAGCTTTTTAATCCTCATTAATCGTATCCTTTACTTTTCTATATGCAACCTCCTTTCAGTAATCGTAAATTTTAATCCTGTTTCCGCCTCAATCACCTGCAGAATCTTGGACAATTGGGTATTGCGGGGCAAAATACCCGCAAACCGCTTCTTCGGAAGAGCTTCTGGATCGACCTCAAAGTCATACCAGCGCGAAAGCTGCAGCATCAGAGTTCCCAGGTCTTCATCATGGAAGATGAACGTACCGTCTTTCCAGCCAGAAACCGCATCTATGTCAGCCGGTAAAATCCGCATGTCGCTACCTGATAATCGGGCCTGTTGGCCCGGTTGCAATACCGTGGATTTTCCCGAAATAGTATTTGTAACACGTACACTGCCGCTTACTAGTGTAGTGGCGGTCGGACCCGTGTCATAAGCCGTGAGATTGACCGTGGTACCAAGCACCTCGATACGCTGACCATCTGTTTCAATATGAAAAGGGGCACGGGCAGCCGACACAATATCAAAGTATGCTTCCCCCCTGAATGTTACACTGCGTTCACGGGTGCTGAATGTTACAGGGTAACGCAGCACTGATTGTGCATTCAGCCATACCCTGCTGCCATCCGGCAGTATCAGCTGATACTGCCCCCCTTTAGGGACGGTGATGGTGTTATACTTGATGTCGGTCGTGGTTTCTTTACCCAGAGACTTATAAATAATGCGACCGTCATCGGTTTTAGTGATCACTGCATTGCTTTGTTCGGCAAGCTGTCCGCTCGGGACGCTATCCAAATCGATGCTCGTACCATCCGCGAGCGTAAGAATTGCCCGGTTACCGCCCGGGTTAAGATCCTGCCCCTGCACAACGACCGGCTCCTCCCGATAGAAATACCAACCGGTAACCAACACGGCCAGTATGGTCGCGGCGACGCTGATATAGGCATAAACGGTTCTTCTTTTAGGTTTCGCCGGCGGCATTATTTGCTGTTCCAGGTGGCTCAGTACCCGGTCAAGCCGTTGCTGTACTTCTGCTGACGGTCCGGAAGCTTCCGGTACGTTATCCAACAGCCCGTCAGATAAAGCGTTTTTAATCAGCTCCTCCTTCCCTTCTTCATGGATATAGCGTAACAGCCGCTCCACCTCCCCGGGCGTGGCTTTCCGGTTGCGGTACCGAACAATTAACCTGATAATATCTTCCTGTCTTTCCACACTGGTTCTTTCCTATAAATACGGACAAGTGGAAAAACAGGTGGGCCGGAAAATAAAAAAAGTTAAAATTTATGTGCGTAACCGGGAATTAAGGCAAGAACAATATACTGAATATGCCGACCAGGAGTATCACATCGGTACTCCGGATTTTTTCTTTAATAAACCGGTTTGCTTTAACCATATGATCCTGAACGGTAGCCCGGCCGATATGTAATGCCTTCGCGACCTCATCATACGACAACCCTTCCATCTTACACATGGTATATATTCGCTGCCGCTGGGGTGGTAACTGGGCGATGGCATTTTGTAAGATTTCGTTGGTTTCACTGTAGAAAATATCTTCCTGGATATGCTGGTATCCTTCCTGCAGGGCAACCTGCAAATACCGCTCAAGCTGCTGCCGTACCGTTGCATGCCGGAGGTAATCATACACCAGATTCCGGGAGCAGGTAAACAGGTACCCTTTAAAGGTAAGATCCGGGTTAATGGCTGCACGATTCGTCCATATTCTCAGGAAAAGATCCTGCAATAAATCTTCAGCCGCATCCGGGTCATTCACCAGTCGCAGCATGTTACTGTACAAGGTCGCGCTGTACTGCTTATATAGCTGCGTATATGCCACATGATCTCCGCTCCGCAGTCTTAACAGCAGTTCCATTTCATCATTTTGTATTTCCGGCGGCGTCAACATTGGTCAGTGAGCAAAGACAAGTATACGATTTATCCGGATCACTGTCAATTTTTTTCACTTTTTACCCTGCTGTTGATGACTTACTGACCATACGCATTGCAACTATTTAAGTAAATAAGTACTTTAGCTGCATAATTGCATTTTTATGCTGGCAAAAGCACGTCACCTCTGGAACTGGTTAATTGGCAGACCAGAACATTTTACCGCAGGCAACAGAGCCTTTAATTCCATCAGTGTGATCACGCTGCTTTTGCTGCTGGCATTGCTTCCTTTCAACATTTTTCTGAATTTACCAGCGGTAGGTTGGATGTTGGTACTGGCTATCGCGGCACAGTTTTATTTCTACTACCTGTCCAGATTCCGGCGAATCTATAAGAACAGTATGAATTTCTATGCAGTGATGAGTTACATCATCCTGACCTTTAACTTTTTTTTTAATGCAGGGAGTAACGGGCCAACCATTTATCTGTTCTTTCTCACTTATTTACTGTTAATTGCTTTCACCCAGCAAGGTTTCCACCGGCTGTGGACCGCTTTACATATCGCAATACCAACGCTGCTGCTGATCATTGAGCACTACTACTGGCCGGAAATTTCCGCCAGTGGATACACAGCCCTTTCCTATCGTTATTTTGACTTGTCTTCCTGCTATATCATCATTATCGTCTGTATTTACAGTGTCACCATTTACCTCCGTGGGAACTTTGAGCGCGAAAAAATTCTGGCCGACCGGCATGCCCAGCGGATCCAGGCCCAAAATGAGCGGATTCAATTACAAAACGGAGCGCTTCAACAGCAAAACACCGAAATCATCCGGCTCATATCCATCATCGCACATGACCTTCGTAACCCGTTGAATATGATTACCGGTGTACTCGAGATCATGAACTCCGGCGTTTTGGAGGAACAGCGTACAAACCAGCTTAGAAGTGAATTGTTACTTGTTTCGCGTAACACATCCGACCTACTGAATAATTTACTCTCCTGGACTTCCAGGCAGATCAAAGGGCTGAAA
The DNA here is from genome assembly GCA_964546645.1 of uncultured Sphingobacteriaceae bacterium. Lineage (GTDB taxonomy): Bacteria > Bacteroidota > Bacteroidia > Sphingobacteriales > Sphingobacteriaceae > A37T11. Next base: position 6,949 of record CAZJKM010000050.1, read on the forward strand.
CCCTCACTGACCTATGTACCGGTTGAAACCATTGCCCTACGTATCCTGGAGGCACAGTCTATCCTTGCAGCCAAAAAGAAGATCAGCCTCCGAACCGCTATCTCGCCGGAGCTGGAAGTGATCGCTGACAAGGACATGCTGGAACTGGTGATCCGGAACATTGTGAGCAATGCACTCAAATTCACACCGGAAAACGGCACGGTACAGATTTGTGCGAAACCGGATGCCCACTTTAAAAACGGGATTATTTCGATTCAGGATAACGGCATCGGCATCAGCGAAAAGCATATCAACCATATTTTTTTACAGGATGTGACCTCCACCTACGGCACAGCTAACGAAAAAGGTACCGGATTGGGACTGTTCCTCTGTAAGGAATTTGTGGCATTACAGGACGGACGCATCTGGGTGGAGAGTGTTTTGGGCGGCGGCACTACTTTTTATGTTTCGCTGCCCCTGTATCTGGCCGAAGAGACACTGCCATCTGCGCTGATGACTGATCAAGAACAGGAGTGTTAAAATAGCAATAATCCAAATAAGGAGGGGTTTCTGAAAAAAGTGATACCCTTATTCGAAGCCCAGGTTAAACTCCTGTCTGAATTTGTCGAGCAGGGGATTCTTGGCAGCCATAGCCTGGTATTTTTCCTGATTGGTATACGGTTTCCTTTTCGTATCCTGGGCAATAGGCACCGGGATCAGCCCAACCGAAAAGTTCCGCAGTTGCTGCCGGAGGAAATTAAGCATATCAATCTTTGACTCGGTCAGCAGGTTTTCCTGTATTGCGTTCTCGACCATTACTTCAATCTGGCCATCCGGTGTCAGTTTCGGTGCGTGTGCGGTCATCAGCGTAAACAGGCTTATTTTGCCTGTCGCTTTTGCCTGATCAGCAAACTGATGCCAATGCCGGAGCAAATCATCTATGGAGAAGGGTTCGTTTGCTGTTCCCTTTACATAATCCGGTTCCGTCCCGGATGGAGCCTCTTTATCCTCAAAGATCGCTTCCAGGTTAGGTACAGAAGTACGGATGCTGACCGATTTCCATCCGCCGGTAGCCCCTTGCTGTACGGCGTCCGGTTTGGCATTCGCTGACGGCGTCAACTCCTTTTCGGGCGGTACCGGCGGGGATGATGGTGCAGGATTTCCTGCCGGCAAAACCGTTGCAGCGGCAACCGCCGTCGGGGGAGCTACCGGTGTGTCAGGTTTTTTTTTTACCGGCTGCTCTCCCCCGTTCGCTCCCTGTCCCGCCAGCTGAATAGCCGACGACAGATGGCACATCTTCAGCAGTGTCAGCTCTACCTGTAAACGTTGGTTTTTGCTCATCCGGTAATTGATCTCACACTGGTTGGCAATATTCAGTGCCGAAAGCAGTAATCCGACACTGACATCCTTGGACTGCAGGGCATACCGCTGCCGGATCGTCTCGCTGACCTGCAGCAAACCCAGTGTGCTGTCATCCTTCACCATGAGCAGGTCCCGGAAATGGGAAGATAGGCCTGCAATGAAATGACTGCCGTCAAAACCGCTGCTCAGTATCTTGTCAAAAAGCAGCAAGGCCGTGGCAGGCTGCTCGGCAACGATTGCTTCGGTTATCCGGAAGTAATAGTCATAATCCAGTATATTCAGATTGTCTATAACCGCCTGGTACGTTACTTTTTTATTGGAAAAACTGACAATCTGGTCGAACATGGAGAGTGCGTCCCGTAACCCGCCGTCTGCTTTTTGTGCGATCAGGTGCAATCCGTCCGGATCAAACGTCACCCCTTCTTTTGTTGCGATACCCGCCAGGTGGGAAGCCATATCCTCCACCTGTATACGGTTAAAATCAAATATCTGGCAACGGGATAGGATGGTTGGCAATATCTTATGCTTCTCGGTAGTGGCCAGAATAAAGATGGCATACGAAGGCGGTTCCTCCAGCGTTTTCAGGAACGCGTTGAAAGCCTGCTGCGAAAGCATGTGCACCTCATCAATGATATATATTTTAAATTTTCCGCTTTGCGGCGGTATGCGTACCTGCTCAATCAAACTGCGGATGTCATCCACGGAATTGTTTGAAGCCGCATCCAGTTCGTGAATACTGAACGAACTGCCATTCCGAAAGGAGACACAGCTCTCGCAATGGTCGCAGGCTTCCGCATCAGCGGTAAGCTGCTGGCAATTGATCGTCTTAGCCAGAATACGTGCACAGGTGGTCTTCCCCACGCCGCGCGGTCCGCAAAACAGGAACGCCTGTGCAAGCTGGTTATTTTTAATAGCATTTTTTAGTGTGCCGGTGATATGCCGCTGACCAACCACGGTATCAAACGCCACCGGACGATACTTCCTTGCTGAGACAATAAAATGATCCATCGGCACGAAGATACTTATTTTTGATTTGAAGATTTGAAAATTTGAAGATTTGAAGATTGGCTGAACGATAAGCTGTTCATTATTAAGCTAAACCAAACATACACATTTGTTATACGCTGATAGCGAGCTGCACAAACATCTTCAAATCAATTAATTTTCAAATTTTCAAATTAGTTTATTACCTTTGCATCCCGTTAAATACGGATTTATAAGTTATTCATTTAATTGTTAACATGCAACAGTACGAAACCGTTATCATTCTTACCCCGTTGCTTTCAGAAGATGTATCGAAAGAGGTGATTGCCAAATTCAAAAACATCCTGACCGAAGGCGGAGCCGAAATTATCCACGAAGATAATTGGGGTTTGAAAAAATTAGCGTACCCGATTGAAAAGAAAACCACCGGGTATTATCACCTAACTGAATTCAAGGCTCCGGGTGAATTGATCAGCAAACTTGAAATTGAGTACAAGCGTGATGAGCGTGTAATGCGTTTCCTGACCATCTCTCTTGACAAGCATGCATTGGCTTACAACGAGAAAAAGCGCAGCGGTGCTTTCGACAAAAAACCGGAACCCAAAACTGAGGAGGTAGCTCAATAATGGCAAGAGACCAGATACAATATGTTACGGCCCCTAAAGTAGAGGATACCCGTAAAAAATACTGCCGTTTTAAGAAAAACGGCATCAAGTACATCGATTATAAAGATGCCAACTTCCTGCTGAAATTCGTGAACGACCAGGGTAAGATCCTTCCGCGCCGTCTGACCGGCACATCACTGAAGTTTCAGCGCAAAGTAGCACAGGCCATCAAACGTGCCCGGCACATTGGTTTATTACCTTACGTGGCAGATTCATTAAAATAGGGAGGTAATCACATGGAAGTTATTTTAAAACAAGATATTAAGGCACTGGGGGAAAAAGACGACATCGTAACCGTCAAGCCCGGCTATGGTCGTAACTACCTGATTCCTCAGGGTTTTGCCATTCTGGCTACCTCTTCTGCAAAAAAGGTACTGGCAGAGAACATTAAACAAGTACAGTTTAAGCAGGACAAAATCAGGAAAGATGCAGAAGCAGTGGCTGCTAAACTGGAAGGTGTTAAGCTAACGATCGGTGCGAAAGCCGGTGAAACCGGAAAGATCTTCGGATCCGTGAACAGCATCCAGATCGCTGACGCACTGAAAAAACAAGGCTTTGAGGTTGACCGCCGCCGCATTACCTTTGAGACTGACCCGAAAGTATTGGGTGAGTATCTGGCAAACCTGAATCTGCATAAGGAAGTAAAAGTGCAGGTTCCGTTTGAAGTTGTGGCAGAATAGTCTAATCATGACGAACAAAAAAAGGGTATATGCAATCATATGCCCTTTTTTTGTTCACACAATTTTCTTCAGCAGTGGTCAGGAAACACCATAACCGCAGGCAACCCCGTAAAGGATCCGGGGCACCCATCCGCACCGCCAAAAAATACCTGTGGCTGGCGGGCAGGCTCCTGTTGTATATTTTTGTCATCACCGTTGTTTGGGCAGGCGCTCTCCGGTTCATCAATCCACCGGTTACCTGGCTGATGATCCAGCGCGGACTGGAGCGAAAGGCGGAGGGGAAAGAGTGGAAACTGCAAAAACGCTGGGTTGCCTATGAGGATCTGTCAGACAACCTGAAGCGGGCGGCCATCAGCGGTGAAGACGCGCGTTTTCCGGAGCATTGGGGGTTTGATACCCAAGCGATCGCCGATGCTTATGAACGGAACAAAGAAGGGAAGCGCCTGCGTGGCGGGAGCACCATCTCCCAACAGGTTGCAAAGAACGTTTTTCTGTGGCCCCGCCGCTCCTGGTTCCGCAAGGGCTGCGAAGCTTACTTCACCATCCTCATTGAAACATTATGGAGCAAAAAGCGTATCCTGGAAGTATATCTGAATGTGATAGAAACCGGCGACGGGCTATATGGTGCAGAAAGTGCGGCACAGTATTACTTCGGAAAATCTGCCGGCAGTCTGACCAGGCGGCAGGCAGCCCTCCTCATCGCCGTACTGCCCAATCCCCGGCGCTGGTCTCCCGCAAAACCGACCGCCTATATCAACCGGAAAGCAGCAACCATTGTACGCTATATGGGGCACGTACAAGTACCCTGAGGCGTTAAACGGCAAAGACTTTTGCATGCCAGCTCTTCCTGAATGGCACCTCCCACTCCGTCTGCAGCGCAGCACTGTATTGTATCAGGTTATTGAAGACGAGGGTATCCTCATTAATTTCCCCCTCGGCAATCCGTTGCTCAAACACAGGGCGCGAAACGACCCGGACCACTTCGCCGTCACGATAGGCAATTTGCATCCGGTCAAAAAGGCTGACCTGTAGTTCCTGCTCCAGCTCTTTCAGTAAATGCACGGACTTATCAATGGAACATCCGGTTGGAGGAGCCGCTGATTCGTTCACCGCAATGATAATAAAGTAACCGTACCTTACCTCCGCCCAGGCCGCCAATTGTTTGCCATGAGCGTGCCATTGCGATACAAACTGATCCAGTTTTGCCAATACATGCGCTTCTTCCTGATTATTCAGTTCCCTGCCAGCCTGATATATCCAAATACGTTCCATATCATTATTCTATAAACTGCCCGAAATTATTCCAGAAACCGTCATCGGGCAAAGGAGCCACGATCTTTATGGGTTCCTTTGTTACGGGGTGGGTAAATTCAAGCTGCCGGGCATGCAGGCTGATACTTTGTTTCCGGCTGCCCCGGGGGTAACCATATTTATTATCACCTACAATCGAACACCCGAGGGTAGATAATTGTACCCGTATCTGGTGCGGCCTGCCGGTAATGGGGTTTACTTCTATCAGGTAATATCCGTTGAATGCGCCGGCCACCCGATAATACAGCTCCGAAAACTGTCCCCGTTTCACCTCCTGGTCATACGCTTTGGTGATATTTTTTTCCGGGTCTTTCACCAGCCAGTGCTTCAAGTGACCCTGGTCTTCGGCCGGTTGATTGCGGACCACCGCCCAATAGGTCTTATGCATCTCCCGGTTTTTAAACATCAGGTTAATCCGCTCCAACGACTTGCTGGTCTTGGCAAAGAGGATCACGCCGCTGACGGGCCGGTCCAGGCGATGCACCACACCCAGAAAAGCCCCCCTTGGTTTGTTATATTTCGCAACCAGATACGCTTTTACCTTTTCATCCAGCGACTCGTCCCCGGTGCTGTCTTTCTGTACAATATCCCCCGCCCTCTTATTAAGGGCTATCAGGTGGTTATCCTCGTATAATATATCCGTATCGGTAATCTGGCGTTCCACAGTAAAAAGATGAAAGTATACAGGCAAAGTTAACGAATTAAACGAAGCAGTAAAATACCGGCTGCGTCTTTCCTACAGCAGAACACCTTTCAGCATCATGGACGCCACGGAAAAATAAATGATCAGCCCGGTAACATCCACCAGCGTAGACACAAACGGAGCGGATGAGCTGGCGGGATCCGCTCCCAGTTTCCGCAGGATAAAGGGCAGCATGGCACCCATCAGTGATCCCCAGAGGACAATGCAGGTTAACGAAATGCTCACGGTGCCGCCGATCAGCAGCCAGTCGCTTCCGTAAATACCGGAAAACAGGTTCCACCCGAAAATACGTCCCATCCCGAGCAATCCCAGGATCAGACCCAGCAATAATCCCGAAAGAATTTCCCGCCGCATCACCCGCCACCAGTCGCCCAGCGTCACCTCCCCCATCGCCATCGCCTGTATGATCAGTGATGATGCCTGCGAGCCACTGTTACCGCCGCTGGAAATAATCAGCGGCACAAAGGTATACAACAGGATGGCAGTGGCCAGCTTATCTTCATAATGCTCCATCACGGTGGCGGTGAACAGCTGGCCGATAAACAGGACGACCAGCCAGCCGGCCCGTTTTTTCACCAGATTGAGAATGGAGACATCCAGGTACGGCTCGTCCAGTGCTTCGGACCCACCCATCCGCTGGATGTCTTCGGTATATTCTTCATTCGCAATCCACAGGATATCGTCAACGGTCACAATACCGAGCATAATACCCTGCTCATCAACAACAGGCAGGGCAACACGGTTGTTCATCCGGAAGATGTTGATGGCCTCTTCCTGCGGGTCATTCGCATTGAGCGCGATCAGCCGGTCATCCATCAGGTCACTCACCGTTGTTGCAGGAGGTACCAGCAGCACCTCCCTGATCCGGATATCATCCAGTAACACACCGTTTGAGTCGATCACATACAACACATCGATGGTCTCTGAGTTTTTTCCGTATTTACGGATATGTTCCAGGATCCTGGTGACATCCCAATGTTGTTTGACCGTAATATAATCCGGCGTCATCAGCCGCCCGACACTGTCTTCGGGGTATCCCAGGAGTGAAAGCGCCTCTTTCCGGTCGGCCGGGGGAAGGAGGATAATCATTTTCTTCACCGCATCACCATGCAGCTCACTAAAAAATGCCGTACGGTCGTCCGGCGGAAGCTCATTGATAATTTCGGAGATTTTCGGTCCGGACAGCTTTTTGATAATCCGCTCCTGGGTGGGGAAATCCAGGATCCTGAATACATTGACAGCCCGGTTGATACTGAGTGTTTCAATAAACAATGGACCGTATTCAGGCAATTCGTCGATCAGGTTCTCTACATCAGAAATATTCAGCTCGTCCAAATACGCTTTTAACTGTGCCTGATTACCCCCTGCAATCAGTACTTCCGTCTGTTCTACCAGCATATCCAACTCTTCCATATCCCTGACGTTAAACTCCTACATCTTCCTGATTATTTTGATGCTGCAAAAGTCGGTTTTTTTATGTTAAAACAATAACTAAAACCGTACAATTTCAGTTATTATTTATTAAACGTATTCATGGCCCGCTCCAATCCGGCATCGCATATGCCATGAATGATCTTTACTGCCTGACTGATGAGCACGGGCAGGTCTTTCTGCTCATCGTCATCAAACGGAGCCAGTACATAGTCTACCTGGCGGCCTTTCGGAAAATCACTTCCGATACCAAAACGAAGCCGCGGATAGTCCTGCCCTCCGCAAAGCGCTTCGATGCTTTTCAGGCCGTTATGCCCGGCACTGCTGCCTTTTGCCCGCAGCCGTATCTTCCCGAATGGTAAGGCGAGATCGTCGACAACCACCAATATTTGCTCCAACGGCAGTTTCAATTGCTGCATCCAGTAATTTACGGCCTTCCCGCTCAGGTTCATATACGTAGTAGGCTTGATCACATAGATGGTCTTCCCCTTGCTCCTGAATTCTGCGTAGTAAGCATAACGCAGCACGGAGAAAGAGGCACCCGCCTCCCTGACCAGTTCATCGGCAATCATAAAGCCGATATTATGCCTTGTATCCACATATTCCGGACCGATATTGCCTAATCCGACTATCAGGTATTTTGACATCGTATGCTTCGTATCTGCTCAGATTTAACAAAAAAGAGCATCTCTGTTGCCAGTGATGCTCCCGTACTCTTGTATAATAATACTATTTATTTGCCTTTTGCTGCCTTTGCAGCTTCCTGCTCAGCCTGGCGCAGTGCACGTGACATAACGACAGAGACAATCGTATCATCCGTATTATTAAGCACTTTCACACGATCTATTTTAATCTCTTCCACGCGTACTGATTTACCTACTTCCAATGGTTCCAGACCGATTTCAATATGTTGGGGAAGATCTTTTGGCAGCGCTTTCACCCGTAACCGGCGAAGTTTCTGAACCAGTTTACCACCCATTTTAACACCAGGTGAGGTACCTGTTAACTGTACGGGAATACTTACAGTAACCTCTTTCTTATCGTCCAGCAGCAGGAAATCGATGTGACGAAGCTGGTCAGTCAACGGATGAAACTGGGTTTCCTGTACAATAGCCTGGAATTTTTTACCTCCCAGATCCAAATCAACGAAATGAACCTCCGGCGTATACACCAGTGGTTTCAAATCAGTTGCGGACACCGAGAAGTGGTATTGTTCTTTACCACCGTACAGCACTGCGGGCACTTTGCCCTCATAACGCAGCTCCTTGGCATCTCTTTTCCCTACGTTCTCTCTCAGAGAACCGCTAATAGCAATTGATTTCATATATATAATATAATTTGAAGGCGCAAAGATAGAAAAATAATCTGAAGATTTTTTCTTTATTTCAGAGGATCAGCGGCAGGCTATTCTTCTACCCGGAAAAGTTCTGCAATCGACCCGTGTTCGTTCACATTCGTAATTGCCCGGGCAAACAGGTCTGCCGTAGAGAGCACTTTAATCTTAGGGCTTTCCCGCTTGAGCGGGATGGTATCGGTAACGATCAACTCTGTAAGTGCCGACTTTTCAATCGTCTCATACGCGTTTCCGGATAGCACCGGGTGCGTACAAACCGCTCGTACGCTGTTGGCACCACTTTCCATGATCAGTCCGGCTGCCCTGGACAGCGTACCGGCTGTATCGCAGATATCATCTATCAGCACAATATCCTGCCCGCTCACATCCCCGATAATGGACATGGCTTCAATTTCGTTCGCCCGCTTCCGCCGCTTATCGCAGATGACCACCTCCGCATTGAAGTATTTGGCAAATGTCCGGGCACGATAAGAGCCACCCATATCCGGCGAAGCAATGGTCAGGTTAGGCAAAGCCAGGGATTTGATATGCGGCACAAAAATGACCGACGCATCCAGGTGATCTACCGGAATATCAAAAAAACCCTGAATTTGTGCGGCATGCAGGTCCATCGTCATAATACGGGAGGCTCCCGCAGCCGTAATAAGATTAGCAATCATTTTGGCGCCGATGGCCACACGTGGCTTATCTTTCCGGTCCTGCCGGGCATAACCGAAATAAGGTACCACCGCCGTAATATAATGTGCAGACGCACGCTTTGCTGCATCAATCATCAGCAGCATCTCAAACAGATTATCAATGGGTTGGTAAGTAGATTGAACCAGGAACACATCACTGCCACGCACCGACTCATTGTAAAAAGGTTGTATTTCGCCATCACTGAAACGGGAGACAGTCATCTTACCTAATGCCTTACCGTAAGAAGCAGCGATCTTCTCAGCAAGCTCGGTACTGCCCGATCCGGAGAATAATTTGACGGTGTTAAATTGCAGGGGCATGTTGCGCGTATTGGGTTAAAAAAAATTCGGATTGCATATCTCTATAAACAATCCGAGTCTCTTTTCTGTGGTTGCCCGACCAGGATTCGAACCTAGACAAACAGAACCAAAATCTGTCGTACTACCATTATACTATCGGGCAATTCAACCTTGTAAAAGGTGTTTTCCGTAAACGGTCTGCAAATATAGACCGTTATTTTAAACCACACAAATTTTTTTGTTTTTCTTTCGTGATCGGTCGCTATGCGCAATTCGCTGTTCGCAGGGCGCAAAGAGCAAAGAGCGCACAGCAAAAAGCAGATCACTATTTTTGTTAAATAGTACCTGTTTTCTCAACCGAATGCTTATTTTCGGGCCGTCATATTTTATAGCATATCGTTACTGAACATGGATTATAACAAGATCAACAACATACTGGGCTGGGCCGGCTTTATTATTGCGACCACCGTTTACATACTCACACTGGAGCCTACTACCAGTTTCTGGGACTGCGGTGAGTTTATTGCGGCCGCCTATAAAATGCAGATCGTGCATCAGCCCGGCGCTCCCTTGTTCCTTATGCTGCAGAATATTTTTTCAAACCTGGCTTTCGCCCGTCCGGAATTCATCGCCTATTGGATGAATATCGGCTCAGCGGTTTCCAGCGGCTTTACGATACTGTTCCTGTTCTGGACCATTACAGCCCTCGCCCGCAAGGTACTTTGGAAACGTGGCACGGAGCTGACACAAGGCGCACTGATCCGGATCATGGGAGCCGGCCTTGTCGGTGCGCTGGCTTACACCTTTTCAGACACCTTCTGGTACTCTGCCGTTGAGTCAGAAGTCTATGCGATGTCTTCACTCTGTACGGCGGTAGTATTCTGGGCCATCCTCAAATGGGATGCACATGCAGACGAACCGGGAGCCGATCGCTGGCTTGTTTTTATTGCCTATATCATGGGACTTTCGATCGGCGTTCACCTGCTCAACCTGCTCGCCATCCCCGCACTGGCACTGGTGGTCTATTTCCGCAGAACGGAAAAGGCAACCAATGCCGGTGTCATACGCGCACTCATCATCAGTGTGGTTGTACTCGGACTTATTTTATGGGGCATTATCCAATACCTGATCAAACTGGCTGCGTACTTTGACCTGTTTTTCGTCAATTCACTCGGAATGGGCTTTGGTACAGGGTTTACTGTGTTTGTACTGCTTGTTGCCGGAGGTGTGGGCTATGGCATCTGGTACTCTATCCAAAAGGCCAAACCAATGCTGAATACGGTATTGCTGTGTACTGCATTTATTATATTTGGCTACAGTTCTTTCGCCATGGTCCTGATTCGTGCGAAAGCAAACCCGACCCTGAACAACAGCGACCCGGATAACGCGTTTTCTTTTCTAAGTTACCTGAACCGGGAACAGTACGGCGATGAGCCGCTGCTCAATGGCCCCTACTTTGATTCCAGACCGATTGACGTTAAGTACGGCGCCAATATTTACCGGAAAGGTGAAACGCAGTATGAAAAAGCGGGCCAGAAATTCAGTTATGTGTATGATCGCACCACCCTGTTACCCCGTATTTACAGCAGCAGGGATAACCATCCCGGCTTTTACCGGAGCTGGCTGAACCTGGGGGAAAACCAGCAACCCACCTTCAGTGATAACCTGCGGTTCTTTTTCACCTACCAGGTCGGCCACATGTATGCCCGCTATTTTATGTGGAACTTTGTGGGCCGGCAAAACGACAAGCAGGGCCATGGTGAGTTTACTAACGGCAACTGGATCAGCGGTGTTAAATTCATTGATAACGCACTGCTGGGCGGACAGGATGCGCTGCCTGAAGATGTAAAGACCGACCCGTCCCGCAATACCTTCTACTTCCTTCCGCTGATACTAGGGCTGATCGGAGCGTGGTGGCACTTTAAACGCAGCCAGAAAGATGCGGGAATTGTGGGGCTGCTATTCTTCTTTACCGGCCTCGCCATCGTGTTATACCTGAACCAGAATCCACTGCAGCCGCGTGAGCGCGACTATGCCTATGCCGGCTCCTTTTACGCCTTCGCCATCTGGATCGGTCTGGGTGTCGCCGGTATCGCCGAATGGCTCGCCAAAAAGCTCACGGCCCGCAACGCAGGTATTGGGGCAACTGTACTCGGGTTCCTGATGGCTCCCGTATTAATGGCGAAAGAGGGGTGGAATGACCACGACCGATCCACCAAATACGTCGCCCGTGACCTGGCTAAAAATTACCTGGAATCCTGTGCTCCCAATGCAATCCTGTTCACCTATGGCGATAATGACACCTACCCGCTGTGGTACGTACAGGAAGTGGAAAACGTCCGTCCGGATATCCGGGTGGTCAACCTCAGTCTGCTGAGTGCCGACTGGTACCTGCGGCAGATGAAGGGCAAAGTAAACGAAGCGGCCCCCCTCCCGATCAGTATGGAGAACCGGCAGTTTATCCAGGGTGTACGGGATATCATCCGGTACCAGGATTACAAAATAACACAGGCTGTAGAATTGTCTTCTATCCTGGGCATCCTCCTATCGGATGATCCGCAAGACCAATACGCCTATCCCGATGGGACCCGGGAGAATTTCCTGCCGACGAAAAAATTCAAGCTTACTGTAAATAAAGAAGAGGTACTCCGCCACAAGGTCGTACCGGAGATATGGACAGACCG
>CAZJKM010000051.1:0-19058 GCA_964546645.1 uncultured Sphingobacteriaceae bacterium
CTGAACTGACGTTAACCACCGGATAGCGGTTGCCTTTCACCAGCTTGTGATTGAGTTCTGCCAGCCGTGTATTGATGAGGGCTGCCTGGAGGTCCGGATTATGTTGTTCCGCCTGTACAGCCAGTTGTTCGTAAGGTAAATCCGTTGTGATAATAATAGCATCCTCAACCCGGTAAGTGAGGTTAACATCCCTGGCAAGTAACTCATTAAGCAGGATACGGGTAGAGCGATAGGCATCCTGCTGCCGCAGCAGGTTGGTGGTATCGGTATTCAGGTCGACACGGGCGGCCAATACCTCCAGTTTCGAAGCACGGCCAATCTGGTAACGGTTTTCAGCCATATTCAGGCGAAAAGCAGAAAGTTCCAGCGCCGTTTCCAGTGCTTTCAGCTGCTGCTGCTGCTGAGCCAGGGCGAAATATTGGTTCATTACCCCGTAGATGGTGTTCAGGATCGCCTGTTTCATGGCAGTTTTGCCCAGTTTTTCCAACTCCTTTAGTTGGTCGTAACGGGTGAACATCCGGAATCCGTCAAAGATCGTCCAGTCAAGATTGACACCATAAGCCAGGGACGAGCTGTTGGCATTGACCAGCGAACGGGTTTCTCCGCTCAGGAGGGTCTGTGTGGTGTTCTGGATGGCGGCGGTGCCCGAAACATCACCGCTGATGCTGGGCAGCATTCCCGCGCTGGCAATATTCACATTGTTACTGGCAATAGCCTCATTGGTAGCTACCAGCCTGATATCATAGTTCTGCTCCAATGCCAGTGCGATGGCCTGCCTGAGCGTCAGTGTATCCTGTCCGTTAACGGTCTGAAAAATATGGAAGCACAATATGCTAAAAAGAACCTTTCTCATGCTTATTGAACCAATACTTCGTTTTCTGTCATCTTTACTTCTTCCAGTTCGGCGTTGTGTTTGTGTTCCCGGGACCAAAGTGCATAAATTGCCGGTATGACAAAAAGCGTCAGAATGAGCGAGAACAGGGTGCCGCCTACGATCACAACCCCCATGCCCACCCGGCTGGTTGCGGCGGCTCCGAAGGCCATGGCGATCGGTAAAGCGCCGAGGGCAATGGTCAGGCTGGTCATCAGAATAGGGCGGAGCCTTGCCTCTGAGGCCTCTAATATGGCCTCGTGAACAGGTTTTCCCTGTTCCTTGAGCTGGTTGGCAAATTCTACGATCAGTATCCCGTTTTTGGTTACCAGGCCGATCAGCATCACCGTTCCGATCTGGCTGAAAATATTCCAGCTTTCGCCGGTCAGCCACAGGGAAAGCAGGGCGCCGGCTACTGCCATGGGTACGGTCAGGATGATGATAAACGGATCGAGGAAGCTCTCAAACTGGGCAGCCAGGATCAGGTATACCAGCAGGAGCGCCAGACCAAAGGCAAAAGCGGTATTGGAACTGCTTTCCGTAAAGTCCCTGGACTCACCGCCGAGGTCCGTTGAAAAACTGTCATCCAGCACGTTGTCGGCGATCTCATCCATCGCGCTGATGGCTTCGCCGAGACTGGTACCAGCCGACGGGGTCGCTGCAACGGTGGCGGACATGAAGCGGTTGTTATGGAAAAGTTGTGGCGGGCTGCTGTGTTCTTCAATAGTGACCAGGTTGTCCAGCTGGATCAGTTCTCCCGACTGGTTTCGGACGGATATAGACGCCAGGTCAAGCGGTGAACTCCGATCCGTGTCAGCAAACTGCCCGATCACCTGATATTGTTTCCCCTGCATGATGAAATAAGAAAAGCGTTGGCCGCTGAGGGACAGCTGCAGCGTCTGCGCGACGTCCAGTACAGATACCCCCATACTTTGCGCCTTATCCCGGTTAATGCTGACAGTCAGCTCAGGCCGGTTGAATTTCAGATCGATGTCCACCACGGAAAAAGCAGGATGATTGTTCGCAGCGTCCATGAATTCCGGTATCTTTTCTTCCAGTTTCTGAAAGGTTGGTGCCTGAATGATGTATTGCACTGGCATACCACCGCGCCGGTTTAATGAGATGGTAGGTTGTTGGGTGGCAAAGCCGCGAGCACCGGTAATCTGGCGCATCTGACGGTTGAGTGTCTGCGCAACCTCATTTTGCGAGTGCTCCCGCTCGTCCGGCGGAATCAGTGAGATCCGCATCCTGCCATTATTGGGTGATCCGGATCCTGAGAAACCGGGCGCCGTATTCACCAGGTTGGTCATTTTCTCCGGAATAGAATCATTGACCAGATCGATCAAATCAAGCATGATACGATCCATGTACGTATAGGAGCTTCCTTCGGGTGCGGTTACGTTCACGCTCACGTAGCTACGGTCTTCATAGGGTGCGGTCTCCTTTTTAAGGTGTCCGTAGAAAAAGACAGCCATGGCGAAGCACAGGATCAGCACCACAAAGCTGAGCCATTTATACCGCATGTACTTTTTCAGGGTATCGGCATAACCACGGGTCATCTTCTCAAAATATGGTTCGGTCAGCTGATAAAAGCGGGAGTGGTTGGCGCCTCCTTTCTTCATCAGGTAGGCATTCAGCATAGGGGTCAGCGTGAGTGCAACAAACGCTGATATCAGCACCGCAGCTGCTATCACCACCCCAAATTCGCGGAATAATCGCCCCACAAATCCTTCCAGAAACATGACGGGCAAAAAGACGGCGGCTAAGGTGACTGAAATGGATATCACTGCGAAAAAGATCTCATTTGACCCTTTAATGGCAGCCTGTATCGGTGACAGGCCCTCTTCCACCTTTTTATAAATATTTTCGGTCACCACAATGCCGTCGTCCACAACCAGGCCGGTGGCCAGCACAATGGCCAGCAGCGTCAGCACATTGACCGAAAAGCCGCACAGGTACATGATAAAGAACGTGGCAATAAGTGATACGGGGATATCGATAAGCGGGCGGAAAGCGATGCTCCAGTTCCGGAAAAAGAGATAGATCACCAGGATGACCAAAACCAGCGCGATCAGGATCGTTT
Source organism: uncultured Sphingobacteriaceae bacterium (assembly GCA_964546645.1). GTDB lineage: Bacteria > Bacteroidota > Bacteroidia > Sphingobacteriales > Sphingobacteriaceae > A37T11. The sequence continues at coordinate 2,955 of CAZJKM010000051.1, forward strand.
CAGCTACTTCCATTACGGATCGCTTGATAAATAGGGTGTTATCCACTGCAACCGTCATGGACACATCCGCCGGTACTTCGTGTTTCAGTTGCTCTAACCGTTCGTAAAAACGGTCGGCGATATCAATGTAATTCGTTCCTGGTTGTGGGATGATAGCCAGCGCTACCATTGGCATGCCGGATTCGCGCATGTTTGTTTCCAGGTTCTCGGCAGAAAGCTCCGCCCGTCCGATATCACTGAAGCGGACAATGCGATCGCCTTCTGTACGGATAATAAGGTTATTGAACTCTTCTTCCGTACTCAGGTTCCCTTTCGTTTTGATGCTGAGTTCCGTGTTTTCACCGGTGATCTTCCCTGAAGGAAGCTCCACATTCTGGCTATTCAGGGCATTACGTACATCCAGCGGCGTTAGTCCGTACGCCGCCAATTGCATGGGCTCGATCCACAGGCGCATTGCATACCGTTTTTGCCCCCATATCTGTACGGTACTCACTCCGGGTACCGTTTGAAGCCGTTGTGCAATGACATTGTCAGTAATATCGTTCAGGTCAAGCGGATCCCGTATATCACTGGTAACGGTCAGTATAATAATCGGCTCCGAGTCGGCGTCGGCTTTTGAAACCACCGGTGGTGCATCAATATCCTGAGGCAGGCGACGCATGGCTTCCGATACTTTATCCCGCACGTCATTGGCCGCTTCTTCCAGGTCTTTGCTCAGTACAAACTCAATGTTAATCCTGCTCGAACCCTGGCTGCTGGAAGAAGAAATGTTGCGGATCCCGTCTATCTGGTTGATCGCTTTTTCAAGCGGTTCTGTAATCTGCGACTCAATAATATCCGGATTGGCCCCTGTATAGCTGGTTCGTACCGATACGATCGGCGGGTCAATGGACGGGAACTCCCGGATACCCAGGAAGGTATAGCCGATGATGCCGAAAAGGATCAGCATCAGGTTCATTACAATCGTAAGAACCGGTCTTTTTATGCTGAGTGTGGATAAGCTCATGGCGCGGGGTCATTTTTATGTTGCAGGTTTACCTGCACCGGCATCCCGTCTTTTAATGTCATAATGCCGGATGTGATGACCGTGTCACCAATCCCGGCTCCGGAGGTTACCAATACATGGGTGCTGGTCCGGGCTTCTGTTTCGATCATCGTAGCGGTTGCCCTGCCATTTTTGAAAAGGAAGACCTGCCGGCCGTTCTGGACGGGAATGATCGCTTGTGTCGGAATCAGTATGGCATTTGCTGTTTGTTCGAAAGGCAGCTCGATGCGGGCGAATGCACCGGGCAGCAATTCATCATGGGAATTGTCAGCCAGCGCCCGCATGGACAGGGTTCGGGTGCTGGCATCAATGCCCGGCTCAATGGCATAGATACGCGCTTCATACTGCCTGTCGGAGCCACTTATTGTAAAAGACAGTTTCTGGTTTATTCTGATACGTGAACTGTATTTTTCAGGAACGGAGAACTGCAGTTTTAACGGATTGGTACTTACCAGGTTGGCAACAACGGTGCTTGGAGTGAGGTATTCCCCGACGGATACAGCCCGTAAACCGATCTTGCCGGAAAAAGGCGCGCGGATCGTGGTTTTTGCCAGCTGCGCCTGTATGAGTTGCTTTTGTGCAGTGGTCGACTCATAATCCGCCTGTGCGACATCGTATTCCTGTACACTGATCGCTTCTTTGTCTAACAACAAGCGGGCCCGGTGTTCCGTGTTTTTTGCCAGCTTTTCAGCTGTTTCTGCCTGTCTCAGCTGCGCACGCAGTTCGGTATCATCAATGGTAAACAGGATGTCGCCTTTGCGCACAGGAGCCCCTTCCGAAAAATGCAGTGAGCGGAGAATGCCGGATACCTCACTGCGCAGTTCTACCTGTTCATTGGCCTCAAGGGAGCCTGAGATGGTAAGTCGGTTGGCAAATTCACGGGGTTCAATCACTTCTGCATTGATCTCTATCTGGCCGCCCGTCCTTCCGGTCTGCGGTCTTTCCGGTTCCCGGATGTCGTTGTTTCCCGAAAACCACCAGGCTGCCAATGCGACGGCTGCAAGTAGCAAAAGGATATAAATATATTTCTTTTTCATGTATAGTATCTGGAGAAGAGCAATGCAGCTGCGGGCTCTTTTATCTGAAGGGTGCGTATCCTGTTTATCAGAAGCCGAATGTAACGTAAATCTAATGGATTCGTATGATGTCAGAAGGCATGTATCAATTATTTTACAGCCTGTTTGGCCACAGAGGCGACATTTTAAAGATCGGATTACGCTGCGTTCGTTCATGAAACTAAAAAAATATAGTAGGTTTGTGTTTTCAGGAAAACCGAGAAAGATGTATACCTATTTCAGCAAGCTGACAATACTAATGATGATGGTGAATATGGCGATGTCCCATGCGAAGAGCAAAATTACGTTTGAAGTGTCCTTTAAAGAACCGCAGGCCCATTATGCTGAAATAAACATGACGTTGTCGGGGATCAGGCAGGATTATGTGGATGTAAAGATGCCTGTTTGGGCTCCCGGTTCTTACCTGGTACGTGAGTTTTCGAAACATGTGGAAGGGTTTGAGGCCCGCAGCTCATCCGGAGAAATCATTGAAAACGATAAGATTAATAAGAATACCTGGCGTATAAAGAGCCGGAAGGCAGATAAAATCGTGATCCGCTACCGGATATATGGCTTTGAAGTTTCTGTCCGGACAAACTTTATCGACGCGAACCATGCTTTTCTCTCTCCTCCCGGTACGTTTATGTATGTTGACGGTTTTATTGCGCACCCTGCCGAAGTAAAAATTATCCCGCATGCATCCTGGTCGCAGGTATCCACCGGGCTGGAACCTGTAGCGGGCAAGGTACACACCTATTACGCAGAAAATTTTGATACCCTGTTTGATGCACCGATTGAAGTCGGAAACCAGGACATCTTCTCGTTTGAGGCGGCCGGCGTGCAGCATGAAGTGGCTATGGTGGGTGGCGGCAACTATGATAAGGAACGCCTTACAAAGGATATCACACGAATCGTAGAGGAATCAACCGCGATATTCGGTGTCAACCCGAACAAGCGCTATGTGTTCATCGTGCACAATTACCAGTCGGGTGGGGGCGGACTGGAGCACCTCAATTCAACCGTACTGGGGGCTACCCGTTTCAGCTATACCAATGAAGCCGCCTACAAGGGCTTTCTGGGATTGGTTGCACATGAATATTTTCACCTTTGGAATGTGAAACGGCTGCGGCCGGTGGCTCTGGGGCCATTTAACTATGACGCGGAGAATTATACCCCGAGCCTGTGGATTGCCGAAGGGTTTACCGCTTACTACGATAACCTGCTGCTGCGGCGGTGCGACCTGTATACCGCTGACAAATACATCGAGGTGCTGACGGCTGATTTTCAGGCAGTCGAAAACCGGCCCGGTAACCAGGTACAGTCGGTCGCTGATGCCAGTTTTGATGCCTGGATAAAATATTACCGGCAGGATGAGAACTCGGTTAACAACTCCGTTTCCTATTATAACAAAGGAGCCCTGATGGCCCTGATGGTGGACTTAGCTATTATTGAGGCTACCAGAGGGGATAAGTCGTTGGATGATGTGATGAAAGCGATGTATGATACATACTATGTGAAGGAGGACCGTGGCTTCACCGATGCGGAGTTCATGGAAATGGCTTCAAAAGTAGCAGGTACACCATTGGATGATATCTACCGGGCGGCTACCTCCGCGGGTACCCCGGATTACCGGAAGTACCTGGGTTATGCCGGACTGGAACTGATTGACCTGAATGAAGGGACAGAACGCGTTGATCTGGGTGCACGGACCACCATAACGGACGGCCGCATTATCGTAAATCAAGTGCTTCGCGGAACAGCAGCATGGGAGGCCGGCATCAATGTCCGGGATGAACTGATTGCCGTTGATGGATTCAGGCTGGACGCAGCCGGCAAGGAATTGGAGCGCCTGCTTCGTGAACATAAAGCCGGTGATCAGATAAAGGTACTACTGGCCCGCGATGGGTTACTACAGGAAATACAGGTTACTCTTCAGCAGGACCGGAACAAGCGTTTTGTCATCATGCCTGTTCCCACCCCGACTGCTATGCAGATTGTCGTCAGAAACAAGTGGCTCAAATTATGAAAAACAGGCGATCAGAATGCAAAGCGTACGCTTAAGCCGATGCCATCAAATTTCAGCCCGGCATCCGGTGCCAATTCCAGGGCGGGCTTCCAGTCAAGGGAAAGATTGATGGGCGCATTGATAAATTTATAATCCAATCCTATCGCCCCATCCACACTCAGCGCCAGGTTGCTTTCATCACCGGTAAACCGGCCATTCGGGTCGTAGAACTTATTGCGATAGCCTCCGACACCTCCACCAACACCATAATACCAACGTAAGCCATCTACCTGTGTGATGGGGTTATGGATCAGGTATAATCCGACCAACCGGAATACGTTATAATTTCTGTTGGAGCGGAAGTTCAGGATAAAGTCAAGCGCGTGCTCATCGGCCAGGAAGGTTTTATATGTAATGCCGTTGGCTACCCCGAAGCGGCCACCAATAGCGTGTTTATAACGGTAGCCGTCCTGCGCGGACGTCACTGCCGGAAGGAGCATCAGCACCACCACCAGCCATACCATCCCCGGTCCTTTTGTTCGTAAGAAATTCGTCAAAATAGCTTTCATATACCTCCTGCTGTTCAAATTGAATGCCACAACGGTATCCGCTGTTGTTAAAAAATGAAAAAGAATAAACCGGATGCTACTTTTAATGTTTATATTTAAACAGTTTTATCGCTAACGCCACTATAAGACCTTGGTATGACTGCAATTAAAAGAATATTTGACCTGCTACCCAATTATCGGGCATCTTTCAGCAAAGAAGTTATGGTTGCCGGCAAGCATGGCGGGAAATGGAAGACCTATTCAACCGATGTATTTCTGGAAACCGTGGATTGTCTCAGCCGGGCACTGGCGGCGAGGGGGATCGGAAAAGGTGACAAAATAGCGCTGATGTCACCCAACCGGCCGGAATGGAATTTCTGCGATTTTGCGATCAGCCAGCTGGGAGCTGCCACGGTGCCGCTGTATCCCACCCTGTCTGCGCAGGATCTGGTGTATATACTGAAGGATGCCGGTGTAAAAATGGCTTTTGTGTCTGATGAGGCTTTGCTGGAAAAAATAGAGTCTGCGTTGGAGGAAGGGGGGCTGCAGCTGGACATTCTTACCTTTGATCGCCTGGAAGGTAAAACACATTGGCAGGAGCTGGCAGAGGAAGGCCGGTCGATGGATACGGACCTTACGGCATACCGGGAAGCGGTTCATGAAGACGATCTGCATACGCTGATTTATACCTCCGGTACCACCGGCAAGCCGAAAGGCGTTATCCTCTCTCATAAAAATATCATCAGCAACGTAAATGACTGCCGTGTCCTGCTGCCCCGGAATTACACAAAAGCCGTCAGTTTCTTACCGCTGTCGCATATTTTTGAGCGCATGGTGGTATACCTGTACTTTGCTACCGGTGTGGAAGTGCATTATGCGGAAAGCATGGATACGATCGTGGCTGATATCAACGAGGTGAAACCGCATGGTTTTACCACTGTACCCCGCGTGCTGGAAAAAGTGTACGATAAGATTGTCGCCAAGGGATCCGAACAGAAAGGGTTAAAGAAGGGCATCTTTTTCTGGGCACTGAACCTCGGCCTTCGGTACAAGGAACCCGGTACCAATAGCTTCTTCTACAACCTGCAGCTAAGCATTGCCCGCCGCCTGGTATTCAGTAAATGGCAGGCGGCCCTGGGAGGGAACATTGTGGCCCTTATTTCCGGAGGCGCAGCGTTGCAGGAACGCCTGGCACGGGTGTTCTGGGCGGCCGGCATCCCCGTGCTGGAGGGTTACGGGCTTACCGAAACCTCGCCGGTTATTTCAGTAAACTGTCTGGAACCCGGCAATCTGAAATTCGGAACGGTAGGAAAAGTGCTCCAAAGTGTGACGGTAAAGATTGCCGCTGATGGCGAAATATTGTGTAAGGGGCCGAACGTTACGAAAGGTTATTACAAGAATGATGAAGCAACGGCGGAAGTGTTCGATCGTGAAGGTTTTCTTCATACCGGTGACATTGGCGAGTTGACGGAAGAGGGCTTTCTGCGCATTACCGACCGTAAAAAAGAAATGTTTAAGACTGCCGGCGGAAAATATGTCGCACCCCAGGTATTGGAAAACAAGTATATGGAGTCCAAACTTATCGCCCAGGTGATGACAATCGGTGAGAACCGGCGCTTTCCTGCTGCACTCATTGTTCCCGCTTTTGACGAACTGAAGGCGTGGGCAACGTATAAGGGTCTATCGGCAAATGATAACCAGGAACTGGTAAATCTCCCGGCTGTCAAAGAGAAATATCAACGGGAGATAGACCGCCTCAATACGTCCTTCGGCCATTGGGAGCAGGTTAAAAAAGTAGTGGTCCTGCCGTCAGAGTGGACGATTGATGCCGGTGAGCTTACGCCAAAACTGAGCTTGCGCCGCAAGGTGATCCTTGACCATTATAAAGACGAAATAGAAGCGCTTTATAGCGAAAACAAGTAATATTTTCCGGGGGATTTTCAGGATCGTGTTTGATTTTTGTATGATTATGATACTTTTGTGCCGATACAACGGATTTGTACATTGTACGTAGATTAAACCAATCATGAAGTTACACACCAAAATCTTTATCGGTATGCTCGCCGGCATACTGGCAGGCCTGCTTGTGAAATCTGTCAATCTTCCAGCCGAGACACTGCAAACCATCACCGCCTGGGTGAAGCCGATAGGGGATATTTTTATGCGTATGATCTTCATGATGGTCATTCCGCTCATTTTATCGGCACTGATCCTTGGTATTGCCGAAATCGGCGACCTGAAACGGTTGGGGCGGATGGGAGGCAGGCTGCTTTTGTATACGTTAGTCGTGAGTAGTATATCGGTACTGGTCGGCGTGGCAGCCGTAGATATCTTCAGGCCCGGTGAGAAACTGTCTGATGAAACCCGTGATTACCTGACCACTGAGTTCCGGGGGGAAGCTGAGCGGGCGAAAGAATACGCTGCGGAAGGCAAAGAGCGCAGCATCGGTGATATTATTACCCGTATTGTGCCCCGCAACCCGCTTGAGGATATGACCCGCGCGTTTGAGTCAGGCTATACAGGTGGAGGGCTGCTTTCCGTCATGTTCTTTGCCCTCATCTTCGGTATTGCCATGTCGGTCGTAGATCCGGAAAAAACGGCCCCCGTCAAAGCGTTTCTGGAAGGGCTGTATGAAATTGTGATCAAAGTCATTGGTTACGCCATGGCGCTGGCACCTTACGGCGTAGCGGCACTGCTCTTTAATATGACCGTTAATGTAGGAGCGAATTTTTTGCTGGCACTGCTTCAGTATGTCCTGATCGTGTTAGGAGCGCTTGCCTTTCACCAGCTGGTTGTATATTCCATTATCCTGAAATATTTCTCCGGCCGCAATCCGCTGGAGTTTATGAAACAGATCGGTGAAGTGATTATAACGGCTTTTTCCACCAGTTCCAGTAATGCGACGCTGCCGACCGCCATACGGGTGAGTATTGAAAAGGTGAAGATCCCTAAGCCCATTGCTAATTTTGTGCTTACCATTGGCAGTACAGGCAATCAGAACGGAACGGCTTTGTTTGAGGGGATCACCGTTTTGTTTCTGGCGCAGTGTTTTAATGTGGAACTTAGTGTGGTGTCGCAGGTCACCGTCGTGTTTCTGTGTATTCTTGCCGGTGTCGGCACTGCCGGTGTTCCCGGAGGCTCACTGCCGGTCATTGTCACTATCCTGGTATCCATCGGCGTTCCCGGTGAATCTATCGCATTGATCTATGGCGTAGACCGCATATTGGATATGGCGCGTACCGTACTCAATGTCACTGGTGATATCACCGCCGCGGCGTACATAGAACATACAGAAAAACGGTCAGGCTTTATAGAAGAACCTGACCGTTTTCCCGACTTACCTTCGTAGGCCAGGCAACAAACTCAATTGCTACTTGTTTTTACCCTTTTCAGTGCCTGCTCGGCGCGTTTATTGGCCTGCTCAATCTTATAATTAAACCAGCGGTCTTTGAATATCTTACGCATGGTATTATCAAAATGCCGCGTAATCACCAGGTTGCGGAAACCTCTCCACTTATCAATCGGTTTTTGCGGGAGCGCCCTTACGCTGATCGAATACCCTTCGGTCACATACTGTATATAATGCCAGAAACCGGAGGGCATAAACAACGTTTGCCCTGGATGGATCTCAGCCTCGAAACCCCTGAGGTATTTCAATGCCGGGAACTTTTCGTAATCCGGGTTTTTGATACTCGCGATGCTGTGAAAATTATACGGCAGCTTATACATCAGGTCAGATTGATCCAGCGGAAACAGCCAAATTTTCTTAATACCCTTGTATTGTGTGATGAACACGTGTGACATGTCAATGTCATAGTGATTACGTGTGCTGGACCCTTCGCCACCGAAGAAGATAAAGGGCAGCCATTGCAGCACCTTACCGCCGGTGACATCATTGTAAATGAGGTCATCATTCAATTCGGGTTTGATTTTCATCAGATTGAACAGGAAGATCCGCAGGTCGGTATGCTCCCGTTCAATGAGGTCCAGGTACTCAGCAAACTTCATTTTAGCCACCGGCGCACTGGCCGCCCGGTCATTGGATGAATCTTCCCTTCCGTGAATGGATATCATCGTGTCTCCGGCTATTTCCTTGAAATAGTCATAACTCCACTTTGTAAAAGCGGGACTTTCTTTACTGACAAAATCCTCTAAGATAACAGGGACCCCTCTGTTCAGATAGTTGTTGGTAAAGTCAGCAACGCTGATTCCGGAAACTTTCTCTACTGTTTTTAGTTGCACGACTTAATTCAATTTTAATAATCCAATAAGCCAATCTACAAATTTATCTAAAAATATTCCAAAATATGCAAATGGAGCGTCATAATTCTGTTATGCTGTGTAAATCAAGGTGAATATATTTTTGACGGCCTGTCGTGTCGTTATTAGGCATCGTCGTCATTCCTTCAGGCATCGTCGTCATTCCTTTAGGCATTGTCGTCATTCCTTTAGGCATCGTCGTCATTCCTTTAGGCATCGTCGTCATTCCTTCAGGCATCGTCGTCATTCCTTCAGGCATCGTCGTCATTCCTTTAGGCATTGTCGTGATTCCTTTAGGCATCGTCGTCATTCCTTTAGGCATTGTCGTGATTCCTTTAGGCATTGTCATCATTCCTTTAGGCATCGCCGTCATTCCTTTAGGCATTGCTGTTATTCCTTCAGGCAGTATCCCGTAATAACGAGGATGTACAACAAACCCCTTGCCGGAACTTGTGATTATATACCTCAAGGTGTATATTTACCTGATAAATTGTATAAGCCGGTATAAAATTTATCCCAAAATATTACAACCACCATCTTATGCCCATCGATGTCAGGAAGGCTAAGTAGTTTAATTGAAAAGGCAGAAAGGCGTGCAGATCAAGAAAATAAAATTGGCAGAAAACTCATATCGTTAACTGATGAAAACTTGCACGACTCTCCTTTTAATCTGTACGGCTTTGCTAATTAGCCTGTGCAGCAGCTGTAACAACCTGAAGCCCGAATCAGGAAGCGCAGACGCAACCACACCTGACAGCGGTAGTTTTCAAAAACTAATTGTAATCGAATACGGCAAGAAGCAGGACAATAACTACTACTCCACCGTGGTTTCCTACAATTTCAGGGAGGGTATTTTCGTTTCGAAGGATACGCTTTTTGAAAAGCCCGGAAACCTGTCTGTGTCTCTTATCCATCAGAACCGTTATCTGGTTTCGTACACCGGTCCTGTGTTTGACATGATCACAAAAAAGGTAATTTGGGAATCCGAAAGCCCGCATCATTATTTTAGAGAGGCACGAGGCGACACGATCATTTATGAAAGAGGGGACAGTCGGACATACTACTTTCTGGACCTTAAAAACCTGAAGTACACCGAAGCAGCAAAAGATAGCTACAAAACTAACTACAACACATATAACAGTAAAAGGGGACTTCTTTTTTCTCCGGACAATCAAAAAGTTATATCTGTAAAACATATATATCCCGATGAAAAGCATGCTCCTTACGTCCCCACGTTCAACATTGTTTTGCATACCGACAGGGAAATCTCCCTTGCCCGTAAGATACATTCACCCAGCTCATTCACTCTTGAAATTTCCCGTGTATCCATTTTCTGGTTAGATAACTCTTCCTTTTTGTTTGACCATCATCTTTTTTACCAGACCACTGATCATAAAGGCTACCATAACATAGAAATACGGAAATACGATTTTAATACCGGTTCAGACCGGTTAGTGTGCCGTATTGATTCAGCAGAACGAACCAATACATCCCGTGGTATTTTCCGGCGGGACGCTATGGGGCAACTGCATTACCGTGCTAGTGACGGAAATAACTATTTGCTGGATACCGTGCGCAACCAGGTATCCATTGACCCGTTTTTTCACTTGAATAAAGATTTTTCCTACAACAGCCCTGTAGGGACAGGGGCGACTATCCGTTATCAGGACAGTATTCTGGTTGACAATATATTGGGCCAGGAGCCCGTCGCAGCAAATCATTCTATTGCAGTTATATATCGTGATGAAGGCCCTTGGCCGGGTCATCATAAGGGGATAAAAATCTGGACCCGCCAAAAAAACGACTGGATTGCCTTTGATGTGCCATGGGCGTATAGTATTATTGGCTGGATCGTACGCAAGTTACCCCAATGAACAATACAGGGGCATAAACAATCGTTCTGGTAATATGGATCGGGAGTAGATAGTACATGCGGTAATGAATAGGAAGGTATATATGGTTATCGTCGTTTTGCTGAGTGCCTCGCATGCAGCCCGTAGCCAGCCGTATGACGTGCATGGGAGAAATACCCTGCGGTTTACTGTTCCGGCTAAAAACCACTTCCTGGATAAACACACCGATCACATGATCTTGTTGCTTTGGGGCGACACGGTCTCTCTTGCACATATATTACCCCGAAAAGACGATACGGCCTATTTGAACAGGACATTTCTGGTACACCCTTTTGGAGGGAAAATGTTTTCTTTTAATTTTGGTGCTGAGGCAGATCGGCTCGTCTTCGCAAAGAAGTATCCGGCCCTGTTGCCACCGGTCGTCCCTCGTGTCGAGATCCAGAATATCCTTGGACAAAAAGACGGCGATAAGTTATATCAAATTTCTCAGATAAGTTTTTTCCGGGATAGCACAGTTTACACGTATGTCCGGCACGATGAGTTCGGGAGAAAGGGGGCTGTTTCCGGGAATGGGATTCCATCCCGGTATACCGGTGATATTTGTCAGGTGGCGGTCGGCATTGCCCGTGAGATGGCCTCCACCGCCACCCGGGTACCATTTGATTCTGTACTCGTTTTCCAGGCCGTGGTTTTTCGGGGTAATCAAACAGCAGGATATGGTCGTTTTGAGCTGGAACACCTGCTCTATGGGACACCTTCTGCGTTCTCCCGGATCGCCGCGAAACACCTAATGGCAAAGGAGAACAATTTTTTTGACGATGGTAAATCCAAATGGGTTGCCGCCCGACTTGAACTACCGATGAGTACCCGGATCAAGGTGTATGTACGGCTGGAGCGGGATGGTTCCGTCACGATCCAGCTGCCGAAATATCTGAATAATTTTACAGGGGATTGATAGGAAAGCAGGAAGTACCCGGACAGGTAAAGACAAAACTAAAAGGCGATGATGAAAGGATATATGCTGGCAGTAGCTGCGCTGGGCATACTGGGAGTGACCCGTGGTCAGGAATACAACGAAGATCTGGATACGAATAAAAAACACAGGATGGTGTTCACCATTGCAGCCAAAAACCGCTTAGGGGATGATAAGCGGTTGGAACGTATTGTTCTCTCCATCAGAAGTGATACGATCGCTTCTGTTCTTGTTCGGTATCATGATGATAAATTCTCTCTCTTTGATCTTAGCCTGGAGGCAGATAGGGAAACTTTTAAGCAGCTATACCCTCCATTACGACTTCCGTTTATACCGGGTGTACAAGTCAAGGGCATATATAGCCAGGAAGACCTGAGTAAGGAGTACCGTATTGACCAGGTTTGGTTGTACAGGGACAGTACGGCCTATATCTACGCACGTGGGTACAAACCTCAAACTCAGGCCGAAGCTCTCAAAGGGAACATCAGGCAATAACCTTTCGGCAACTACCACCTTCCGCTGGCACCGCCACCGCCGAAACCACCGCCGCCAAAGCCACCGAACCCACCACCTCCGAATCCGCCTCCAAAGCCACCTCCGCCGCGTCTGCCACCGCCACCCCGGCTCATACTATTGAGCAGCGTCCACCAAAGCAGGTCGGATGCCCCGCCCCGGCCGATCATCTGGCCGCCATTCCGGCCGCCGCCTTTTCCGCCGAACAGCGAAACCAGCACAGCGATGATAATGATGATGACAATGATACTGACACCACCACCACCTCCTTCGCCGCGCCGGCGAGGGGGTGCTTTATATTCACCTTTGGTATAGCTGATGAGCGCGTCGGTGGCTGCATCCAGACCACCAAAATAGTCACCCTGTCTGAAATGGGGTTTGATTTCGTTCTCAATGATGCGGTGAGCAACAATGTCCGGGACAGCTCCTTCAACCCCGTATCCGGTTTGGATGGTTACAGCACGGTCGCCAAGCGCAGCCAGCACCAGGATGCCATTGTCATGGTCTTTTGTCCCGATACCCCATCGCTGGGCCAGGCGGGTGCCGTAGTCACCGATATCGTATTCTCCGGTAGACTGCATGAGCACCACGGCGATCTGTGTGCTGGCCGTGTCGCTGAAGGCCACCAGTTTCCGTTCCAGCTGCTCCACTTGCCCGGCACTCAGTGTTTTTGTATAGTCAGTTACCAGGCGGTTGGGCTGCGCGGGAAAATCCTGTGCCCAGGCAACAGCCGTGAGAAGGGGGATCAGAAAAAATGAAATAACCGCCGATTTAATGCTGCTCATGTTACTTAATTACCTGCCGTCACCAAAGTGGATCTCATTCGGCAATTCGTTGATATCGTCATCATGCCGCGGAAAATGGGCTTTCAGCTGTTCGCCGGCCGACCGGATACCGGCAATCAGGCCTTCGGCCAGTTCCCCTTTTCTGAAGTATTTCAGCATGTGTTCTTTGGTTTCGTCCCAGAAGTCGCTTGCCACTTTTTTGTTAATACCCTGGTCGCCGATAATGGCGAACTGGTGGTCTTCCGTGGCCATATAGATCAGCACACCGTTGCGCAGGTTGGTCTTATCCATCCCCAGCCGGTGAAAATAGGTGGCAGCACGGTCAAGCACATTGCCTTTGCAATGCTTCTCCGCGCATATCCTGATCTCGCCCGATGTCTGGTTCTCTGCCAGGTGAATGGCGTGGGCAATGTGTTCCTGGTCTTCGCTGCTGAATAGTTCCATACAACTATCAGAATTCAACCGTTGGTGCTTTATCCGCACCGGCGACTGCCTGGAAATACCCTTTCTCCTTAAATCCGAACATCCCTGCGACGAGGTTAGTAGGGAATGAGCGTCGTTTGGAATTGTATTCCTGTGTAGCTTCATTGAACGCCCGGCGTTCGGTTGAAATGCGGTTTTCCGTGCCTTCCAGCTGTACCTGTAAATCCCTGAAGTTCTGGTTAGCCTTCAGCTCGGGATATTTTTCAACCACCACCATCAGGCGTCCGAGGGATTGCGACAAGGCATCCTGTGATTGCTGGAACTGCTGGATGGCTTCCGGTGTCAGGTTGGTCGGATCAATGGTCGTCTGGGTAGCTTTTGAGCGTGCCTCAATCACCTGTGTCAGTGTTTCCTGTTCAAAGTTTGCTGCGCCTTTTACCGTGTTGACCAGGTTGGGTATCAGGTCAGCACGGCGCTGATAAGCATTTTCCACCTGTGCCCATTTTGATTTTACGTTCTCATCCATTTGTACCAGCGTGTTGTAGCCGCAGGAACTCAGAGAGGCTATCGCGAACAATCCGATAATGCCGAATACGATCTTTTTCATTGTTATACAGTTTATAGATTTTATGTCGTCTAATATACGGGTTAGATGTCAAAATCCGTACCTTTGTTACGATCCGGGATAAAAACCCGGCCATGAAATCATGCAGACAGAAACCGAATTGGCCGTGAAGCCGGAGCATGCCGGCGATAGGCACTACCTGCTTACGCAGGCCTCCAACCAACAAAAAATACCGTCAGACCGGCTGAAAGGCCTGAAAATCCTGAAACGATCCATCGATGCCCGTGGTAAACAGGTGCTTTTCCGCCTGCGGGTGCGGCTCTTTATCGATGAGTTTCCCGGAACGGAAAGTTTTTCTGCCGACTATGCCAATGTTTCAGGTGCTGCACCGGTGATCATCGTTGGTGCAGGCCCTGCCGGACTGTTCGCGGCACTTCAATGCCTGGAAAAAGGCCTGAAACCGGTCGTCCTGGAGCGCGGTAAGAATGTTCAGGAGCGCCGGCGTGACCTGGCGCTGCTGAACAAGGAAGGGGTCGTTCATCCTGATTCCAACTATTGCTTCGGGGAAGGCGGGGCGGGTACGTATTCTGACGGAAAGCTGTACACCCGTTCGGATAAGCGCGGAAATGTCGAAAAGGTGCTCCAATCGCTGGTTGCCCATGGCGCGACGGAAGACATACTGGTAGATGCACGCCCGCATATCGGTACCAACAAACTGCCCCACATCATCCGGGCTATCCGGGAGACGATCCTGGCACACGGAGGTGAGATTCATTTCAATGCCCGTGTGACCGGCCTGACGGTTGCTTTTGGTGCTGTAAAGGGCGTTGTACTGGCAGGGGGCGACCGGGTAACGGCTGATCATGTGATCCTGGCAACCGGGCATTCCGCCCGTGATGTCTTTTACCTGTTGGATGAAATGGGGCTGATGCTGGAACCGAAGCCTTTTGCACTGGGCGTACGCATTGAGCATCCGCAGGAGATCATCGACCGCGCGCAGTACCATTGTGAGGTACGCGGCCCGTACCTGCCTCCGGCTTATTACAGTCTTGTGGAGCAGGTAGGTACCCGCGGCGTCTTTTCGTTTTGCATGTGCCCGGGAGGGATTATTGCCCCCTGCGCCACCGGTGCGGATGAGATTGTTGTGAATGGATGGTCGCCTTCACGCCGGAACAACCCGCATGCCAATTCGGGTACCGTGGTGCAGGTCAGCCTGCAGGACACGGAAGGAACCGATGCCTTTGCGCTGCTGCGGTTCCAGCAGCAAGTGGAGCAACAGGCTTTCCGGGCAGGAGGGGGACGGCTGGTGGCACCAGCACAGCGGATGGTTGATTTTGTGCAGGGCAGGTTATCGGCAGACCTTCCGGATAATTCCTATAAACCGGGCCTTGCCAGTGCCGAACTCAAGGATGTATTGCCGGGATTCATACACCAGGCCCTGCAGAAGGCACTACCAGTTTTCGGCAGGAAGATGAAAGGATATTTTACCAACGAGGCCGTACTGGTTGGTGTGGAATCGCGCACTTCCTCTCCTGTCCGCATCCCACGCGATAAGCAGACCCTGCAGCATCCGCAGCTAAAAGGACTGTATCCCTGCGGGGAGGGTGCCGGCTATGCCGGCGGCATCGTTTCCGCCGCTATCGACGGAATGAATTGCGTGAACGCTATTTAGTTATGAATGATGAATTATGAACGATGAGTTATGAATGATCTATTGTTTTTTAAGGTTCGTTTTGACGGTTATGATAGCACTTTTTAACATTTTCAGGAGTTCAGTAGCGTCCTGTTTCATATGGTTGAATGTTGAAAGACTTACATACTCCGTTACATGCAATAACTCTAACCAATAAATTGTTTCGTCACACTCTTTTTGTGCGATACCTAATTTATGAATAAAGTCAAGCTTACTTTCAGCGTTTTGGGCTTCTCTCACCAAAGCTCCTATAGCTGTTCCGCTACGCAGTAACTGCTTACTTAAAACAAACTCTTTCTTATCGACGGTCAGGTTCTTATTTAACTTTACCACGTTAACAGCAAAAACGAAGCTTTTGTCAACAAGGATATTCTTCTTTATTACCG
>CAZJKM010000052.1:0-18827 GCA_964546645.1 uncultured Sphingobacteriaceae bacterium
TTTATCGCTCCGAGTGACCGTATCAACCTGGGGTACATCGGTACGGGTAAACAGGTTTATGGGCTGCTGCAACACCTGGGGGCAGTACGGGAAACCATGGTGATCGCGGCCTGTGATGTAGACCGTAAGAAATTAGCTAAATTCACCGGGGCAGCGACGCAGCTCAATGCGACAAAAGCAAGTCACGCCGTGGAACCGTATGGTGATTACCGGGAGCTCCTTAACCGTACCGATATAGACGCGGTAGTCGTAGCAACGCCTGACCATTGGCACGCACTGAACGTGATAGACGCGGCGAAAGCCGGAAAGGATATCTATTGCGAAAAGCCGCTGGCACTGACCATCGAAGAAGGCCGGGCAATGGTAAGGGCCGTAAAAAAACACAAACGGGTCCTCCAAACAGGTAGTATGCAGCGTTCGCAGTATAACTTCCGGCAGGCGGCCGATTTGGTGCGCAACGGCTATATCGGTACGGTTAAAGAGATCAATGTATCGGTAGGTGAGCCGGTGAAGCAGTGTGACCTTCCATCTATGCCGATACCCGATTACCTCGATTGGAACATGTGGATTGGCCCGTCCCTCTATCGCGGATACCACCCCACCCTCTCGCCGCCCATTGAGGACGACTCATGGGCATGGTGGCGTGGTTATCGTGATTTCGGTGGGGGATTAATCACCGATTGGGGTGCGCATATGTTCGATATCGTGCAATGGGCGCTGGATATGGACCATTCCGGTCCGGTTTCGTTCGTTCCGCCTTCCCGGCCCGGTGCCGTTGAGGGGCTGTATTTCACCTACGCCAACGGCGTACGGGTGAACCATAAAGCATGGGGACGCCCAAATGCCATCCAGTTTATCGGTACGGAAGGAAAAATCGAGGTGTCACGAAGCTTCCTTGATACCGAGCCCGCGGGCTTAGCCAAGCAGCAACTGAAGTCAGGCGATAAACCGGTCTATCACTCCGGTAATCATTTCCAGGATTGGATTGATGCGATCAGGAAGCGAAGCAAACCCGTCGCTGATGTCGAAGTCGGACATCGTACCGCGACCGTCTGCAACGCTATCAATATCGCCTATGAGTTGCAGCGACCGCTGAACTGGAATCCGAAAAAAGAAGTATTTGACGACGTGTACGCTAATATGCTCAAGGGCCGGCCATATCGCAACGGCTGGGATTATAAGAACTATTAAACGGAAACGTCCCCGCCATTTCTTCACCAGGGTATGTTAAAAATGTGTTAATGACAGTTGTTTATACGATTACCCGTTACTTTTATTTTATTTTCGGCTGGAGAAATATATAGCAACTTTGTAGGTGATGGCGTTCTATTCAGATAAACAAACCGTGGGAGATCTTGCTGTTCTGAAAGATCTGCGGGACCCCGACAACACCGTCTTGCGTTTGCTGGATAAGACGGCTACCATAGGTGGAAAAGAGGCCCTGATTACACTGCTCTCAACGCCGCTGAATGACCTTACGCTGATCCGTGAACGTCAGCAGACCATCCGATTCCTGCAGGAAATGGATACTGACCTGGAGCTGGATGCTACCGACATGGATTTTATAGAGTTTTACCTGAACCAGAATTTCCTGCGATCAAACTCACGGATCAGGCGTAACGAAATTGCGTTGGCCTATAAACTGTTTCCTTCGCGCGAATCATACGTCGTAGACCGGGGAGGTAACCTGTTGTTGTCCGTGCTGTACAAGCTGTATGTATTTACGAAATTGATTGATGAAACAGCAACAACGCCTGTCCTTCAAAAATGGGTTACCCGCGTTGCCGGGATACTGGAACAACCTGTTTTTATACGCTTCCGTACAATCCGGGCAAAGAAAAGAAAAACATGGATGCATTTGCCTTACTTTGATTACCACCTTAGGGGAAGCGCCAAGCGATCGGTAAAAGAGCTGATAGCTGTGATCTACGAAATTGACTGCTATCAATCAATCGCGAAAGAAACGGCCGCACGCCGGTTCTGCTTTCCGGAGTTTAGGGACGAAGATTCGCCCCGGATCGACATATCAGGACTATACCATCCTTTTCTGCCTCATGCGGTAAAAAACGATGTGCGCCTGGGGAATGAAAGCAACTTACTATTCCTGACAGGTTCCAACATGTCGGGAAAAACGACGTTACTGAAAGCGATCGGCACAGCGGTGTACCTGGCCCACCTGGGCTTGCCGGTACCGGCCGATCACATGGTAACAGCTGTTTTTAATGGGTTGATGACAACTATACAGGTTACAGACAGCCTGCAAGCGGGCATCAGTTTCTTTTACCAGGAAGTACTACGTATGAAGGAGGCAGCAGCGAAACTGGGAGAGATTGACAGGATACTGGTGATTTTTGATGAACTGTTTAAAGGCACGAATGTAATGGATGCCCACGATGCGTCGCTGGCTGTGATTGAAAGCTTTTGCAACGTTAAGAACAGTTTGTTTGTGGTCTCTACGCACCTCGTTGAAATTGCCGATGACCTGACCCCCTATCCGGTCAATTACCGGTGTTTTAAGAACCAGGAGACGGATGGCAAACTCCGATACAGCTATATGCTGAGCGCAGGCATATCACACGAGCGCTCCGGAATGTATCTGCTGGAACAGGAAAATGTCCTGGGACTGCTTAAAAAAGCCCACCATAATATGATATAGGATGAACAGTACTGTTTTTTGGTCAGCCTGCCTGCTTGTACTGAGTACAATGCCGGTTTTTTCCCAGCCATCAGGGCCGGATTCCCGGCCGCGGAACGTGAACGGATCAGGTGTCACTGCCGGGGTTACGGCCCATCGCGGATTTTCAGCGCAATATCCGGAAAACACACTCCCCGCCTTTCAGGCAGCTATTGACCTGAATGTTGATTGGGTAGAACTGGATATCCATCGCACAAAAGACGGCCATCTGGTTGTATGCCATGATAAGAGCACGAAAAGGACAGGAGACCGGGATCTCCTCATTGCGCAGTCGACCCTTGCAGAACTGCTGGAAGTTGACGTTGCCCATGCCTTCCGCCAGGAACGGGGCCTTACGAACACACAATGCCCGCCGCAGCGAATACCCCTTCTGCAGGAAGCAATGGCCTTATTCAGGGGGCAGCATCGTGTTCGCCTGTCTGTCCAACCCAAAACAGACTGTGTCGCCGAAGCAATGGGCGTGATCATGACAGAAGGCATGGAAAGCCTGGTCGGCTTCAACGACGGAAACCTGGCATGGATGTCAGCCGTGAAAAAGTTGGCACCGATGATCCCGGTTTTCTGGGATCGGCCGGCCACATCCGACATCGAACAGGACATCCGGATTGCAAAGGAAAAAGGATTTGAAACGCTGGTGATCAATATCAACGGAATTACACAGGAAAAGATCAGTAAGGTACAATCAGCAAAGCTTTACGTCGGAGCCTGGACCGTAAATGCGCCCGATGACCTGAGAAAACTTGTAAATTGGGGCATTGACCGGATATACACAGACAACCCCTGGCTACTGATTGACATTAAACAAAAATAACACCGTGCTGGACATTCCTTTCGGTCTAAGCAGCATCTCATCCGGACACCGAATCGTGCTATTTCTTCAAACCAGGCTTGGAATAAACAGAAAATAGTTTTACTTTCGGCTACGATTAATCGAATCAATACCAAGTCATGAATAAACGCGAATTCTTAAAAAACAGTGCATTAGGTGCCCTGGGGTTCATGTTAGCCCCCTCTTTGCTGAAAGGTTTCCCAACCGGGGGACGTTTACGAACTGCCCATATCGGTGTGGGAAATATGGGGGCCGAAGACCTGAAGGCCATCTCATCCCATCCGAGTGTGGATGTCGTGGCCCTTTGCGACGTGGATGCCCTGAATTTATCCGCCGCTCACAAACGTCACCCGCGTGCCCGCGTATTCTCCGATTACCGTGTTATGCTAAAGGAGTTGAGGGATGAAATTGACGCGGTTATCGTGTCCACACCAGACCATACCCACGCCCCGGCTTCCATGCTGGCCATGCAGATGAATAAATCCGTCTATTGCCAGAAGCCGCTGACCCACTATGTTTCTGAATCGCGGGCGATGAAAAAACTGGCCGCCGAAAAAGGATTGGTCACCCAAATGGGTATTCAGGTACACTCTTTTTATGACTACAAACTGGCCACGCTGTTGATCCAATCCGGTATTATCGGGAAGGTGCATACCGTACACGCCTGGTCACCGAAGAACTATGGACACGACGGCCCTCTTCCGGAGGGCGAGGATCCGATCCCCAAACATCTGGACTGGAACCTGTGGGTAGGAACCTCACCCAAAAGGCCCTACAAAGAAGGGGTGTATCACCCCCGGGCCTGGCGAAAATTGATGGACTATGGCTGCGGTACCCTGGGCGATATGGGCGTTCATATTTTTGATACGCCGTACAATGCCCTGCAGTTGGATGTGCCGCGGACCATCACCAACAAGTGCCGGACACCTAACGGGTTCAGCTTTCCCGAACACAATACGGTAACCTATGAGTTTCCGGGTACCGCATACACCACCAAGTCCTTAAAGTGGATCTGGTATGATGGCGAGGGCGCCCCGGCCATGCACAAAGACCTTGTATTACCGGGCATGGATGCCAAATCGGACAGAAAGAAACCGGAAGGGGAAGCGGACAGCGCAGGGAAATTTTCCCTGGATCCCAAGGTAGCAGGTGAGCACGAATTGCCGGAACAGGGAGCTATGTTTGTGGGCAAGAAGGGCCGCTTGTTATTACCACACTTCATGCAGTTACCCAGGAAAATTGTTAAAGGCAGGTATGTCGATATTTCTAAGGAAATAGATAAACTGGCCGAAAAGCATGGCCTGGGCGAGCCTATCCGCAACTACGAAACCGAAGGACCGAAGCACTACCACCAGTTTGTGGATGCCTGTTTAGGGAAAGCGGAATGTTCGGCGCCTTTTGATTATGCCTCGCGACTAACGGAATCCATTCTTTTGGGCACCATTGCCGGGCGTTTTCCCGGCGAAACCCTGCACTGGGATGCCAAAACCGCCAAATTCAAGGAGGAAAAAGCCAATCAATATCTGACCGGCGAATACCGGGCGTTCTGAAAATTTCACGGGTAGTTGTCCTACGTCGCGTGTATGGTTCGTGAGTCTTGAAGATTCCCTTCCTTTGATGTCATAGCGGGGTACGCGGCAATTAATTCAGTATAATTTCACGGGAACCAGCCGGATACCTTTTTCCGTTAATGGAAATGTTTTCCAGCCCGGGAAATGGCGGGGTGTGAACAATGACCCTACTGGGTTTATCTCTCCATTTACCCTCAAAGCTAACATGCAGGCTTTTGCCATTTTTCGATAAGATAAACCGTAAATCCACCGTACCGTACTCCGTTGGCATGTTACTGAAGATCGTTTCTTGATCAGCTGAAATCCAGGCATGGGGGCAGATTCGCAATAAATGCAGGGCATCGTTCTCAATTTCATCATCTATTACCGCCAGGCGCATCATGGTAAACGCCAGGGGGGTCGCAAACATCGTCCCTTGTATGCCGTGCCGGTGCTCACATGAAATATAAGTCTGTTGAGAAGTCGCACCAACCAGCAGGCTATACAGCCCTTCCAGAAAGTGCTTCCTGTCGTTTAATTGCCACGAGTGGAAAACGTTCCAGCTGTATACCGGTTCACATGTCGATATTTCCCGGTTCAAAAACGGTCGGCAGAGCGGATTGAACCGTGTTCCATAAAAATCACGGTTGGGGCCGTCGCGGAAAAAGTCCACCACCGAGCGCATCACCGGATCGTCTGCATCCATCAACCCGGCCCATACCAGCACCAACGGTCCGGTATCCAAATAGAACGCATCGCTGAAAGAATGCCGGGGCGCAGGCTTCAATGTCAGGTTTGTCGGAGGCTTGGGACGCACGTTTCCATCCCTGTCGACCCATGTCTCCCCCTGCGCTACAAGCTTGCGGTATTCGGTAACAAATGTCTCTTTAAACTTCTTCTCAAAAGCCAGCAGGTCTGCTGCCCTTGGATGATTCACTGACCGGAGGAATGTAACGGCCGTTTGCAGGCCTTTATAATTCCAGGCGATGTTCCATATAGCCTGGATCGGGAAAAGCTCATCCGTAGCCGTTCCCGGAGGCAATAGTCCCTTTACCCCCTCAAAGTCGGTTTTGGCACTCATGTCCTTAATGAAGTCACATGCCTTTACAATCGACTCGGTCCAGTTCGCGATGAATTCCCGATCACGCGATAGCAATGCGTGCGTACTTGCCTGGTGCAGGATGGCCCCATGGTCGGTGAGCCAGTCGAACGCCGTCAGTGTTTTTGGCGTGCTGTAATATCCCGGATGCAGTCCGTATGCCGGACCCGGAGGCTTTACCGTTCCCTGGTTTTCCCTGAACAACTCCAGGTGCCTGCCCACCGACTCGTGATAGCCAAGTAAGCTCAGAAACATGTGGCTCGTCATGGATGTCGGCGTGCTCCACAGGTTGTCATAGCCCCAGGAACCCGACAAAAAGGTATACTGCCCATTTACATAGTCTTTCTCGGCAATAATTTCTGCAAACTTAATACTTTGCGAGAGCCACTTGTTTACATAGTCCTCAGGCACATGTATCCGGGCAGCCGATTGCGGCCGATACGCCCAATAAGGTTCCGCACGATCCAACGCCCCGTTAAAACCGAGCACCTGCTGTGTATTTACTTCCTCCGGTTCTTCAGGAAGCATCGGAACAAGGATATCTACCTGATCACCAACCTGCGCGTTCAGATCGATCCGTAGGTTATACATACCGTCGTCCAGCGCGCTCAACGTGATCTTTCTGTTATCGTCCGTTGGCAAGACCACGAGACGTACCTTACCGTCCGGTTCGAGCAGCCGATAGCCCCTTTTTTCATTTTCAGCAAATCTGGACAACGCGAGCGATTTGGGGTATGCCGCGAGCGTACGGTCGATATCCACCGTGATGCCATCCTCCTGAAGGTAACGTTGGTTATGGATATAATATACCCGACTTAATTGGGTTGCAATGGGAATAACTCCGGAAAAGCGGTTCTTATCTACTTGTACGACGGAAAGTCGGATCCAGGCGTATAACGGTTCGATGCCGGTGACAACATTTTTACTGCCTTTGACATTTGCAAAAATTTCCTTCCTGACAACGACGCCTTCCTGCAACGGAAAGTCTGTATATAATACGGGGGTTTCCTTATCGGTCCGCCACCCCTGAATTCCCCTTCCGCCGTCTATACGCCATAAAGAAGTCAGTTCCTTTGGCAAGGGCGGTGGTGTATCGGAAAGCAACGGGAAAAACGACAGCATAAAATCCTGGCCCAGATATTTTTTCGAATGTACACGCATCGGAGCCCAATTGGGGGCAGGTTCGACGATAACAGTGCCATTGTATAGTACATTAAACCGGAAATAATGATCCTTCCAGCCAATTGGCGTCCACACATTCCGCTGGTCCGGCCACCAAGTCTTAGCCAACGCAACATCCGGTTCCGCCGGATAACCCTCAACCGGGCTAAAACGAGGTTCAACATAATTGTCCGAACGGAGATGCTGTGCACAAACATTACTGCCAAGACACAGAAACACTAAAAAATGCAATATCCCGGATTTTACTACCATTGAATTTCCTGTTATGAAGTTATATATTAGCTTTTTACGTTAACGTCCAACAACCAATGGGGTTAAATTTATACCAATACATGCTCGTTTCGCCCTCCTGGTTTAAACGTCAGCGCAATAGGGATCGCCGCAAACGGTGCGGTTGTCGGACTGCTTCGATCCGCTTGTTTTCGTCACGCTCATTAAGCGCAGCGACCAGTAACTTTTGTTGATTTTCCATGTCTCTTTTCTTAAGATAAGTACCATCAAATATACATTTTTTGTTGTTATATTGCAGCTGTTTATAATCAATTAGGCAGTCTATGCGTTCAGTATTCTTCAAAATAAATAATGAAAAAGATATTCCTATTGGCAATGTCCCTGCTTTCAATAAGCAGCTTTGCGCAGACAACAGATTCCATAGCTATTGAGGTGGTTTATCCGAAAAATCAGGCTGGCCAGGGGGCGGCAATTCTGGTCGATGGCAAGCTTATCTCTGCTTATTACATGACGACGTTAGACCCTCATTTGATACGCAATGTGAATATAGAGAAAAAAGACACTACAATAAGCGGGCGAACCTACAAGGGCATTGCCCGGCTCACCATGAAAAGCGAATATGATCCGTCTCTCATTACATTAGCAGACCTTAAGAAGAAGTACACCTCACTCAAACCTGGCCCAACGATCTACATGATCAATGACCAGATGATCAGCGGCAGTCAGGATGACCTGTTAATGGACGAAAAACGTATCGTTAAAATTATTGTGGATCAGGTCAACGCCGGGGATAACGGTTCTGATATTCAGGTGGTGAAGGTAGTAACCAAACCTGTAGAGAAGATCAAAAAGCCGGAATAGGTAAACAGGACACCCAACGGGAGGTCATCAGTGCCCCTTCTCCATGCTGTACCGAAGTGACACCAGACCGGTTTCGTATGTTCTGCTATCGAGGAGGGTGAGTTGGGTACGATGGTCCTGCTTGCTGAACAGCGGCTTACCACTACCGAGAAGGATAGGATGTACTGACATCCAAAGTTCGTCTACCAAACCTTCCTGCATCAGGGCATCGGTAAGCATTGCACCGCCATACAGCCAGATATCTTTACCGGGCTGTTCTTTTATACGGCGGGCCTGACCCATGGAGTCTCCGGACAGGAGGACAGCTCCTTCTTTTACGTGTTTCAACGTATTGGAGAAAACATATTCCGTCACCGGTGGCATACCCGGTATCCCTGATTCATTGTTATTACCTGCATATTGTTGCAGGATATCATAACTCTTGCGACCGATGAAAATGGAATCCACACGGGAGAAAAACTCTTCCAACCCATAGTCCTGATCCGTAAAGCACCAGTCATATTCGCCGTTAGGCCCTTCAATATAACCGTCGAGGCTCACGGCCAACCCTAAAATTAGTTTCCGCATATCATAACAAAGGTACGCGTTGCCAGGTGTATATTTCAGAGAATTTTTAAACATATATGGGCCCTCATGGGTTATCACCATTAAAAGGCCATGGTAAAGAAGGAACTAAGCGAGGGGTAGCAGCTGTTAATCCACCAGCATATTTTTAGTACTGTTACCGTCAATAACCATAGTTGCAGGAATAGTAAATTGTGCACTTACCTCTTTCGTGCGGCTCAGTGTGCCAATCATGTTCAATTTATTGAAATAGATGGTGAAGGTACCACTACTGTTTTTCCTGGCATAGAGTTTATGGCCATCAGATGATGAATACGTGACGCCACCATACGAGATGATGAACCCTGTCCCGTCTGTGCCTAAGCCTGAGGCATGTTTCAGATCGTAAGTAGTTGTGGTAGTGGGTAACCCTTTTCCAAAAAACAAGGTAATGGGTGTACCATTGGTCTGGGAAGAAACCACTATCAAGGTAACCACTTCTCCCTGTTTGCTGGCCAGGATATAGCCTAACGTCGATTCAAGCTGGGCAGCAGGATATCCAACAGTACTCTCGGTAACGATAATTTTATTGTTGCCGATTACCGGATTTGGCAATTCTGTCTTACGATCTTCCTCATCGGTGGGTGAATTTTTTTTACACGACGATATCAATACGAACGATACAAACAGCAAATAACATACTCTTCTCATGACGGCTATATTTTAAATATAGCGCAAATATGGGCGATATTCAGCCCGTTGTGTCTCGTTTTACAAAAATGAAACACTTATTTTCCTGACCGCATAAAACGGATTTCAGGTCTTCTGCGCTAATAACGCGGAAGGGTCTGCTTTCTCGTATTTTTTAAATGCGCGGTAAAAAGATGCCCTGCTATTGAATCCCACTTCGTAGGCTATAGCCTCTATGGTGAAATGGCAATTTTTATCAATCAGCAGCTCTTTGGCTTTTTCCACTCTTATTCTGCGTATGGTTTCGTAAAAAGAAGTGCCTGCAGACTTAAAAGCATCGGCGATCTGATAGGCCGGAATCCGGGTGTACGCGGCCAGGTAGTGCAAGCTTATTTCTGTGCGTCGGTACAGCAATTTATCGACTATCAGTTGTCTTACTTTTTCATACAAACACAAGCTGTTGTCTTTATTTACTTTTACCTGCAACACATTGTCCGGGATCGCTGCTATCTGACCCGCTGTATGCAATTGCTTTAAGTGGTGATGGTACTCTGCCCGGGTAAAGACCACGTGCTGATTAAATGCATAGTACAGAATGAAAAGGAAGATGCCGGTCATCACCAAAGGAAGATGAACGTATTCGACATAGGTGGTTTCTGCCGTTAAATAAAGTATAATGGTGGCAAAAGTGAGTACCCATAACATGCCTGTAAATCTTATCAGATAAGTTATTTTCACCGAGCTTAAACTGGACACGGACTGTATCATCTCCTTCCGGTACTGCCGTACTTCTTTGGCATTGAGCGAAAAATAAAACAGCTGGTGCAAAAAGAACAGACCGGAATATACCAGCATATCTGCAGGATAAGGTCCGTTCATTACTCCATGTATATACGCATGTTGAGCGACCGGTGTTTTTAAAGCAAATTGTATCCATATATATCCTCCATAACCCACTATCGATCCCGAAATAACCATCAGCCATTTATGCCACTCCGGATGCGTCCTGCCGGTCATCAGCCTGATATAATAATAGGATAACGGGGCAAAAAATGCCGCGGAGATTTGCACTAAAAAGTAGGTCCAGGGTAAATCATACATGCCGGCGCTGAGTATATGGATATTATTCAGAAAGTTAAATCCCGGAATCAGAAAAGCCACTGCAAGTATTTTGTTGGGTAAGGAATTGTTCTTCCTGAAAAAAAGAAGAAAAAAAAGGATGATGCTATTTAATGATGCGAAAATATTTATTTCAAGCATAAGCAATCGTCATTTTCAATGCTGCGCGTTTACTTTGCCCAACAGATTGGGAAAGTATCGAACATTTTTGGTTTATACAAGACAAAAATCACCAGCGGAAAGCCCATCTTTGCAAATACGATATGAATACGACGTTTTATCTTCTGGAAGCACAGTCCCCTGCCGGTACCATTATCCCGTTTTCTGCGTCCCGGGGAAAAGTAGTACTGATTGTCAACACGGCTACCAAATGCGGACTGACACCACAATTCGGCGGTCTGCAGGATCTGCATCAGAAATATAGTGACCGGGGGTTGGTGATTATCGGCTTTCCCTGTGACCAGTTTGCCGGTCAGGAACCCGAAAGTAACCAACGCATGGAGCAGGTCTGCCATGACAATCACGGGGTTACTTTCCAGCTTACTGAAAAATGCAATGTCAATGGTCCGCATACACACCCGGTATTCAGGTATCTGAAAAAAGCCCTGGGCGGCTTCCTGGGCAGCAGGGTCAAATGGAACTTTACCAAGTTCCTGATTGACCGGAACGGTAAACCGTATAAACGATATGCACCCATAACCAAACCCCGGGCTCTTGAAAAGGACATCCGGAAACTATTGGGGGAACAGTCAGCAACGTCTCACTGACTATTTCCGGTGCCTGCCATTCAGGCTCTCGTGGTTCAAAACGTCAGCTTACTATTCCATCATGTTGTTAAAAAAGTGCTAATGACTGCCTCTGCCGATAACACTAGAAGCAATAAAATAGCCCTGTTGAGGGCAGGGTCATTTTATTGCTTCGTTAATAAAAAAATCTGAAGAAACCGTTCTTCCCCCTCTTGCACATACCGGTTATAAGCAATCTGTTGCCCGGAATTGGACCAACAGGGTCCCCCCACCGGTCGCTCGTCATCATCGAACCGCCGGGTAACCCGATGGGTTTCCCCGGTAAGCAAATGTGTTACATACACACTGTTATCTGCAATGTAGGTCACCCAGCGACCATCGGGGCTGACGGTAAAGGGACCCTGTATAGCAAAGCTATTCCGGGTGACGGGACGTATTTCACCCCCATTCGGAGAAACCGCAAATAGCTGAACAACCCCTCTTTCGTCTGCAGCAAGGAAAAAGATCGTGCTTCCGTCGGGTGTACTGCGCAGCCAGTGGCGCGGGCCGGAAATCCCGCCGGTATACGTTATCCGACGCTGGACCACACCTTCCGGTACGCCGGGCCTCGTCCGCGGCGTCCCTTCCAACGGGGCACCCTCGCGTGCTATCGTCAGCTCATCCGGCAAATCCAGGACGAACACCTCGGTTACCGTCGCACCGCTGCTGTCCCGCACATTCCCCTGAAAGGCGATCGCCTTTGCCTGACGGCTCCCATCCGGCCGGAGATAACCGCCGGTACCAATCCAGCACTCATCAAACGCCTTGTCTATATCGTCACTGCCCGGCCCGGGGTTTTCCGTCACCATAGCGGCCACTACGGCAAACCGCTCCCCGCTGTTACATTCCATCGACGGGTCATTCGCTACTTCCACCCGCCCGGGGACCATCACGCCAACCGTCCGGAGATCAGCCACCCCGGCGTCAGTGACAGCCAGCTGCTCAAGCACATCATCATTATACGTGAAACAGATCCATTGCCCGTCACCACTCCAGGAATGGGCATGTGTACCTCCGCGGAGGGCTCCCGGTGTGTAAGGTGCTTTGATATCCCGGGCATCCATAAAAACCGGTTGCTGCGGATGCCCGATATCAATGGCAACACCTGTCCTTCGGGTCATACTATAGGGCCTTGCCGCATCGGCGTTACGGATACCGTGTATAAACAAAACGGTGTCTGC
Organism: uncultured Sphingobacteriaceae bacterium; assembly: GCA_964546645.1. Taxonomy (GTDB): domain Bacteria; phylum Bacteroidota; class Bacteroidia; order Sphingobacteriales; family Sphingobacteriaceae; genus A37T11. The sequence goes on from CAZJKM010000052.1 coordinate 12,766, forward strand.
AACGGGCGAAAATGTTGCAGCCCCCACCCCGGGGCCATAGGCCGTTTGGTTTTCAGTCTGGTATAAAACTTTTATTTCGCCGGTGCCGGTGTGTACCATGGCGATGGTGGATGTACTGCCGATTTGTGTGTCATCATTCCTGGTATCGTAGACAACCCACTGGTCATCCTGTGAAAAAACCTGGATATGATGGAGTGTATGGCCATGGGCCGCATAGGTCAACTGTTTTTCTGTAAAATTCATGGATGCTTGTTCGTTAGTTACACAGCCGGAGCAAAGCCACAACAACATACCGGCCCCGTATTTTACGGAGAAACAGATAGCTGTTCTGGTTACTTTTCCGACCGGTCGCATGGTGGTCCAAAAATACATACGGGGGATCGCCATTCGTTATAAATTGTTTGCCTGTTCATGTAGGATATTATCCGACCAAACGCGCGGTTATCTGAAGACAAACATATCACTTTAGCCCGGCCGTTCAAAATCATTAAAAATGCTTACTTTCGCAACCATATGGAAACTGTTGTAAGCGGAATAAGGAGCACCGGAAGACTGCATCTGGGGAATTACTATGGTGCAATAAAGAATTTTTTACACCTGCAGGAAAGGTACCATTGCTTTTTTTTCATTGCCGACCTGCATGCCCTGACAACCCATCCGACTCCTGAGAATCTGCAGGAAAACGTACGCCAGGTAGTGATTGAATACCTGGCTGCAGGCATCGATCCTGACAAAGCAACCATGTACATCCAATCGGACGTACCGGAAGTGACGGAGCTGTACCTTTACCTCAACATGAACGCCTATCTGGGTGAATTGGAACGCGCGACGTCGTTTAAAGACAAGGTACGGGCCAACCCCAATAACGTCAACGCCGGGTTACTGACCTACCCCGTATTGCAGGCTGCGGATATCCTGCTGCACAAGGCCAGTAAGGTACCGGTTGGCAAAGACCAGGAACAACATCTCGAAATGGCCCGTACATTTGCAAACAGGTTTAACCGACTTTATAAAACGGCGTATTTCCCGGAACCCCACGCTTTTTCGTCCGGAGCCCCACTGGTGAAAGTTCCCGGATTGGACGGGAAGGGGAAAATGGGAAAATCTGAAGGGGAAGGGAATGCGGTTTTCCTGGCAGATACGCCGCAGGTGATCCGGAAGAAGGTCATGAAAGCCGTTACTGACAGCGGCCCCACGGAAATGAACCAGGAAAAACCGGAATATATAGCCAATCTCTTCAGCCTGATGCAGGTGGTTTCAGATGCCGGTACGGTCAGCCACTTTGAAGAGCTGTATAACCGCTGTGAGATCCGTTACGGTGATATGAAGAAACAGCTCGCGGAGGATATCATCACGGCGACGGATGACATACGGCAACGGATCGGAGAGATTGCGAAAAATAAGGACTATATTGATAAGGTCATCGCAAAGGGAGCTGAAAAAGCGCGGGAAAGCGCGCGCAGCACCATCAGGGAGGTACGCGGGATCATCGGTTTCAGGAACATTTAAAAGCAGCATTCAGACATGCATATAGCCATCGTTGGAAATATTGGTGCCGGTAAAACCACGTTAACCGAGCTACTGGCCAGACACCTGGGTTGGGAACCCCAGTTTGAAGCAGTTGAACATAACCCGTACCTGGAAGATTTCTACAGTGACATGAAGCGGTGGTCATTTAACCTGCAGATCTATTTTCTGAACAGCCGCTTTAAGCACGCCATTGGCCTGCAAAACCGGGAAGCCAATATTATACAGGACAGGACGATCTATGAGGATGCCTATATTTTTGCAGAAAACCTGCACGATATGGGACTGATGACCTCTCGTGATTTTGATAATTACAGCAATATCTTCTCCAATATCATCTCGTATATCAACCCTCCGGACCTACTGATCTACCTGAAAGCTTCCGTACCGACACTGGTAAAGAATATACAGATCAGAGGGCGGGAATATGAAGCAGGTATCCGGCTGGACTATCTCTCGAAACTGAACGATAAGTACGAGAAATGGATCAGCAGCTATACAGACGGCAAATTGCTCATACTGGATAAGGATAAGCTCGACTTTGCCAATAAGCAGGAAGACCTGGGGTTTGTTATCCAGCAGATTGAACGGGAATTACATGGTCTTTTTTAATAGTTGCACGGTGAATCATGCGTACATCTGAGAGAATAATAGGAATTATCCCCGCCCGCTATGCCTCTACCCGGTTCCCCGGAAAACCACTGACCGACATTGCCGGTAAAAGCATGATCCGCCGGGTATACGAGCAGGCATCCAAAGCCCCCAGCTTAAGTTTAGTAGTGGTAGCTACGGACGATACCCGCATTGCAGCGCATGTGACAGCCTTCGGGGGAAAAGTAATCATGACATCATCCAGTCACCAAAGCGGTACCGACCGGTGTGCAGAGGTGCTGGCAGCGCAAAGCGATTATGACATCGCTGTTAATATCCAGGGGGACGAGCCTTTTATTGATCCCGCGCAGATTGAACTGCTGGTATCCTGCTTCCATACAGAACGCACACAGATTGCAACCCTCATCAAGCGCATCAACACCACGGAAGAACTTTTCAACACAAACACACCGAAGGTGGTGATTAATCGCCATAAAGAAGCCTTGTATTTCAGCCGGGCAACCATCCCTTTTCAACGAAAAGCCGGAAAAGAAAACTGGCTCAACCACCATACGTATTACAAACATATCGGCATTTACGGTTACAGAACCCCTATCCTGCAGGAAATCACCCGCCTCCCTATTTCCGCATTGGAACAAACGGAGACCCTGGAGCAACTGCGCTGGCTGGAAAACGGATACCGCATTCAGACGGCTGAAACAACACTGGATACGTATGCGGTAGATATACCGGAAGATGTTGAAAAAGTAACGAAAGCCTTTGATTCATAAATACGTCGGTTATGCGCATCTTACACAACAAACACTTCATCGTCCCTTTTTTAGTCGGCGCCGGCCTGCTCAGCTTTCTGGCTGCTCCGGTTGAGGAAGGGATGTACCCGCTGAGCGACCTGAACCGGGCGGGACTGAAAAAGGCAGGACTGAAAATCAGCGAAAAAGATATCTATAACCCCGGCAGTGTCGGTCTGGTGGATGCCCTCGTTCAGGTCGGAGGCTGTACCGGATCATTTATTTCCGGGGAGGGACTGATCATCACCAATCACCATTGTACATTTGGTGCGGTACAAAAAGCGAGTACCCCTGAGCAGGATTACCTGACCAATGGGTTTATGGCACCGACACGTGAACAGGAAATACCGGCGCAAGGATTGTCCATCCGTATTACCGAAAGCTATGAAGATGTATCCACCCGCATCCTCGCAGTTGCGTCCGTAACGTCAGATCCGGCTGAACGGATCCGGCTGATGGAGGATGAACGGAAAAAAATTGCCCGTGAAGCGGAAACTGACAATCCCGCTATACGGGCGGAGGTGTCGGAGATGTTCATCGGCAGAAGCTATGTGTTATTCCGTTACAAGACCATCGAAGACGTCCGCCTGGTATATGTACCGGAACGCAACATCGGTGAATTCGGCGGAGAAACAGATAACTGGGTCTGGCCCCGGCATACGGGTGATTTTGCCTTTCTGCGGGCCTATGTATCGCCCAGCGGGGAACCCGCCGGCTATGCCGCACATAATGTACCTTACAAACCCAAAAAGCACCTGAAGATCAATCCGAAAGGCGTCAATGAAGAAGACTTTGTTTTTATTCTGGGATACCCCGGACGCACGTTCCGCCATCGCCCTTACCAATACCTGGAATACCAGCAGCATTTTTTGTTGCCTTATACAGCAGGTTTGTATGCCTACCAGAACCGGATAATGGAGGAAGTCGGAAAAGATGACAAGGCTATAGAAATCCAGCTGGCCACACGTATCAAACGAAACGCCAATGTGATGAAAAACTACCAGGGTAAACTGAAGGGCCTGCGGAATATCAACCTGGTTGAACAGAAAAAGCAGGAAGATGAAACACTGGCACAGTTTATCAGCAGTCAGCCCAACCTGCAAACCCAGTATGGAAACCTGATGGGTGACATAGATGCCCTGTACCAGCTCAGCTTCAGCGACGCAAAACGGGAAATGTGGATTAACCAGATCTACAACAGCAGCAACCTGCTGAACGTGGCACGTTATGTTAACAGCCTGAAAGTGGCGCTCCAACGGACGCCGGCAGATAAACAACAGGCGCTGTTTGACGCGAACAAAGCGAAATTCTCAGAAGGTGTTTCGCAGGTTTACCAAACGTATAACCTGTACGCCGATAAGCACAACCTGGCACGTATGCTGGCTGACGCAGCAGATTTCGGGCCCGCGAACCAAATAGACGCGGTACAGAACATACGGATCAGCAATGAAGAAAGTGCCCTTTCTTATGCTTCCGGGATACTGGATCATACCCGGTTACAGGATAAAGACTTTGTATTGAATAACCTGTTCGGGTCGCCGGCAGCCATGCTTGCCTATTCCGATGATCTGCTGGCATTTCAGGACGACCTTAACCGCCAGATAGTTGCTTTACAACCCGAAATGCAGCGAAGGGAAGGCGTACTGAACAAACTGATGGCGGATTATGTGGCGGTAAAAGAACAGTACCAGCAGAAGAACTTCATTCCGGATGCCAACAGTACCTTACGGCTTACCTATGGATATATACGCGGCTATTCACCAGCTGATGCCACGTACATGAAACCCTTCACCACACTGAGGGGTGTACTGGAAAAAGGAACCTCCGGAGCGGATGAATTCCGCTACCCGCAACGGATAAAAGACCGGTGGCAGGCACGTGATTTCGGCCCGTATCTGAAAAAGGAGCTCAATGACGTTCCCGTCAACATCCTGTATGACATGGATACCACCGGCGGTAATTCAGGCTCTCCGATCATGAATGCCCGGGGAGAATTGATCGGTGTTAATTTTGACCGGGCCTATGATGCTACCATTAACGACTTTGCCTGGAACCAAAGCTACAGCCGCTCCATCGGCGTGGATATCCGTTATGTGCTATGGGTGGCTGATAAAGTAGACAATGCGGGTTTCCTGCTGAAAGAGATCGGTTTATAAACCATCGTTAACCCGAAACAAAGCCCTCCCCGCCAGGAGTGTATGTATTTTCATACAACTCCCAACGGCTCTTTATAGCACAACAACCAATTGAAAATAAATTACTTATAAACAGAACTCATTTTCTGGCGTACATCTTGCCTGACTACCTGCAGTTGGAAAACTATTAAAATTGAGAACCATGAAAAAGTTAGGATTATTAGTTAGTAGTGTATTATTTTCAGTTGGAGCATTTGCGCAAAGCCAGGAAATGGGCTTTGGCATTAAAGCCGGTGTGAACCTTCCGAATTACAAATATGAGAATACGGAGAGTAAATCAACAACGAATTTCCATGTAACCGGGTACCTGGATGCGCCGATCTCCGATTACTTTGCCATACAGCCGGGGTTATCCTTACAGGGTAAGGGTGCTAAACTGGCTGAAAGCAATGTCGCGGATTTCACGTGGACCCAAAACACCATGTGGCTGGAAGTCCCCGTTAATTTCGTGGTCAAAGTCCCTACCATGGATGTCGGCGCGTTTATCATCGGGGCCGGTCCGTATGTAGGCATCGGACTGTCGGGTAAAAACAAATATGAAAGCAACTTCGGTGGCACGGAGCGGGATTTTGAGTTCGGGAAAAACGGTTCCCTGAGAAGAACAGACTTCGGTGCCAACATCCTGGCCGGCTACCAGATGAACCAGGGAATCAGCGTAACAGCTAATTACGGCCTTGGGCTGACCGATATCAGCCCGGAAGGCTCTTCCGGGAAAATAAACAATCGTGTCTGGAGTATCTCTCTCGGATTCAGGATTTAAGAGAACACCATTCAGATACCTTTGATGAACCTGCCCTGCTGGAACGGGTAAAAAAGCAACCCCTTCATGCCTGATCGGATGAAGGGGTTATTTTTTTTCCTAATATTGCATCATATGAGTAATATGATCAATAAACACAGGCTGATTTATCTGATAATCCTGTTATGCTGTAGTGGGTTA
>CAZJKM010000053.1:0-14603 GCA_964546645.1 uncultured Sphingobacteriaceae bacterium
CCGAGGCTGCCACCCAACAGGGATACAATCAGGCTGGTGGTCGGGTCCTTGAATTGCAGCGTTTGCAGCACGCCCCATTTGGAGTCATCCATTGCCAGCAGGCGATCGCGTAATCCGGCTAAATGATGGCTTTCAAAATACTTTCCATTGGTCATGATGAACAGGTCTACTTTTTGCGATTCCATATTGCTGCGAACTAATTTTAAATAAACACCCCGTGCCCACCCGACACGTTAATTTTTCAATGATACGATATTTTTTAAATTTTTTACAGGAAGTACAAAAAAATATACAGGAAGTGCAGGCGGTCAGGGTTTGATCAGCCGCGCGGCGAAGAGGGTATCTGCCTGGTCTTTATATCCCTGCAGATAAGCTGTCTGTTCCGTGCGTAGACCCAATTGCTCGAGAAAAGTTACGGTCGCCTCATTCTCTGCCTGAAATACCGAGCAGGTGATATAGACCAGTGGGCAGCCGGTTTTCAGGTGCTTAATCACGTTGGCGGTGATCTGCCGCTGCAGTAATACATAACGTGCTATCCCCCCTTCGCCGACCTGTGACAGCATCTCCGGCGCACGTCCCCAGGTGCCTGACCCGGTGCATGGGGCATCCACGATGATACCGTCGAACTGTTCATTCCCCAGGATCACAGAGGGGTCGCCTGTTAGATCAATGATCTTACGCCTATAGTGCCTGATGCCTGCCATTTCAAAGCGTTCATCCAGGTTGCGCAGAATACTTTGCCGGATATCGGATACCAGCAGGTTGACGGCCGGCTCTGTTTGTTTCAGCAGAATGGATTTTCCGCCTGAAGCGGCACAGGCATCCCACCAGCTTTCTCCGGCGCGTGCGCAGAAAAAGGATACGGTCTGTTGCGATGAAAGATCCTGCACTTCATAGAGACCTCTCAGCTTTTTTACCTGATCAAGAGGTGCTCCATTTTCCAGAGCCAGTGTTTGACGGGTGAAGGTTTTATAGGAGATGCCTGCATCATCTAATAAGGACGTTACTGCTTTCTCTTTTCCGGTATGTATCCGGATGAACAGCTGAGGCTGGACGAAAAAGCTGCGGATGAAGGCGGGAGTGTCTATCGCCGGGGATACTTCCCTGTGGAGGGGAAAAACGTCCTGCAGACGGAAATCAGTATGTTTTTCCAGAAATGCGATCCGTTCTTCCAACGATCGGTCTGCCAGGAATGCCCACTCCGGTTTCAGCAACGCAAGCCACTCTCCGCCAGGCGTACATAATAGTTCCGCCATAGCCATCCGGTCGCGCCGGGGCGTATCTGCGGCCGCATCGCCCAACCTGAACAAGTGGTATGATAAATGTGTTGCAGCCCGCCGGTCGCCGGATCCCATTTGCCTGTTTTCTTTGAAAAAGCGGGATAAAAAGCGGCTGAAGGGCTCGTCTGTATGATAGTTGTCAAGCAGGTGCTCTGTGTTGCGGAGGCGCTGTAGCAGGCGTTGTTCATTCATCGTGCCGGTGTAAACTGATCACCGTCAAATTCCAGGATCATAATATGCGTATTTACGTATCCCCAGGCTGGATTATGTTCCATGACGAAGGTATTGTGCAGCCCTTGGTACTTTTCTTTCGTAATATACTGCCTGTAATCCTTTCCATAGCGGTTGAGAAGGGAACCGAAATAGACACCCGCGTCATATCCTTTAAAAGCAAACTCAGAGGGGGCAATACGGTAGGTGCTGCGATATTGATCCAGGAACCCGCGTACATTGGCGGCACGCTCATCAATATAATAGGAAGAAGTGATGCGTGTACGCAGCTGGTGCAGAAACCCGTTTGCCAGTGCGGTTTTTGCCCAATTCGGATGACCGTACAGCTGGATATTGTAACCTCCTTCCGTATGCAGGGTAGCCAGTTTTTCCAATAGGGGTAATATCGCGTAGCGGTTGGTAAAGCCGGTGACAACCACGTTTTTGGCCGACAACCGAAGGCTGGCCTCCAGGCTGGCTTCGTCATTCACCACGACCGGTTTAACCTGGCCTTTGCTTTGCCTGCTGATGGCCTCATCCAATGGCACGAGGAACTTTCTGCTGTCTTCATCTCCATTATCATACAGCACCAATACGTCACCGGTACGGTGCTGTTTTACCAGATGAACAGCCAGCGCCCGGACATGGTAGTCAACCGGCGGGGTAATGCTTACCAGGTTCGGATTGTTAAACTGTGAGGGTTGTGTCGCAGCGAGCGGGGATACCTGTAGCTTATTTTCGAGCGAAGCAGCCCCTCCGAAGGCCGTGATCTCTTTTGGATAGATGGGACCTACAATCAGATCTGCTTCCTGTACTTCGGCCGTCGCACCAAGTTGCCGTACCTGTTCGGTATCATCACGGCTGTCCAGCACAGAAAGTTTAAAGTTACCCCCTTTACGGGTTACCGCATCCAGGCCGGTCTTAAAACCCTGATAAAAATCCAACGCCAGTTCCGCACGTTTTATGTCAGCTGTTCCCGGCGCAGCCGGATTGGCCTTATGTAATTCAAACGGCAGCAGCAGGGCGATATTCCGGCTTTCCACTTCCGGCTTTGCCTCTTCTTTTCCTTCCGTCTTTACCGGAGATTCTTTCTCCGGTTTTTCCTCCACGCCGGTTCCGCCCGGTTTAAGTACCCGTACCCGGGGGGCACAGGCGGCTATCATGAACAGTGTTACAGCCAGTAAATAAAGTTTACTCCCACTCAATCGTAGCCGGCGGTTTTGAACTGATATCATAGACTACCCGGTTTATTCCTTTAACATGATTAATAATCTCATTCGATATTTTGGCCAGCAACTCATATGGCAGATGGATCCAATCAGCTGTCATGCCATCCAACGAGCCTACAGCCCTTAATGCTACCACATATTCATAGGTGCGCTCATCGCCCATTACACCCACTGATTGTACCGGCAGAAAGATCGTGCCAGCCTGCCAGATTTTGTCATACCAGCCAGCCTCACGCAGGTTCCTGATATAGATGGCATCAGCTTCCTGCAAAATGCGTACCTTTTCCGGCGTGATATCGCCCAGAATGCGGATCCCGAGTCCCGGACCGGGGAAGGGATGCCTGCCGAGGATCAGCGGGTCGATTCCCAACGCTTTACCCACCCGTCTTACTTCATCCTTAAACAAGGTATTCAGTGGTTCGACCACCTTCAGTTTCATAAAATCGGGCAATCCCCCCACATTATGATGGGATTTAATGGTAGCAGAAGGGCCTTTTACCGAAATCGATTCGATCACATCCGGATAGATGGTACCCTGGCCCAGCCATTTCACTTCCACACCCTCCGGCAGTTCCTGCTGTACCGCATGCGCCGCATCGTCAAATACATCAATAAATGCGCCGCCGATGATCTTGCGTTTACGTTCCGGATCTTTCACTCCTTCCAGCAATTTATAAAAGCGATCTTTGGCATCAATACCCTTGATGTTAAGGCCCATGTGCTGATAAGAATCCAGTACCTGAGCAAATTCATCCTTCCGTAGCAGCCCGTTGTCCACGAAGATGCAGTGCAGGTTTTTACCGATCGCCTCGTGCAACAGCACAGCAGCAACAGAAGAGTCTACACCTCCCGATAATGCCATAATTACATGATCGTTGCCTACTTTTTCTTTCAGCGTGGCGATGGTGGTTTCAATAAAGGTGTCGGGCGTCCAGTCCTGCGAGCAGCCGCAGATATCCACTATGAAATTATGCAGCAGCGTTTTACCGTCCGTACTATGCGTTACCTCCGGGTGGAACTGGATGCCGTAGGTGTTTGTGCCTCTCACATGATAGGCAGCCACCTTTACTTTATCCGTGCTGGCAATGATGTCAAAATGTTCCGGTACCGTGGCGATGGTATCACCATGGCTCATCCAAACCTGTGAGTCCAGCGGCACGCCCTTCAGCAGGCGGTCATTCTCAACGAGGTATTGCAGATTGGCGCGGCCATATTCCCTGATCTCAGAAGGCAGGACTTCCCCGCCGCTATGTTGCGCTATATATTGTGCGCCATAGCATACGGCCAGCACCGGATATTGTTCCTGCAAACGGGCAAAGTCCACCGTTGGCGCATCCGGCTGCCGGACGGAATAGGGACTGCCGGAAAGGATGACGCCTTTTACCTGTTCATCAAACTCGGGAAGGTGGTTAAAGGGGTGGATCTCGCAGTATACATTCAGCTCTCGTACTCTCCGGGCAATCAGCTGGGTATATTGCGATCCGAAGTCGAGAATAATAATCTTCTCTTGCATGGTGCAAAGATAGAATTAAGAATCAAGAATCAAGCGTTCAGAATCAAGAATCAGGACCGGCTGTTTGTATGTAACAATCTCCGGCAGAGAAACGCCGCAAGCAACGTGAAGAACGTCCCGAAGATCTGTTCATACCTGTTTTCCGCAAACAGATTACCCAGGGTGTTTAAAGAAAATAACACTACAAAAAGCCATAAAATCAGTCGGATAATCTTTTCCGGCCAAAAGCGTTGTGTCAAACCAATATGCTGCAGAACCGTTACGATTAATATCATATTGATGGTTAAAGAGATTGTCTCAAAAACATACATCTGCCGGGCTGAGCTGATTTTTCCACCCCATACCGCCGTATACGGAATCAACTGAAAAAGGACCAACAGGTGAAATACACCTACCGCCCCCAATAACACCAATAAAAGAATACCTGTCGTTCGTTTGCTCATTCTTCGATGTTAGAGGCCTTTGTATGCGCAAAGTTACATACTTATAATATAACGTGCTTATGTATCAGCCAAGGGAGATGAAAATAGGTGTAAACATATCGCCGGGGCCAGGGTTTAGTTATGGCAGTTTACGCAGCCGGTCGGGAGCTACCCATTCGTCATATAAACTGCCCCAGCCATCATAGCGGACCTTATACTTGCCGTTGTCCGTTTCCAGGATAATCCCTTTATGCCAGGATCCTGACCAGTTGATTTCCACTTTTTCCCCTGCGGTACACCATCCTTTTTCAGTGGTTTGCCCGTTTGTACCGGTCCCTTTTTGCTTTGTTCCGGCTGCAGGCGGGGGGCTGTCTTTCTTGTCTGACGTGCCCCAACGGGTGCCGGTAGCGGCATGCCCGCCGACCTCACCGAAAAGGACAATGAGCTTATCCTCTTCTTTTTTATACCAGAAATCATACGTATTGTTCTTCTTATCTGAAATCCGGTAATAAGCCCGGCCTGTTTCTGCATACCAGGGTGTGACCTGTTTCAGGGTACCGCTGTGGTCACCCCAGACGTAGCTGCCATTTTCCCGGATCCAAGCCCGCTAAAATTAACTGGTGGAACAACAACGATCAGGGAACACGGTTCAGCCATACAATCGCGGCATTGAGCACGGTAGCAAAAACGAGCCACAGTATATAAGGTATCTGTATCAGTGCCGCTGTACGGTGAACGTGGCAGGTGGTGTATACCCAGAAAATGACGGTGGTAAGCAGGACGAGTATTTCAACCAGTGCTGCTCCGGTGAGCCGGAAATAAAAGAAGATAAAACTCCAGAAGAAGTTCAGCATAAGTTGCACAGCATAGAGGATCAGTGCGATACGCCTGTAATCGCTGCGGGGCTGCCGCCATACCAGAAATGAAGAAATGCCCATCAGTACGTAAAGTGTTGTCCAGACGGGTGCAAATAGGCTATTGGGTGGATTAAACGATGGTTTATTCAGGTGAACATACCAGTCCGCGATATTCCGGGACGTCGCGTTGCCGGCGATGGCACCAAGGATTAAGGGGATGAGAAGACAAATAACAAATGTCAGGATAGAACGGGCTTTCATTCGGAACTATTTAAAAAGGTATAGCACTTACATTGGACATGATTTGAAATCAAAAACAAACAGATTAGGTGAAAGTTTGCTATATTCAGCCCTGATATTAAACGAATGCAGATGAAAACAAAGCTTATATTTCTGGTGCCGTTGGTTCTTTTGCTGAACATTGGCTATAGCCAGGAGTCCGGGGATACCGGTTTGAAATGGTGGAATCCGGTAAACAGCAGCTTCCCGGTACTGGAGGGACAGCCGTGGCCGGGCGAAGCCGGCCATTTTTACGACCGCTTTCCGGCGAGAGCCAAGGAAACAGTCAGAAAGGAAGTCTGGAACCTCTCACGGAATGGTGCCGGCCTGAAACTGCGCTTCCGGACCAACTCGAAGCAGATCACGATCAGGTATCAGGTTGAGAAGAAGAAGCTGGCTATGGATCATTTCCCGGCTACCGGCGTAAGTGGTATCGATCTGTATTCGCTGAACAGGGACGGCAGTTGGGCGTGGGCGACCGGCAGGTATACGTTTGGTGATACCATCGTATACCAGTTCAGTAATCTGGAACTGGACACAAAAGACTACCCGGACGGGAGGGAGTACCATCTCTACCTGCCGTTGTACAACAATGTGTCCTGGCTGGAAATTGGTGTTAACAAGCAAACTTCGTTCACGGCATTACCCGTGCGGACGGAGAAGCCGGTTGTGGTTTACGGCACTTCCATTGCACAGGGAGGGTGTGCTTCACGGCCGGGGATGGCCTGGACGGCGATCCTTGAACGCCAACTGGGGGTACCCATGGTAAACCTCGGATTTTCGGGGAACGGACGGATGGAAGAAGAAGTGGTGAACCTGGTGGCGGAGATCGATGCCCGGGTTTTTGTGCTCGACTGCCTTCCGAATCTCGGAGGGTTTGAGCCGGCTGAGGTGGAGACGCGGATCTTGCATGCAGTGCGTTATCTCAGGAAGAAACATCCAAGTACACCTATTGTATTGGCAGAGCATTCCGGTTTCGTGGAAAACAGGCTGAACGCAGTGACACGGAGTATTCTAAACAGGTTGAATGGTACCCTACAAAAGGCGCATAAGATATTGGTTGCGGAGGGTGTGACTCAACTGTATCGGTTGCCCGCAGCAGAGATAGATATGGGAACAGATGGTACGGTGGACGGGTCACATCCGACAGACTTCGGCATGTACAAATATGCCGTGGGTTATGAAAAGTTGTTGCGTCAGATACCCGGTGTAACAGAGTGAGCGTCTTATTTCATTTCAGGATACGCCGGATTTTATTGGATTTCTTAATGAGTTTATAAAACTGGTCGTAGTCCTCTTTTTCCAGTACATCATACATCTGCTGTAACTGACGGATGTGTTCCTGAAGCACATCCATTACGTTATGCCGGTTCTGGCGGAAGATAGGCACCCACATATCGGGCGAGCTTTTAGCGAGGCGTACGGTTGATTCGAAACCGGCGCTGGCCAGCTCAAAGATCCGGCCCTGCGATTTTTCTTTTTCCAGCACGGTAAGGGCCAGGGCAAATGACGTGATGTGCGATATATGGGATACGTAAGCCGTGTGGATATCATGCTCTTTGGCGTTCATGAAAATGGCTTTCATCCCCAATTGCTCGCAGACGGCTTCTGCCAGATCAAAGGCGTCATCATCACTGTTGGTCACATCACAAAATACCATGGTACGCCCGGTGAACAGGTTGGGAACAGCTGCTTCCGGTCCGGAATATTCTGTGCCGGCCATCGGGTGGGAGGCGACCAACCGTCCGCGCCTGGGATGGTTTTCAACAGCCGCAAGCAGGTTCTGCTTTGTAGAGCCCATGTCCATTACTACTTGTTTGTCCACGATATCCAGTACACGGGGGAGTGTTTGGAGAATGGCGTCAACCGGGATAGCCAGGATCACCAGATCAGCCCGCTTGACAGCGTCTTCCAGGCTGGCTTCCTCATCGATAAGCCCCAGCTGGAGTGCCTTTTTCAGGTTGTCACTGTTTTTGTCCGCCCCGATAATCCGGGTGGCAAATTTCTTTTCTTTAAGGGTGATAGCGATGGAACCGCCGATCAGGCCCACACCAACAATTGCAATGGTCATATTTCTTTATGCTTTCAGCTATCAGCCTTCAGCTGTTAACGTTGTAAACTAACTACCCTATTCTCCAATGCCCTGATTCTGGCAATGGCCTGTTCAAATACTTCCTCACTGGTACACAGGCTTACCCGCACATAGGGGTTTCCTTCGCTGCCAAAAATACCACCCGGAGTGATGAAAACACGGGCTTCCTGCAGAATAGCATCGCTCAGCGCATAGCCGTCGGCAATAGAAGGGGGTATCCGGGCCCAGACAAACAATCCCACCTGCCGGGTGTCATAAGTACATCCGATCAGGTCCAGCAGGTTGTACACCTTTTCGCGGCGTTTCCGGTAGATCGCATTGAGCTCCCTGTACCATTCCGGGCCCAGTTCCAGCGCCTTGGCAGCAGCCATCTGCAGCGGCAGGAACATGCCGGAATCCATGTTACTTTTAAAGCGCAGGATTTCTTCCACACGAGCCGCTGTTCCCGCAAGCATACCGATACGCCAGCCGGCCATATTGGATGATTTGCTGAGTGAGTTCAGTTCAACCGTTACTTCTTTTGCACCGGGAACAGACAAAAGACTCAGTGGGTTTTCATTGAGTATAAAGCTATATGGATTGTCGTGACACAGCAGGATATTATGCCGCTGCGCGAATGCAACCAGTTTATGGAAAAAATCCGGATCGGCCGGTGCACCTGTGGGCATGTGCGGGTAATTTACCCACATCAGTTTCACCCGGCTCAGGTCACCCTTTGCCAGTGCGGTCAGATCCGGTTGCCAGTTGTTGTCAGCACTCAACGCATACGGGATGCCGGTGGCGCCGCTCAGCCGTATGGCTGCTGCATAAGAAGGGTAGCCGGGATTGGGATACAAGGCTTCATCACCGGGTTGCAGGTAGGTCATGCAAATATGCATGATACCTTCCTTAGAGCCGATCAGCGGAAGGATTTCCGTGTCAGGTTGCAGGTCAACACCATAGTACCGCTTATACCACGAGGACATGGCCTGCCGTAACGCCGGTATTCCTTTATAGCCCTGGTACGCATGAGTGTCCGGTTTGGCAGCATAGTCCTGCAGGGCAGCGATCACTTCCGGATGGGGAGGCAGGTCAGGACTACCGATACCCAGGTTAATAACACGTTCACCGCTTTTGTTGAGGGCGTCAATCTCTCTTAATTTTTTCGAGAAGTAGTATTCTTCCGTATGCTTCAGCCTATCGGCTACTTCCAGTTGCATATGCTTATTTCTGCGGCGCAAAAAATGAACGGGAACGGCTTCAGAGTTTCCGTTTTACTTCTACCTGCTCGTAGGCTTCCACGATATCCCCTACTTCAATGTTATTAAAGTTCTGGATGTTCAGCCCGCACTCATAGCCTGTGGAAACTTCCTTCACATCATCCTTGAACCGTTTGAGGGATGCCAGCTTGCCGGTATAGACAACCACGCCGTCACGGATCACACGGATATCGTGATTGCGGTTGATTTTGCCGTCCAATACCATACAACCGGCGATAGTACCCACTTTACTGATCTTAAAGGTTTCCCGTATCTCCACATTTGCCACGATCTTCTCTTCGTATTTCGGAGCAAGCATGCCTTCCATTGCTGCCTTGAGTTCATCAATCGCGTCGTATATAATGGAGTACAGCCGGATGTCGATCTGCTCCTGTTCAGCCAGTTTTCGTGCACTGGCGGAAGGACGTACCTGGAAGCCGATGATAATGGCGTCTGATGCGGATGCGAGCAATACGTCGGATTCGGATATTTGTCCTACCGATTTATGGATAATGTTAACCTGTATCTCTTCCGTCGAAAGTTTCAGCAGGGAATCGGACAGGGCTTCGATCGAACCGTCCACATCTCCTTTTACGATCACGTTCAGCTCCCGGAAATTGCCGATGGCAAGGCGGCGGCCGATCTCATCAAGTGTAATATGTTTTTGGGTCCGCAATCCTTGCTCACGTTGCAGTTGAAGGCGCTTATTGGCAATCTGGCGGGCTTCCGACTCGCTTTCGAGCACATATAATTTGTCACCGGCCGTCGGGGCGCCACTCATACCCAATATCTGCACGGGTGTTGCCGGGCCTGCTTCCGTCACCTTTTGCCCCCGCTCGTTCGTCAGTGCTTTTACCTTGCCGCTGTATGAGCCGGCCAGGATAGCATCGCCGACGCGCAGGGTTCCGCCCTGTACCAGCACGGTGGTAACAATACCCCGTCCTTTATCCAGTGCAGCTTCCACCACGGATCCGTTTGCCCTTTTCTTAGGATCGGCTTTCAGGTCGAGTAACTCCGCTTCCAGCAATACTTTTTCCAGCAGTAAATCTACATTTAGTCCTGTCTTACCGGAAATTTCCTGGGCTTGGTACTTTCCGCCCCATTCCTCTACCAGGATATTCATTCCGGAGAGCTGTTCGCGAATCTTATCGGCATTGGCGCCGGGTTTATCGATCTTGGTAAAGGCAAACACAATCGGTACACCCGCAGCCTGTGCATGATTGATGGCTTCCCGGGTTTGCGGCATCACACTGTCGTCCGCTGCGATCACGATAATGGCAATATCCGTTACTTTGGCACCCCGTGCACGCATGGCGGTAAACGCTTCGTGGCCGGGCGTATCCAGAAAGGTGATTTTCCGGCCATCATCCAGTTTTACCGCATAAGCGCCGATGTGCTGCGTAATACCACCTGCCTCACCACCAAGGACGTTCGTTTTCCGGATATAGTCCAATAAGGACGTCTTACCGTGATCAACGTGTCCCATTACCGTAACAATGGGCGCGCGTGACACCAGGTTGTCCGGCTCATCGGTTTCTTCCAGCGATTGCACTTCCTCGTCTTCCGGTTTAACGAACTCTACCTCGTATCCGAATTCTTCTGCTACGATGGCCAGTGTCTCGGCATCAAGCCGCTGGTTGATGGAAACGAACATACCCAGGCTCATACAGGTGGAAATGATCTGCGTTACCGGTACATTCATCATATTCGCCAGGTCATTGGCGGTCACAAACTCCGTTACACGCAGAATCTTTGACTGCATTTCGCGCTCCATCGCTGCCTCTTCAGCAGAAAGCGCCACGTCATCGCGCTTTTGCCGGCGCAATTTGGCACGCTGGGCAAACTTACCAGATTTCCCCGCACCACTGAGGCGGGCGAGCGTTGCCTTGATCTGGTCTTGTATCTCTTTTTCTGAAGGCTCTTCTTTCGGTGTTTCCGACGGGCGTCCCTTGCTGCCCTTAAAATCATGCCGTCCCTTGCCCCCTGCAGGAACTCCCGGTCGTGTACCGGGACCGCCTGTAGCGTGCTGACCTCCGGGACGTTGCTGCTGCCCGGGCCGGTCCTGTCCGAAACCGGCTGTTCCCGGTTTATCTTTCCGTTTCCGTTTCCGTTTATTCAGGTCCGCCGGTGCACCGGATGAGGATGCTACAGGCATATCTTTACGACGTTGCGGATGGGTAGGCAATTCAATTTTCCCGATGATGTTGGGGCCTGAAAGCCGTTCCGCCTTTGCACGTATAACTGCAGGTGGCGTGTTGGGTTGTTCCTCTTTCTGTACAGGTACTTTCGTGGCGGCTGCCGGGGTTTCCGGTTCCTGATGATCCTGTGCTTTTTCTGCGCTTTCCGGTACATCAGCAGTCGTTTCCGCTTCCGGTTGTTTTGCCGGTTCGCTGGCTGGTACTTCGGGTGCGGCAGGAGTTTCTTCTACTGCGGCCGGCGTTTCGACTGGTTCCGTCGGGGTCGTATGGTCACTTTCCGGCTGTACCGTTTCTGTTTTTTCTGTAGCCTGCTGGCCTTTATCAACGCGACCCCGTGTGCCCAGGTTGTCCAGATCGATCTTGCCCACGATCTTGACACCTCCCCGGGTGTGATCTTCCTTGTCTGTTTCCGTATCCGCCACACTTGCTGTTTCTGATGGGGGTGGCGTTGCGGGAGGTACAACAACATCACTGACAGGAGGTGGAGTATAGGTGCCGGGGCTTTTGATCAGGATCTCCTCCGGTTCAGTCTCCCTTTCCCTGGCAGGAACATCATGAAAGCCTTCATGAGAGAAATCTTCGCGGCGGATTTTGCCAATACTGATCTGCTTGGCCTCTTCTTTCACAATTTTATCTCCCTGAAATTCACGTGAAAGTACATCGTACATATCGCTGTCTAATTTAGTGGTGGGCTTTGCCTCCAGACTATACCCCTTTTTGGCTAAAAAATCAACGGCGGTTCCGATACCGATATTCAGTTCTTTCGCAGCTTTCAGTAAGTTTATGCTTTTACCTTCTGTCATTTAATGTAATTACCTCTCTATATTATTTTTGATACCACAAAAGTATACTTTTTACCGGTTTATTGCTAAACTTTTAAAAAGCCATACCTGTCATTCTGTTTACCTGACTACGGAGAGCCGGCCTATTCAAATTCGGACTGTAATATCCGTACCACATCCCGGATTGTACTTTCTTCCAGATCGGTGCGCCGTAGCAATTCGTCCACATTCAGTTGCAGCACTGACTTGGCCGTATCCAAACCTACCCGTTTGAACTCATCCAGGATCCAGCTGTCAATTTCATCTGCAAATTCTTCCAGATCCACATCTTCCTCGGTTTCGTCCGCCTCGCGGTAGACATCGATCTCGTACCCGGTCAATTTTCCGGCCAGTTTAATGTTGTGGCCTCCCCGGCCGATGGCGAGTGATACCTGATCTGTTTTCAGATATACAGCTGCGGTTTTGTTTTCTTCATCCAGCTTAATGGACGAAATACGTGCCGGGCTCAATGCCCGCTGGATATAGAGTGAATTGTTATTGGTAAAATTAATCACATCGATATTCTCGTTGCGCAATTCACGTACAATGCCGTGTATCCGGGAACCTTTCATACCAACACAGGCTCCTACGGGGTCAATCCGGTCATCATAAGATTCCACCGCTACTTTAGCGCGTTCCCCCGGTTCACGCACAATCTTGCGGATGGTGATCAGACCATCGAAAATTTCCGGAACCTCCAGTTCAAATAAGCGCTGCAGGAACTCCGGTGCGGTACGCGAAATAATAATTTTCGGTGAGTTGTTCAGCATATCCACTTTCAGGATAACGGCCCGGATGGTGTCACCCTTCTTAAAATAATCGGCAGGGATGTGCTCTGATTTGGGCATAATCAGCTCATTGCCCTCATCATCCAGTATCAGGGTTTCTTTTTTCCAGATCTGATAGACCTCGCCTGTTACCAGCTCTCCCACCCGGTCTTTGTATTTCCGGAAGATCTCATCTTTCTCCAGCTCCAGGATTTTTGAAACCAGCGTTTGCCTTGCCGATAAAATGGCCCGGCGGCCGAAACTTTCCAGGGTAATTTCCTCAATGAAATCATCACCGACTTCCAGGTCAGGATCTACTTTCCGCGCTTCTGAAAGTTCAATTTCGAGGTCGTCGTCTTCAGAAAACGCATCTTCCACCACCACCCGGGTCCGCCAGATTTCGAGGTCACCGTTATCCGGGTTGACAATGACGTCACAGTTCTCATCGGTACCATACTTCCGGCGGAGCATGGTACGGAAGACCTCTTCCAGCACACTGATGACCGTTGGCCGGTCTATATTTTTAAATTCCTTGAACTCCTGAAAGGAGTCGATCAAATTGATATTGCTCATTTTACTTAAATGAAATTAACACCTTTATTTCTGCAATATGACTGAGCGGGACAGTGTTTTGCTCCCGGACAGCTTTTTTACCTTTTTCTTTTACCTGCTCTTCTATCTGTATGGAATCAGCTGCCACTTCCAGCAGCCTGCCTTCTTTTCTACTTCCATCCGTCATCGTTATGTGTACGGTTCGCCCGATGTTCTTACGATACTGCCTGTCTGACGTCAGTGGGGCATCTATCCCCGGTGATGACACTTCAATGTTATAAGCATCACCGATAAGGTTTTCTTCCTCCAGGTGAAATCCCACGTGCCGGCTTACGGCTGCACAGTCCTGTATGGTTACGCCGTTATCGCCGTCTAACAGTACCAGAAGCCTTCCGTTCGGATGCATCCGGATGTCTACTATGAACAAATCCGGTTGTTCAGCGATTTTTTCCCGGACCAGCTGTTCTACCCGTTTTTCAATACCCTTCACGCCTTTTAACGTTTCTTTAAAACTAAAAAAAGGGGACTTTGCTGTCCCCTCTTTCTCAAGATGATGCAAAGGTAAATATAATTCTTTGTTTATCAAAATGACGTTCGTATACGAAACTGGCAAACAATTTGAAACGACTTCGGTTGTAGTATCAAAAATAAACAGTATTAAATTACACGTACGTATTACCTTTAACACCATATCTTATGGGACTGATCATTGAAATTATCGTCATGGGACTTGCTGTATGGTTATCAGCATACCTTATTCCGGGGGCACACGTTACCGGCTTCTGGAGTGCTATCCTTGCGGGGATATTGATCGCACTGGCAAATGCCACGATCGGAACAATCCTCCGCGTGTTTACCTTTCCGGTTAATATCCTTACACTGGGGCTGATGTCTTTTATTATTACGGTACTGATGGTGATGCTGGTGAGCGCCATCATGTCCGGGTTTACAGTGGATGGTTTCTGGACCGCATTGTTTTTTGCGATCGTGCTGGCCATTATCAAAATGATTTTTGCAGGTATATTCGGTTCTGCAAGGGACTGAGGGTGGCTGTCCTGAAATGTGCAAAGCCGGTTATGCCGGCTTTTTTTGTTTTTTTATATGCTGCTTAATATGTAATATTGAAGGGTAAAATATACAGACGG
>CAZJKM010000053.1:14703-18820 GCA_964546645.1 uncultured Sphingobacteriaceae bacterium
GCTTGTTTATTCGGTGAGTGAAAACGGGCCGGCGACGGCCGCGGCAAGGGCTTTTTCTTATGACCGGAGCTCGGGAAAATTAACCCCGCTGAATGCATTGCCTACCGGTGGCGGGAGTCCGTGCCATATCATTACGTCTGCTGATAACCGGCACGTTATTGTTACCAATTATGTGGGAGGAAATCTGGCCGTTTTCCGGACTGCCGGCGACGGGAGCCTGGCTGAGCGTGTACAGCTCATCCAGCATGAAGGAAACGGCCCCAATGCCATTCGTCAGGAGAAGGCACATGTACACTCTTCCATTTTATCGCCGGGAGGTGGTTTTCTGCTGGTACAGGATCTGGGAACCGACAAAACTTATATTTATCGGTACGATAAAAATAATCCCGGTTCACCGCTTTCGCCGGCTGACCCATCCTTTGCTTCCGCCAGCCCGGGGGGAGGACCGCGGCACATTACCTTTTCATCGGATGGGAAATTTGTTTACGGTATTCAGGAGCTGACCGCCGATGTCGTGGTGTATCGCTATAAACAGGGTAAACTGAAACTGCTGCAGGAAATCAGCATGCTGGAAGACGGTTTTAACGGAAGAATAGGGGCGGCGGATATCCACCTTTCCCCCGATGGCGCTTTCCTGTATGCATCCAACAGGGGAGAGGGCGATGATATCGGTATTTTTAAGGTGAATAAAAAGAAAGGAACGCTGCAGAAAGTCGGCAACCAATCCGTATTAGGGAAAGAACCCCGCAATTTTGCGATCACACCGGACGGGAAACTGTTACTGGCGGCCAACCAAAGTTCGGACGAGATTGTGATATTTAACCGGAATGCGCAGACCGGCTTGCTTACGGATACCGGTAAACGCATTGCTGTAGGTACCCCTACCTGCCTGGTGTTTGATTATTAATGTCTTGTTTACATAAGTCCCGGATGAGAGCGATAGGTATTTTTATACTGATGGTCGTTTATGGAGCGGATGGCTTTACTCAGTCTAAACTTCAGAAACTGCTCGTTGCCGAATACCGGATTGATTCATCAGGCTCCGGTAAGTATACCTACCTGACTGCGTATAAGTTTAAGGAGGGCTTGTTTGTATCAAAAGATACGCTGTTTGAGGCCCCGACTACGAAGGAAGGGATCATGGGAGCGTATGTGGTGTACGGATACTACGCCGGAGGGGAAAATACGATCTATAAGAACCGATATGTGATCACGACAAACGGTGCTGTTATTGATGTCAGATCAGGAAAACTGGTTCGGGAACAAAGTGACCATTTCGTTGAAGCGATAGGGGATACGCTGATCTTTACGAGAAATGACAGTATAACCGGCAAAAGGTACCTGGCACTTGACCTGAAAACCGGGGCATATGATTTTATTAAGGAAAATACCTGGTATAAGCCCAGGTTTGGGAACAGCTCTCCTGATAATAACTATTATCTCACCATCGACCGCAGTACGTTTCCTTACAAGGTTTGCCTGAATGGTTATGATGGGAACCGGAAGGTTGTAGTGAGTGATGCGGGAGAGGGTTTTTACAATTCCCTCAGTTCCCAATTGCCCGATGTGGAAACATACTGGCTGAACAATCATTCCTTTCTGTATGTGGTACACCACCTGAAAAGGTCCGCTCAGGATAAATTGTATCATAAAGTCGATATAAGGAAATACAACCTCACAGACGGTTCAGACGATTCTTTCTTTACGTTGGATTCTATTCCGCAAGGTGTGCTTAATGGTTACTTTTATGAGAACGGGGTAGGTGAGACGTTATATGTCGCTTCCAGTGGGCAGGCGTACCTTTTGGATACCATCCATAGCAGGCTCCTTGATTATCCCGAAGCCAAATGGGGCCATCATTTCACTACCCGCAGTGATAAAGATGGCTTGGCTTTTAAGTACAAGGATATGGAAATCGGAACCATCTGGGCTAAAGGAGTTTTTATTGATCAGGGTGTCATCTCAACAGAATACGGTGAAACCGGATCTAATCTGGGCTATCCGAAAGGTATCAAGGTCTGGACGGCGGAAAAAAAGGAATGGGTTACCTTTGATATTCCGTGGATCAGTGCTATTGTTGGCTGGCTGAATGAAGACTAAGTGAAAGAAAGGCCTGGTGTTTGATGATTAGCGTGGTCAACTCCTGCTGAGTACTTCATCGATCATACCGAATGCCTTTGCCTCTTCCGCGGTCATCCAGTGATCACGGTCGGATGCCTCATATATCCGTTCATAGGATTGTCCGCTATGGGTGGCCAGGATGCCATATAGTTCTTTCTGGATTTTCAGTGTCTCCCGCAGGCTGATCTCCATGTCTGCTGCCGTACCCTGTATACCACCGGATGGCTGGTGGATCATCACCCGTGCATGCGGCAGGGCTGCCCGCTTGCCCGCTGTACCGGCACATAACAATACGGAGGCCATGGAAAGGGCAATGCCCGTGCAGATGGTGGCCACATCGGGAGAGATGTACTGCATGGTATCATAGATACCCAATCCGGCATAAACAACACCGCCGGGTGAATTGATATACAGCTGTATGTCTTTATGCGGGTCGGTGGATTGCAGGAACAGGAGCTGGGCCTGGATGATATTGGCGGAGCGGTCGTCAACAGCCTCGCCGAGGAAAATAATCCGGTCCATCATCAGGCGCGAAAAAACGTCCATTTGTGCCACATTGAGCTGACGCTCTTCCGTGATATACGGTGTGAGGGCAACCGGCAGTGTTTGTCCGGAGATATACCGTTCTACCGCCAGGCTGTCGAGCCGGTGGTCTTTTACCGCATAGGAGCGGAATTCATTGCTGTAGTGAATCATATATCTATGAGTTTAAAGGGTGAAAAAAGGACATGCCATGACCTGTACCCCGGTACAGGGTAAATTTTTATTGTTGATAATGAGTTAATTGTATTTTACTACTTTGTCCTGAATATCCGGTTTATCCGACTGCGGAACCCGGCATACCGGCGGTCAGAGAAAAGCTTCTGATGCACCTCCCTGATTTCAGCCTGTAACTGCTGTCTTCCGTACTCCCGTATGACACCGTACGTTTTTTGCTGCCAGCTGGTTTCCTGTCGTAAAGCCGGTTCCAGGATGAGGCGAGCCTCAAAAACCAGTTGTTCGCCGGGAGGGGCGGTACGCAGCAGATACGCTTCCGCCACCCGCAGTTCATTCAGTGAAGTCCGCATACGTCAGGGATTTTTCTTTAATCGTTTCTTTTACTTTTTCCAGGCATTTATATTTCTGCACGGTAGCCGAATGTGTGCTGCGGTAGCCGAAGCGCTCAGCCAGTGCTGCCGCGCTCAGGTTTTCATAATAGGCGGCACGCAGCAGTTCCATACATTTCCGTCCCGTTGTGGAAAGCAGTTGCAGTAACCCCGAAGCAGAGGCCTCCGTATACACGCTGTCAGGAATGTCCGGAAGCCGGTCATCCTGCCGGCAGAAGACGGAGGCATAGCGGCTCTGCGCTGCATGCTGGTGTTTCCATAAATTTTTTACGACCCCGAACAGATAAGATTTCTCACTATACCGGAGTGTGACCTGTCCGCAAACCACCTTCTCATAATAGACCACCAACGCATCCTGGAAAACATCCCTGGCTTCTTCTTCCGTGCCGCTCATTTTGTGCACATAGGAAGCTGCAAGCGGAAATGCCTGCAGGTAGAGCCGGGTGAACAGTTCCTCCCGGGATTCTTCTTTTTTTACCATCGCCATTGTTTTTTAGCCATATTGTTGCTCGTTAACAGTAAGTGCGGGTTTTTGGAGCAATATCACCCGAAAATAGGAATTTTTTTGAAACCGCGAAATGTACCCGGGATGTGTTTACCTATACCCGGAAGGTAAACACAACTACCGCGGTTGTGTTTACGGGAGCGGTGGAAGTAGTTATGTCCGATTTCGGACGTGATGACTTCCACCGCTGAAGTAGTTACGTCAGCGGCGTTTGCAAGTATATCTGCCGCTGTTCTGATTATTGCAGGCGCACCCGTAGTCATGTTCGCGGCGTTTGTGATCACAAGCACCGCGTTTGTGTTTACAGGAGCCGCTCCGGTAATTACTTCCGCCGTTCCGGTAGCTACGGCTGAAGAAGGTTGTTGTTACGTTAGCGGCTGAGGTG
>CAZJKM010000054.1:0-18674 GCA_964546645.1 uncultured Sphingobacteriaceae bacterium
CCAGCACCAACTGGTATAACCCGAGGGCAGAATACAAATACTATATGGTGCCCGGCATATTGGTGCTGCTCCTGACGATGATTGGCGGATTTATTACAGCTCTGAACATTGTCAAGGAAAAAGAAATCGGGACGATCGAACAAATCAATGTCACGCCCATTCAAAAATGGCAGTTTATACTCGGAAAACTCATCCCTTTCTGGATTATAGGGATTATTGTATTTACCATCGGCCTGACCGTTATGTATTTAGTTTACGGCATTTTCCCGAAAGGCAATTTATTCGTGTTATACCTATTGGCCGCCGTCTATTTAATAGCTGTATTAGGTTTGGGCCTGCTGATTTCAACCTTTGCCGAAACACAGTTACAGGCTATGTTTATCGCCTATTTCTTTATGATGATCTTTATGCTGATGAGCGGTTTCTTTACCAGCATAGACGGTATGCCGGATTGGGCCAAAGCCCTTTCCAACTTTACGCCCGTCACGCATTTTATCAAGGCCGTTCGCCTTATTGTATTGAAAGGAAGCGGATTGTCGGATATCAGGAACGAATTGGGTTATCTTGTTATGTTTGCCGTCGCGTTAAACGGTTTTGCAATCTGGAAGTACAGGAAAACAAGTTAATATCCTCGCTTACGGGTACACTTTTTGCGCCCGTCACCCACGTAACTGCTGAAAAATAAAAGAATTTACAAATGGAAGAATTTTGGGAAGAAGCGTTTAAAGACAGACAAGAAATGTGGGGCTTTGAACCTGCAAAATCTGCTGTACTAACAACAGGCTATTTTGTAGAGAATAACGTAAAAAACATACTTATCCCAGGCATTGGTTATGGTCGAAATACACCAATTTTTATAGAGAATGGGATAACTGTAACAGGAATTGAAATTTCTCAAACTGCCATTAATTTAGCTCAAAAACATTTCGGAAATAACTTAACAATTTATCACGGTTCAGTAACTGAAATGCCTTTTGACAACAAATTATACGACGGAATATTTTGTTACGCCTTAATTCATTTGCTGGACAAACCCGAAAGAGAAAAACTAATTCAAAACTGTTATCGCCAACTGACAGAAAATGGTTTGATGGTTTTTACAACTATCACGAAAAATGCTGAAACTTATGGAAATGGAACGCTGGTAAGTAAAGACCGATTTGAAATGTTTGGAGGTGTGAAGATGTTCTTCTACGATAAAGAAACCATACAAGAGGAATTTGGGAATGCAGGACTTTTTGAAATAACAGAAGTAACGGAGAACTTTCCTTTTTATCTGATAAAGTGCCAAAAGAACAAAAGAGGAAATTGACGAAAAAACTGCCTATAACACGGGGTAGCTGTTGCACAACCTCTCCCATACCGGTAAACTCTTAAAAATCCGAACGGAAAAGATGGCCATAGCTACCTTTTAAGCGATTACTTGTCTGCTCGGACTACGCTAATGCACGTCGGTTCAGGAAATAGTTTCCGCCGGTGAAGCGTTATCCTGCATTATTCAGGTGTTATCCTGTGCCACCGAAGTTTCCTCCTCTGCAGGTAAGGAAGAAGCCTGCCCGGAGGAAACGTTTTCCTCACCAGTGGAGCCTGTTGCCTGAACCGACCAGGCGGTTTCTTTGATCGTTCTGGAGTTTTCCTCACCGGTGCCGGATGTTGCTTCCGTCGCGGAGTTTGTTTACCGGGCGGCTCAGGCTGTTTCCTCCGCTACGGAGGAAACAGCCTGAGCCGCCCGGACAGTTGCCTGGGTTGCTGAGGAAGGCGCCTCGGCTACGGAGGAAAGCGTTTGGGCTGACGAAGTGTTTTCCTCGTGTGACGAGGAAATATCTTCCTGCCCGGAAATGTCCGGTTTTTCGTCGCAAATGTCCGAAATCACAGATGGGGATGTCTGATAATGTCCGAAGATGTCCGATAATGTCCGATTATTTTACAGAACGCTACCTGTTTGCCACTTTTGACCGCACAAGAGGAAACTCATGAAAGCGGTAGACAATTACATACATATGCATAAAAAACAAACAGGATGAGAACAGAACGTGTTAAAACCAATTACTCAAAACTCAGCGATGGCTACCTGTCCGTGCTGGCAGGAAAAACACTGACATCGATAACCGGAAATATCTTTTCCCCGGATTTTGAATCGTTGCTGGCGGATTATGAAACAGCGGTTACGGACTACCGGACGAAGTATGAGGCCGCTGTCGAAACAGGCGGTAAGGTTGCGATCACTGCCAAGGATAAGGCACGGGTGGTCCTGCTGGAAAGGATGAAGTGCCTGGCGACCTACGTGAACCTGGCAGCCAAGGGTCGGGTGGACCTACTGGTGAGCTCCGGATTTATCCTGGCAGCACAACCGCAACGCTCCACAACTCCCGGAGTACCCCTGTGGATGCAGATCGTGGACGGTCCGCAGGATGGACAGATGAAGCTGAGCCTGGCTAAGGTAAAATCAGCGTGGGAATACGAATACCAGTTGGGGACAGCTGACGGGAATGACGGGCAAATTATCTGGGAAGAAACCCTGCACCGGACGACCAATTCCCGGAGAACGGTCATCCCCGGCCTCATCGGCGGGCAGATCTATCAGGTGCGCGTGCGAGCCCGCAACGGCCGAGGCCCCGGTGACTGGAGCGATCCGGTCTCGTGGATGGTGAGGTAGTGGTTTTTGCCGGTTAATTTACCCGGCTCCATACGTTGTATTCAGCTGTAAAAACCTTACATTTACCGGAAAAAAAGGCAATACTTATGAAACAGGTACGGAAAGAAGATATCACACAGGAAGTGTTCGATCTGTATGATGACTATGCCCACAACCGGGTCACGCGCCGTGACTTCATGCAGCGGCTTTCAGCTTATGCGGTAGGCGGGCTTACCGTCACGTCGCTGATGAGTTTTTTAATGCCCGACTATACCGGCGCTGTGCAGATACCGGCCGACGACCCGCGGATCACGACCGGTTATGTCAACTATCCTTCCCCGAAGGGAGGCGGTACGATCAGGGCGCTGCTATGTATGCCGAGAGGTGAAACAAAGAAACTGGGTGGTGTGGTTGTCGTACATGAGAACCGGGGGCTGAACCCTCATATCGAGGATGTTGCCAGAAGGGCCGCCCTGGCAGGGTTTGTCAGTTTGGCACCCGATGCCCTGACACCGCTTGGCGGTTATCCGGGCAATGATGACGACGGGCGCGCGCTGCAAAGCAAGCGGGACCGGGATGAAATGCTGGAAGATTTTATCGCCGGGTTTGAATACCTCCGGAAGCACGGTTCCTGCAACGGCAGGGTGGGGGTGGTTGGTTTCTGTTTTGGCGGATGGATTGCCAATATGATGGCTGTGCGGGTTCCGGACCTGGCTGCTGCCGTACCCTTTTACGGCGGACAGGCACCCGTGGAAGAGGTACCCCGGATCAAAGCCCCGCTGCAGCTGCACTATGCCGAACTGGACGCCCGTGTGAATGAAGGCTGGCCAGCCTATGAAAAAGCGCTGAAAGAAAACAATAAACTATATACCGCCTACCTGTATCCCGGCGCCAATCATGGTTTCCATAACGATACGACGCCGCGCTATGATAAGGAGGCTGCTCAAAGGGCTTGGCAGCGGACGGTGGATTTTTTCAGGCAGCACCTGAAATAGATATAAATAATCAGTTAGCACGGTCTTTGCTCACTGATAAGCCAACTATGTCACCCGTTTTCCGAGCACTGAGACACCGTAATTACCGCCTGCATTTTACCGGTCAGGCCATTTCCCTGATGGGAACCTGGATGCAGCGGGTAGCCATGAGCTGGCTGGTGTACCGGGTCACCGGCTCGGCATTGATGCTCGGTGTGGTCACTTTTGCCAGTCTGACCCCTACATTGCTCCTCTCTCCTTTTGCCGGTAGTTTTGCTGATCGCCATAACCGGTACCGTACCCTGATCTTTACGCAGACAGGAATGATGCTGCAGGCGGGGGTGCTGGCACTGCTGGTTTGGTTTAACTGGTATACTATCTGGGTCATTGTTTTACTGGCATTGATACAGGGTATTATTAGTGTGTTTGATGTGACGTCGCGCCAATCGCTGATCCGGGAATTGGTGCCGGTACGGGAAGACCTGCCCAATGCCATTGCGCTCAATTCATCCGCATTCAATGCAGCCCGGATGATAGGACCCGCGATTGGCGGCATCGTGCTGAGTACGTATGGAGAAGCAGCTTGCTTTGCGCTGAATTTTGTCAGCTATATCGCCGTGCTGTTCACGCTCTGTTTTATGAAGCTCAGTTTTGAACGGCCGGAACTGCCTGAACAGAACTGGTGGGACGGACTACGTGAAGGATATAGTTATCTGCGGCGATCACCGCACATCTCTGCCCTCATTCTGCTGCTGGCCTGTTCCAGCCTGCTGTTGATTCCGTTTACCACCTTGCTTCCGGTGATTGCACGCGAATTGTTCCATGGTGATGCAAAGACATTCAGCTGGTTTGAAAGCGCCGCCGGTATGGGAGCCATGGCAGGAGCTGTTTACATGGCTGCCCGGAAGCCGGGCAGGAACCTGCGTTTTTTGGTGATCGGCGCGGCTGCTGCTTTTGCTGTGGCTGTCCTTGCTTTGTCGCTCGTTCCGGTGCTGTGGGCGGCGTTGTTGTGCACCCTGCTAGCGGGAATGGGCATGATGATACAGAATTCGTCCATTAATACGTATATTCAGACCCACGTACCCGGCTATCTGCGCGGTCGTGCCATCAGCTACTATGTCATGGCATTTCAGGGGGTGTTGCCCTTAGGTAGTCTGCTGGTAGGCTTTTTAGGCCATACGATGGGAGTGGGTACGACACTGATTCTGGAAGGGACGGCCGGACTGGTTATAGCTGTTGCTTTTGCGCTCCACCTGTGGAGGAGGCTATCACAATAGTTCTGCTACAGAAGAAGCAGGATCGTCGTACAGAAGGTTATCTTTGCTAATTAGTTAAATCATGAGAAAATTATTTCTGTTTGCTTCTCTGTTTTGTCTGGCTATGACGGGGATCATTGCCATCTGGTGGAAGCCGATTCTGTGGATATTGCTGGTGGTCCTTCCGCTGATCCTGTTGGGGATTTCCGATATGGTGCAAAAGCGCCATGCCTTGCGCCGTAATTTTCCGTTGGCCGGCCGGCTGCGGTATGTGTTTGAAGATCTCCGTCCGAAGATCTACCAGTATTTTGTGGAAAGCGATACGGATGGCCGGCCTTTCAGCCGTATCCACCGCAGTGTGGTTTATCAGCGTGCAAAGCGGGATACAGATACCACACCGTTCGGAACCCAGCTGGATGTGTACGATGATAATTACGAATGGCTGAACCACAGTATCAATGCACTTGATTTTTTCAGTATCAATGAAAACCCGCGGGTCATTGTGGGTGGCCCCGACTGTCGCCTTCCCTATTCATGCAGTATTTTCAATATTTCGGCCATGAGTTATGGCGCGCTCAGCAAGAATGCGATCCTGGCATTAAGCGAAGGGGCAAAAATAGGTGGGTTTGCCCATAATACCGGTGAAGGCGGCCTGAGTGACTACCACCTGCAGGGCGGAGGGGATCTGATCTGGCAGATCGGGACGGGGTATTTCGGCTGCCGGAACCCGGATGGAACCTTTAACCCGGAGGCATTTGGCATGAAAGCCGGGCTTGATAACGTGAAAATGATTGAAATCAAGTTGTCGCAGGGTGCGAAGCCGGGGCATGGAGGAATGCTGCCGGGAGCGAAGGTAACCGCCGAGATTGCCCGTATACGCCTGGTTGAAGAGGGGAAGGATGTGGATTCACCGCCCTATCACCGGGCCTTTTCTACCCCCACAGGCTTGCTGGAATTTGTCGCCCGGCTCCGGCAGCTGTCCGGTGGAAAACCCGTCGGGTTTAAACTCTGTATCGGGCATCGCAGTGAGTTTATTGCTATCTGCAAAGCCATGGTCCAAACGGGTATCCTGCCTGATTTTATTACCGTGGATGGGGGGGAAGGAGGGACCGGAGCCGCTCCGCTGGAGTTTTCCAATTCGGTGGGTATGCCGTTGCGTGACGCCCTGGCCTTCGTATACGATTCACTGACGGGCTTCGACCTGAAGAAACATATCAAAATCATTGCATCCGGTAAAATTGTTACCGGGTTCGATATGGTGAAATACTGTGCTTTAGGCGCTGATATCTGCAACAGTGCGAGGGGAATGATGCTGGCACTGGGGTGTATACAGGCACTGGAGTGTAACCGGAATACCTGTCCCACCGGCGTAGCGACGCAGGATCCGCAGCTTGTAAAAGGGTTAGTGGTAGCAGATAAGAAAGTGCGTGTTGCAAATTTTCATCACGAAACAGTTAAAAGTGCAGGTGAATTGATGGGAGCTGCCGGTATCCGGCATCCCGATGATATACATCGTGTATATATCCACCGGCGCGTGTCTCCCAATCAGATACAGACGTACCTCGACTCGTACCCGTATATCCCCAAGGGTAGTTTGTTAAACGAACCGTACCCGAAGGCGTTTGAATTACTCATGAAAGTGAGCCGGCCGGAATCCTTTATGCCGGATTTCTCGCAGATCGATTTTACGGAATTTTCCTGGGCCCAAAAGCCGATGACCGATTAGCACTTATGATCAGGACCGGTGCCGGAAACAATCCGGCGAAAAATGGTAACTTTACGGGTTCATCACACGTAAAAATGGAAACAGAAGAGATCAGAATATCCCGGAAAAAGCCGATCTTCCCTGTCGGGGCGAACCTGCAGAAGTACCTGCGGACGTATCAGCGGGATGCCCGGCTTCCCATCGGGTATCACGACCTGCGGAATTTCCATGAAACAGTGCCGGTGCTGGATAAACGCGGCAAGGATACGTTATGGGAAAGCCCCCTCTACCTTCCGCACGAAACGGAATCGATTCATGCCGGACTTAAAAAGATTTATGCCAGTCTCAAAGCTTCCGGTAACCTGCGTATCGTGGAGCATAAATACATCGATCGTATTGATTACTGCACGTTCGGAAATACGCATCCTTTCCGTATCCGAATCGTCAACCGGCTGAATGATGTATATGATTATTTTTACATCAAACAGGCAGATGCATCGCGGATATACGGATTGGAATTGGAGGAGATCCTGTCGCCCAATCAGGTAAATTACCTGGTGGACGATAAAACGCTGGTGGAAGAGCATATTGTCGGTTTGCCGGGCGACGTGTTCGCGCGGACCTTGCTGCATAATCCCGACTACAACCCTAAACGGATTGCAAAAGAGTTTGTCAAATTCAATGAGCGCTGCATCATCATGTTGCTGGGGGATATGCGGGCTTACAATTTTGTGGTGCAAATGACGCCGGATTTTGATGACTTCCAGTTCCGCATACGAGCGATCGATTTTGACCAGCAGTTTTACGAAGGGAATCCGAAAATTTATATGCCGCAGTTCTTCAAGGATAACCTGCCGTATGTACGCCTGTGTATGGACCACCTGACGGATAAGACCGTATTACAATATCAACAGGAAGAGCGCTCGTCATTGGTGCATCGTGTACGCAGTGAGCGCCACCGGCTGGCTGCATTGAGGGATGTGTCCAATACAGAAGAATTGTCAACCCCCGAAAACCTGAAACAGCTGCGCGAAGGGTATGCCGATTACTATAACAGTGAACAGTACCTGGACTGCCGGACGATGACGGATATCATTGAACTGAATGTAAAGAACGTGATCAGGCAGGTGAAGCTATAGTTATAGGTCGGGGTTTCGTATTCAGCGATGTCATTAGACCTGTCACCCTCGTTTTATGGGGATAATCAGGTATTTAGTTTAGCCTATGCCCTATCGCTTACAGCCTAAAACCTACAGCCTGTTAAAGTTTGTTAAATCCGAACCGCAGAGCAGAAAATAAAATTGACACAACGGTTTAATTCGCTTATCTTTGCAGCATGTTTAAAAACAGGGGTTTAATGGTAGTGGCCACCATGCTGATGCTGGTGGCTTTTCTGGCTGGCTGTAAAAGCAGGTTTGAAAAACTGCGTGTCAGCAATGATACGGCCAGGAAATACCAGGAGGCGGTAAAATACTATAACAATAAAAAGTACAGCAAGGCATTGATCCTGTTTGATGATCTGCTGCAGCGGTACCGCGGTATGTCTGAGGCAGAGGACCTGACCTATTACCATGCCTACACAAACTATCGGCTCCGGGATTATACCACGGCCCGTTACCAGTTTATGCAGTTTACGGATACCTACCCGGCCAGTTCCCGGGCGGAGGAATGCCGTTTTATGGGGGCATACTGTTATTACCTGGAGTCACCGGTGTATACGCTGGACCAGGGCAATACCCTGAAAGCTATTGAATCTTTACAGCTCTTTATCAACCTTTATCCTAATAGTGACCGTGCAGAGGAAGCCGGGAAACTGATACAGAACCTGCGGGACAAACTGGAGCAGAAGGCATACGCGAATGCCAAACTGTATCTGGATATGGGCCTGCATTTTGATTATCCGGCGGCCGTTATTGCATTTGAGAATGCACTGCGTGATTATCCGGATACCCAGTATGCGGAGGAGATGGAGTTCCTGGCTATGAAGGCCCAGTTTCTGTACGCGCAGAACAGCTCGTACCTGAAACAGGAGGAACGGTATCAGGAAGTGCTCTCAAAGTACGTTGCTTTTACGGATGCTTATCCGGAGAGCAAATACCTGAAAGAGGCGGAAGGCTATAAAAAGGATTCGGAGAAAGGAATTGAGCAGGCCAAAAAGATCGTTGCTCAGTTTACCCCCGCACAGAAAGAACAACAGGAAAAGGAGGCCCGGCAACAACCAGAGCCCGTCGTTCCACAGGGATAACCATATTGTAATTCGAAGAAACAATGAGTACATTGAAAACAAATAAACTGACCACTGTTCCCACTTCAACTGTAACGAGGGATCTGCGTGAACTGGATGTGAAAACCGGCAACATTTACGAATCAATTGTTGTCATCAGTAAGCGGGCTAACCAGATAGCCGTTAATCTGAAAGAGGAATTGCACGGTAAGCTGGCGGAGTTCGCAACTTCAAATGATAACCTGGAAGAGGTATTTGAAAACAGGGAACAGATTGAAATTTCCAAGCATTACGAACGGATGCCGAAGCCTACGCTCATCGCCGCTGATGAGTTCCTGAACGACAAGGTTTACTTCAGAAATCCTTCTAAAGAACAACAAGGGTAAACCGTACCCGGTGCCGGTTATGCTTCAGGGAAAAAACATCCTGTTGGGTATATGCGGCAGTATTGCAGCCTATAAGGCAGCCGTACTGGTCCGCCTGCTGGTGAAAGCAGGAGCCCGCGTGCAGGTGTTAATGACACCCGGTGCGGAGCAGTTTATCCCTCCGCTGACACTGGCTACCCTGTCCGGTAATCCGGTACTTACGACATTTGTGAAATCTGATACCGGTGTATGGAATAACCACGTGGAATGGGGTATGTGGGCCGATGCGTTACTGATTGCCCCTGCGAGTGCCAATACACTGGCGAAAATGGCCAACGGGCTTTGTGATAATCTGTTGACTGCTGTTTACCTCTCGGCCCGGTGCCCTGTCTTTTTTGCTCCCGCAATGGATCTGGATATGTGGGCACATGGTGCAACACAGCAAAATATAGCGAAACTGGTATCCGCCGGGAACCACCTGATCCCGCCGGGAACGGGTGAACTGGCCAGTGGTCTCACCGGGGAGGGACGAATGGCGGAACCGGACGACATCATCGCTTTCCTGGAGACGTTTTTGGGTAACGATCTGCCGCTTACCGGCAGGAAAGCACTGGTGACAGCCGGACCTACCTATGAAGCGATTGACCCGGTCCGGTTTATCGGGAACCATTCCAGTGGAAAAATGGGTTTTGCTATTGCCGCCCGCCTGGCCCGTTTGGGAGCAGCGGTAACCCTGGTGAGCGGGCCCGCTGCCCTGGATACTCCTCCCGGTGTTAATCGGATACCGGTTATCACAGCTGATGATATGCTGAAGGCTTGCCTGGCTGCTTTCCCCGAAGTGGATGTGGCTGTTATGAGTGCTGCCGTGGCGGATTACCGGCCAACGTCCTCATCGCCGGAGAAAATCAAAAAAAGTGATGCGGTGCTGCATCTGGTGCTGGAGAAGACAACAGATATCCTTGCGGAATTGGGCAGTCTGAAGAAAGATGGACAGGTGCTGGTAGGTTTTGCCCTGGAAACCGAAAATGGCCTGACGAATGCCACCGGGAAACTGCACCGAAAGAACCTTGATCTTATTGTGCTGAACTCACTGCGTGATGAGGGTGCCGGTTTTGCGGTTGATACCAATAAGGTTACATTGATCGACCGCCATGAATCGGTACAGGAGCTCCCACTCCAGTCCAAAGCAGCTGTGGCTGACGAGATCTGTCGCCGGATACTTCCCTTACTTCAATAGCTGATACACCAGCAAGCTGGCCACATAGGCCAGCACGGTCATATAGGTCGTCTGGATAAGCGGCCATTTCCAGCTTTTTGTTTCCCGGTATACCACGGCGATGGTACTGATGCATTGCATGGCAAAGGCGTAAAAAATCATCAGTGCAAACGCTGTAGCTGTTGTATAGATCAGTTCGCCGGTCTGCGGATCTCGGGCGCTCGCCATTTTTTCACGGATCGGTGTCGCATCTTCGCCATCATCCTGTACGCTGTAAATGGTCGCCATGGTACCAACAAAGACTTCCCGGGCGGCAAAC
Source organism: uncultured Sphingobacteriaceae bacterium (assembly GCA_964546645.1). Lineage (GTDB taxonomy): Bacteria > Bacteroidota > Bacteroidia > Sphingobacteriales > Sphingobacteriaceae > A37T11. Next base: position 10,695 of record CAZJKM010000054.1, read on the forward strand.
GAGGTGATGAGGGCAATCCCGATTTTCCAGTCAAAGCCCAGCGGGCGGATGGCCGGTTCTATTGCTTTCCCCATAATGCCGATATAGGAGTTTTCGAGCAGTTCGGACGACTTATGCATTTCCCGTTCCTCTTCGGGTATGGTGCTGAGGAATCCGGCAGATTCATATTTTTCTTCAACGGCAGCGATCCTTGAAGGGGGACCGTAGCTGGCCAGCACCCAGAGGATAACTGACAGGGCAATAATGACTTTACCGACTTGCAGGACAAAGGTGTTTACCTTTTCATACATGGTCAGCAGTACATTTTTCCATCGTGGCATACGGTACACGGGCAGCTCAAGAATAAAATAGGAACGTTCTTTTGCCCGGATCAGTACTTTCATAACCCAGGCTACCACAACGGCACCCAGTGTACCGATCAGATACATGCCCATGAGGGCCAACCCCTGCAGATTGAAGAAACCCCACACCTTGTCGTCCGGGACCACCAGTGAGATCAGCAGGGTGTACACCGGCAGCCGTGCCGCACAGCTCATCAGCGGGGTAACCATGATGGTGATCATCCGGTCTTTCCAGCTTTCGATGTTACGGGCAGCCATGATGGACGGTACGGCACAGGCCAGTCCACCAATCATCGGAACCACTGATTTACCGCTAAGGCCAACCTGCCGCATGGCCCGGTCCATTAAAAAAGTAATCCGTGCCATATAGCCGGTGTCCTCCAGAATGGCGATGAAGCCAAACAGGATGGCTATTTGCGGGATAAAGACCAGTACGCCTCCCAATCCGGCAAGGATACCATCCAGCAGCAAGTCTGTCAGCGGCCCTTCAGGCAGGTACCCCCGTCCGAGACTGTCCACCCATCCGAAGAATTCCTCGATGAGCGCCATCGGGTATTCTGCCCAGGCAAAGATGGCCTGGAAGATGAAGAAGAGGATGAGGAAAAACGACAGGAAGCCCCAAATTTTATGTGTAAGGATGTTATCTATTTTTCCGGATCGTATCTGTTCGGCAGAAACAGACTGCCGGGACACCACCTTCCTGAGCAGATCATCGATGAACTGATAGCGCTCTGCCGTTTCCTGCGCCTGAAGCGTATTGGAATGAAAACCGCTTTTCCGTTCTGCTTCTTCAATAGTGTCATTGTCGGCCTGACTGAGATAGCGGAGGTACTCATGCTGATGCGCCATTTGTATAGCCGTATACGGGTTACTGAGGCTGAGTTTCTGCGTGAGCTCATCGACCAGGGCCGGTGCCAGTTCCCTGACTCCGATTGTATCGTGTTGCAGGGCTGTTTTGGGCGCATTGGCAATGGCTTGTTTCAGCTCACTGATATTTTCATTACGGCGGGCACTGATTGGGACGACCTGCACACCGAGTTGTTGGGAAAGGCCGTCTATATCAATCACCAGCTTCTCAGCCCGTGCGGTATCGATCATGTTGACCGCGAGGATAACCGGTATTTTCAGATCGGCGACCTGCGTGTACAGGAGCAGATTTCTCTTCAGGTTGTTGGCATCCACGACGACAACAACCAGATCGGGGTGGGCAGGGTCATTACGATTGGTAAGCACTTCAGTAACGATAGCCTCATCGCGGCTTTTAGGATACAGGCTGTAGCATCCGGGCAGGTCAATGACCTGTATGCGGCGCCCGTCGGGCAGTGTACAGCTGCCTGACTTCTTATCAACTGTTATGCCCGGAAAGTTGCCGACACGCTGGTTCAGGCCTGTGAGCACATTAAAAAGGGAGGTTTTGCCGGTGTTTGGGTTTCCTACGAGTGCTATTTTCATCATATATATCTGATCAGGATGATATGCGGTCAACGATAATGGTGGCAGCTTCCCGCCTGCGTAAGCTAAGCTGGTATCCGGCTACCGTGATGGCAATAGGGTCCCCCAGCGGAGCAATACGGTCGAACTGTATTTCGGTACCCGGCAGGCATCCCATTTCCATTAGCTTAACCGATAAACCCTGATCTGAAAAGGTTCTGATAATTCCTTTCTGGCCCGGCTTTAACTCTGATAGCTTCATGGTTATATATTAAAAATCCCAAATATAGGTATTTGTTCCGAATGCGTGCGATGGTTACAGCCGGGCAGTCCGGTGCAGCAGGAGATAGGCGAACACCGCCATGCCGCTGCCTACCACGTCGGCAAACAAATCCCACAAATCACCGCTGCGATACGTGAAAAATTTCCATTGCAGGAGTTCGGTTAATCCTGCTAATAAAAAGGATACAAGAACAATAACGAAACTGATGATAAACCCCGGACGGCGTTCCGGGTGATGATGGATGGCTCCGGTATATAACAGAACGGTGAATACAAAAAAAACACCGGTGTGGACCAGCTTGTCAATCCCTTCAAAAACCGGGATGTTTTGTGTGCTGTCTACAGGCATGCTGCATAACACCAAAACGATGATGGCCCATAAAAGAGCCCATATGTAGTGTCTCATTGTATGGCTAAGCGCTCGATAATAATGCCAAAAAAGGTGGGAGCCGGCTTCTAGTTGCTTATCAGGTTCTGATATTCGTCGGCAGAAAGCAAACCATCCACAGTGGCAGGATCCGCTGGTCTGATGCGCACGATCCATCCATCACCGTAAGGGTCCTGGTTTACCAGCTCCGGCGAGCTATCCAGTTTATCATTAACAGATAAAATGGTGGCAGTGACCGGCAAAAATAGGTCTGATACGGTTTTAACCGCCTCTATGGTCCCGAAAATTTCATTCTGGGTGACTTCGTCACCGACACTGTTGATATCCAGGAAAACAATATCGCCTAATTCACGTTGCGCGAAATCCGTAATGCCTACGACAGCTTCGTCGCCTTCGAGGCGGATCCACTCATGGTCTTTGGTGTACTTTAAATGGGTAGGGTAGCTCATTGTTTGTTGAATTTTTGTGTCAAACTTAGCGATAATTGTGTTTATATCCAATCATTCGGTCCGATGGCATGTTATTGCAGCATCAGCCTCAGGTTGACCCCGAAGTTGGTGAATGCGGTGGCAAATGTCTGGGACGTATACGGTCGCATGATATTGCTATCGTAAAACAGCCGCAGGTTGAAACGGTTATTGATATAATATTCAACGGAAGGCCGGTAGCTGATATTCAGGTTTCCGGAAGCTACTTCTGCGGCACCCGCATCAGCCCTGAAAACCATTGTTTTCATGTCATTGATCGCAGCGTCGAGCCTGAAGTTCAGGTCATTGTCGAGTTTCAGACGTTCAAATAAGCCGAATGGGAACCTGAACCCACTGAAACGGTAGCCCATTCCTAATACAACGCCCTGGTCATTTAGCAGGGCCAATTGACTGTTCTGGAGGCTTAAGCTGAGTGTCCGGGATTTCCGGTACTCCGCCCGGGCAGTCATATTGTTTTTAAAGCGGGCATCCAGGCCAATGAACGGAATGAACTGTTCAAAGATCGATACCTGCATAAACTGGAGCTCCGGAAGGAAATTATCGTTTGCATCCCGCACGGCAGGTGCCCCGTTGGCTTCGGCATACCTGATCATTGAGTTATACCCGTTGACATTATAGGCCGAACTGTACTTATGGGTCAGGGTGATGCTCGCGAATAGATCGTCCAGTACCGGCAGCTTATTAAGCCCGTTATAGGTAATGAACCAGTTCGGGATCGGTATCTGCGGGAAACGGCTGAGGTTTTGCCGCGAGGGGCTTTTTCCTGAGTAAGTAGCCAGGAATGCACTGACAACCACATCCTGTGCGGAAAGCCCGTATCCGTCTGCGTATCCGCCGTTATTCCCTCCGGAATTAGGGTTCCGGGCTCCCAGCCGGGCAGATACCGTTTGCCTGTTGGCCTCGTATGTCCGGTACAGCTCACTGCTGTTTTTGAAGGCGGTAGCGATGGACAGGAAGGAGATGCTGTAGTCTCCGCTGGTGATGGGTGTGACGCTCTCAAAGTCGCCAATACCACCGTTGAAACGGAAGGTGGTATTAAATCGTTTATTGACGATCTTGTTTGCCGTGATTTCGATGTTCAGATCAGGAGCCGGTTCCAGCATAGCGCGGAAAGCGAGGTCCTCCCGCTGCGTCTGATAGTATAACTGGGTTTGCAGGGTATCAGTGGTCATCCACCCGTTGGCGGCTGCGCGATGACGGATGTCCTGCTGGCTTCCCAGCAGGAAGCCCCAACCGGGTGCACTCCGGTCGAAATCGTAACCAAAAATATTAGTCGTCGGCAAATAACCCGGCAGGAATGTTCCGTCGGTACGAGTGTAGGCTGCGGTGACGTTCCTGATGCTGGTCAGCAGCCGTACGATACCTCCTGCATCGTTTCGGATGCCCAGTTGATTGTACAGGCCGGTAAAGTTAAGCGTGGGATTGAGCTGTATGGTCCGCGAATTCTGGATGTTATTGCCGAGGCTGATGTCCGGATCACGCAGGGAGAACAGTGGCTCGGTCTGCCAGTTAAACTGAGCACCGTATCTGGCGAGGACGCTGACCCACTGCAAGCCCGGTATTTTATCCACCGGCACGGTATAGTTCACGTTGAGCATGTGGTTGTAATCGGCGGTCCGGCCGAGCTTAAAGAAATTCTCCCATAGTGTATCCCGCTTCAGCCCGTCCATTCTCCCGATGGGTTCATCAATAATGGAATAATTGGTGGCATTGAAGTCCAGTTTTAAGGCCCTTGTCAGGTTCCAGCTGATGCCGTACAGGCGTGACATGGTGAAATTCTTATTAAACAGCGTACCGATGTTACCTACCGGCAGCGTGTTGTTCGGAGCATTGTCGCGCAGGGTATTCTCGTTATACAGACGGTGAACGTCTACCCTGAAGTTGATCAGGGATGGCATCAGGTTAAAATTAGCGTCACGCAGCAACGCCAGGCTGTTCTGTTTGAATAATTTTTTCAGCGGCTCAACGAATCGCTCGTTGTTATTGGCAAAATCATAGGCCAGTGCTGCCCGGTAATTTTTCTGCAGCGAAAGCTCGGTCAGGAAATCCCGGTGATAAAACTGGGTATAAGCATAGGATGCACTGAGGTTTTCAATATCCCATAGACGTACCGGTTTTTCCATATCGGTCCGGATCTTGCGCACATTGGTAAAATTGACGCTCTTGCGGGTGGTATAGTCCTGTGTCAGCAGGAGCAGCGAGTCGCGCTGACTGCCGGAAAGACCTGCCAATGCGCTTTTGAGCTCAATGTCAGGGACCAGCGGATTAAATTGTGGGGTACTGATCTGGTTGGAATAATTGAAGAACAGGGGAACACGGATGCCCGTACGTTCCGGAAAGAATTTGCCCAATTCTACGCTGGCAGTAATGTCCAGCAGTTGGTCGTCACTGCGGTTCCGTTCGCCGATACGCTTATCAATAGAACCAAAACCGACCGTGCTTTTGCTTCCGGCTATCGTGACGTCGGCAAAATCAGCCAGCCTGGCGTTCAGCCTGGCGGTTGCAGCCCATCCTCCCTGGTCGTCAAAATCAGTAAGCCGCAGTTCGTTGAACCAGATAATAGCCGATTTCTCCAGTCCGTCATCCTGTCCCGGCCGGGCGCTGCTGATCAGCGGGTTCAGCACGCCAACCATATAAAAGCGGACCTTACTGATATCCGGCTGCCCTTTAATGGTGACGGTATTGACGCCGTCGTTCACGGTAAACGGTTCATCGATGGCTATCTCTCCCCTTGCCAGCGCTCTGTTCCGGGCTTCTTTTACTTCCTGGAACAGGGCGATACGAAAGTTCATCCGATTGGCTTCGGGCCAGATGCTCTCAGAGTCTTTGGCTCCGGAATGTGTTACCTTCAGCGGGATGCTGTACTCGTAATAATTGTGCTGGCCGTCCGTGCCTATCCGGAGAAAACCACGCAGGTCATCATCCCGCAGGCCCATCAGTGCCGGGTCTGTATGCTGTTCCGCATGGATAAACATTTCTATCCGTTTATAGGCACGGAAGTCATTGGCGGAGGTACGATAGGCCCCGCGACCATAGCCGTCACGCAGGCGCTTTACATCCAGTGATAAGGCCTGTTCGTTCAGCTTTACGTTCAGGTTGGCATTGCCGAAATCCAGTTGCCGTTCAATTCCAGGGGGGACGACATAGGGGATGGGCATCCGGTTGCCGTTTTCTTCAATGTTAACAGCAGCCACTTCGATCGTCGACTGATCCAGTCCCGGGTTCTGGTTGCCGAATGCCGGATCGAGGATAACTTTCGATGCGGTTGACTCGGCGTTGTAGCGTCGCCATTCCCCGCGTACCAGCTGCAGACGGGCCATCCGCAGGACGGTGGTATCTTCAAAACCGGTCATAAACAGGCGTACGAAGCGGATGGATTTGAAATCCTGTATATTACCTGTTTTATCCTGAAACTCGGTAAGGGGTATCCTGAACTGGTACCAGTTAACCTCCGCATTTTGTTTGTTCGGCAGTTCGACCTGGGCGGTCAGCTTATCAACAATGAAATTTTGCCCCACGTTCATGTCTTCAGGGCGTACGGATATCTTATACTGGTAATATTCATCCGCTTCACTCATGTTGTTGTCCCGGTTGATGTCTTCTGCATCCGGAAGCAGCGTGGCGGCGGATGTTTCAATCCCCAACTCCTGTTGTGACTGCTGCGGCGTCTTGGAGTTGCCTTCCGTTCCGTTAAACCGCTGATAACGTTTCAGAATCCCCGCATTCTCCGTATCCAGCTGCGGACCCCGGTAGTAGCTGTAGTTATCACCGGAAGGGTCATTATTCAGGGCTGCCGCTGCTACAGGGTTCAGTATATTGTTGATACTGGTCAGGAAATCGGCAAAATGCTGCCGTTCATCCACGTCATTGAGTCCGTCCAGTCCGACATCCTGTTTTGCCCGGGCCGCCGGATCATTATCAAATGCCTGGATAACGGGTTGGTTTTTGATCACCCGCCCCCATGCGGTCGTATCAATCTGTGAAAAATCGCTATTCGCCGGCAACCCGTTTTCCATAGCTTTCCGACCGTCTTTCAGGATGTCTTCCGAAATATTTCCCAGGTTGAAATACAGGTCTCCGCCCGTAGCGGCCGGATTTTTAATAAACGGATCCATCATCCAGATCTCAATGAATTCGATGTTCTGGGATTCGAAATCAGGTGTTTCAATCCTTCTGAACATTCCTGCCCACCTGTTTCTGGGGTTCTGCAGCGTACCGTCGGGGTTAACGCCGGTACGGGTGTAATTGTGCGGTCCCCTGAGTGTCGGGTAGAAAGCAAGATCCAGTGTAGGCAGGTACAGTGGCTGTCCGGTGATGGATTCCTTGAAGGGGAATACCTCCTGTTCCAGTACTTCGCGCACGTAGTGGTCGGACAGTTCTATGAGGTTGCCCTTGATGTTGTTCGGTGTTAAATTATTATTCCGGTAGAAAATAGGATCTATATTGTAAAAAGCGAGCAACGCACGGTTATAACCGTAACTCAGGTTATTGGTTTCCTGGGCCTCAGGAAAAAGCTGCGGTGTGCCGGAGATTTGCCAGTTCAGGGAACCTTTCAGGTCGATCACAGAGCGGCTGTTCTCAAAATCGTCGATATAACTGACACCGTTGCGTGAGCCGGCAAAATTAAGTGCGCGGGGATTCCCTGGTAGCAGTTGCGCAAACTCGCCGAAAAAGGAGATGGACGACTCGGCTTTCGTATTGATAAACGGTATTTTATCGACCATACGGGTAAGCCAGCGGGACGGGCTGTTGTAATTGACATCAAAGCCCCACATGGTATTGGATATAGGTTCCTGGGCAATGTTCACTTTTTGTGTGAGCGGCCGTTCCGTGAGGTTCAGCACTGTTCCGCCCAGCTGCAGTTTATCGCTGGCCAGGTAGTCCAGGCGTGTGCCGAACAGCGTACGCTGCTGTAACCCGAACAGTTCGCTGTTTTCCATTTTAATGCGTACCGGCTGTCCGGAGCGTAGGATGGCTTCATTCAGGATCCGGACCCGGCCAATGTCGTAGTCTACCGTAAAATCAGCCCCTTCAGGAAGGGGCTGATTTT
>CAZJKM010000055.1:0-1435 GCA_964546645.1 uncultured Sphingobacteriaceae bacterium
AGCATCCATCCGAGAACAGCCGGATATAAAACGGCCTTCATCGAGCCGTCCAGATCGAAGTTACCGAAACCGGAATTTCCACCACTGCCGGGATGCAATGAATCGGTCATTTTAGGCAGGATATACATCAGTACAATCATAATGGGGAAAGCAAATATATTATAAACCGCAGAGATCCTGCCCCGCTTTTGCTCCTCGCTCAATGCATTCCGCAGCACCAGGTAAGCCAGGTACATGAGTGTAGCAATCGCAGAGCCGTTTAGTTTCGGATCCGGAGGCCAGGGGTCACCCCATGTCACATTAGCCCAGAACATGCCGCTGATCAGTCCGAAAAAACAAAATATAATACCTACATTGACACTTTCAACCGCCATGAAATCATGGCGCATGTTGCCGGAAGACAGGTATTTGATGCTATAGATAACAGAAATCAGGTACATCAGAAACATGGCAAACCACATAGGAACGTGGTAATACACGGTGCGGATCGATTCATTCACGATGGGCAGGGCCGGTACACTGCCTAACAGACCTGCAATAATACTGTAAAGAACAAGAAGAGCACCAAGCAACTTCCACCAATATTGTTTCATATGATGTGTTATAATAACAGAAGACTGATCCACCCGATCAATCCCTCCAAAGGTACGGAAATAGCAACAAAGAAATGGTGACCGTAATCAGGTTTATTGCCAGCAATACCAGGATTTCATCATAACTTACACTACGGTCCAACCCGTCCATTGCATTCTTTGACAATTTAATGAGTATGATAAGCAAGGGAATGATGACAGGAAAACTGAGAATAGCCATTAATGTCCCGTTATTGCCGGCCTTCGCGCTGATGGCAGATACCATAGTAAACAGGGAAGCAAAACCCGAGGCCCCCAATAGTACGGCTACCAGGTAGAGCATCGGATCGCCCAGCACATTTTTGAAAATAATGGAATACACCACGAATGCTACAATCGACAACAACAGCAATAGTAACACATTGTAAATGATCTTAGACAGAATGACAGCCTGGGCACTGACCAATGTATAATAATATAACTGCCGGCCGGGGGATTCCTGCACAAAGCTCTTGGTTACTGCATTTACGGATGCAAACAACAGAATAATCCAGAAAAGGGCATTCCAGGTAATCGGATCAATCTGTTTGAATGCCTGATAGCAGACAAATACCGTTGATACAACATACAGCAGTATTCCGTTAAGTGCATATTTGGAACGCCACTCCAATACGGCTTCCTTCCGTATCAGATAAACAACCTGCCCGATAAACCTCATTGTGGCAAAGATACGACCTGCCGGCAAAAGGATGAAGCAACCGGTTAATTAAATCTTACACGTGATGAGCCGTTTTTTTGGCTGCTTTCTGTGCTTTGTCGGCTACCTTTCGTACCGCATCACCGGCTTTCTCGGCGACGGCCTT
>CAZJKM010000055.1:1535-18140 GCA_964546645.1 uncultured Sphingobacteriaceae bacterium
AGCTCCTTCTTTCGCTTTCTGACGCAGGTTATTGGCTATATCGCGCATACTATCTGCTGCACAATCCATTTGCCTGCGGCCTTCTTTTGTTCCGAACAGCCACCATGCAGCGGCCCCGACTACAACACCGGTAATGATAAACGCTGCCAATTGTGATTGATTTTTCATCTTTTTTTTACGCTCCTGTTCTTTCATACCATTATTTCTCTATATCAATCACTAACAAAGCGACAGCCGAATGGTTTGAATAAATTTAAAGTCTGTCCATCGTCATCACCGGTATATCCACCACGGATGGCTCATAGAGCGTCGCGCCGGATTGGTATTGATAGCCCCTCTCCCCCAGTTCCCAAAGCATGGGGCCTAAAAAGTTCACGGTTGCCTGATATCCCTGCACGATAGCCGCCATATTCCCTGTATCTTTGGAGTTTTTAGCTTCGTTTTCTATTTCATAGGGCCCTATATATCCCCGTTGGTTCAACAAATCAACAAACGATCGCCAGTCCATGCTGTCAGAACCACCAAACCCCGGGAGCATCGCTTCATAATGATGCCTGTCCCAATCATGCGCCGGAATAGCAATCCCTGCACGTGCTGCCAATTCCGGATGAACATGCTGCATCGGATACATACCGCCCCATTGTACCCGCGCCAGCGTATGCAGGTTGCGTGTGGCTTTGACGTGGATGCGATGTATGCGGCTGATATCACTTTCACGGATCACCTCCACCGGATCCGTATGCTGCCACACATCATGCGAAGGATCATAAATCTCCCCGTGTGCTTTGGAGGGGATGAGTGTATACATCAACTTCCTTGCGGCGAGTACTCCCGGCAGATTATTGAACGTCTGCGTGTACGCAGACGACCGCCATCCTTCCATCGGACAATTCTCATATAAAATGGTAACTCCCAAACTCTCTGCATACCGGACGATGGGTTCAAATACCCGCTGATAGCTATCCAGATTCTTTTCAAAACCATGCACTTCGTTTCCCAGTTCATGGTTATATCCAACAAAAGTGCCCACTTTTACATTATTGCGGTCGCCTCCCAGCAGATAAGCAATGCGTATTAGTTTCAACAAGTGGTTCTGATTGGCCCTCTGTTGCTGCTCATCTCCTCCTATCATATTTTCAAATGCACCGAGCGAAAGCCTGAGTCCGTGTTGGTTAAAGGATTCGATGAGGCGCTTTGCCGCATCAGCAGAGAAATGATCATAGTCCAGATGAGTGGCCGTATGGTCCTGCCGTGTACCATCTTTCCGGAAAACACAGAGATCAACGCCCTGCGCACCAATGGTCTTTGTCGTCTCCATTAATTCCGGCAGTGTCAGCTGCGGAAAAGCGGAACTCATTACCCATACCGGGTTGTTATGTCTGAATTGCGATAGGTTTGTCATTATGTATAAATATTAAATAGCGTATTAAAAATAAAACACGTCATGCTGAGCTTCCAGTTCCGGCAAAGATAAGGGATGCTCAAAGATCCCGAATACAGCCGATCCGCTGCCACTCATACTGGCATATACAGCACCGGCCTCATAGAGTGCGGCCTTCACCCCCCGGACCTGGGGAAAGCGCTCAAAAATCCCCGGCTCGAAATCATTGAACACGTATTGTTTCCATTCAGCAACCGGCCGGGTGACAAACCTGGAAAGCTGCCTGCTCTGCCGGTTGCCGGTAACTGAGCGGTAAGCTGCTGACGTGCTGATGTGCACATCCGGTTTCACCAGCACCAATGAATAACCGGAAAGATCTACTCCGACCGGTGAAAACTGATCACCGATTCCTTCCGCATAGACCGGACTGTTACGGATGAAAAAAGCGCAATCGGCCCCAAGCCGGCGCGCATAGGCCTCGAGTTTCCCGTCGCTGAGTCCCAATTCGTACTGGTCATTCAGCAGTTTGAGCAGAAATGATGCATCCGCTGATCCACCACCCAGGCCCGCTCCTATTGGAACAACCTTATGCAGATAGATATGGACAGGCGGAAGGTGGAAATCGGCTGCCAGCAGGTGGTAGGCCTGCAGACAGAGATTTGTTTCAGCGCCCCCCGGGATCGGGATACCGCTGGCGATGAATTTTACCTCGTTCGCGTCGATCACTTCGAGGACATCGTAAAGCTGAATCGGATAAAATATAGTTTCCAGGTTGTGATATCCGTCGGGCCTTCGGTCCAACACCTGCAAGCCAATGTTGATCTTCGCATTCGCAAAACTAATCATCCCGCAGAAATAAACATTTCCGGGGGATTATACAAATTATTCTTTCGTAACAACTAATTCCGCACAGCCATTCATCTCGGGTTGCTTGTCGGCACGCTTCAATCCTCTTTCGCATGGATTAAACAGACGAGTAAAGCTATACCCCCTTATTGTTAACCGCGATCGGTCCATGCCTCCTATGCTGTCTGTGGGGCGCTGTTCAGGAATGATAACACTTTGTGGAGTTTAAAAACGGCTTCAGGCAGTGAGTCGTACTGGCAAGTATCATTTAAAGTCGCCTTGCCAGAATCCTGTCATATACATCCAGGTAGCCTTCTACCATCTGGTCTTGCGTAAACCTGCCCGCAACCCATTGCCGGCAGTCCGCCCGGGATAGGTTACCGATTTGTGCTACCGCCTTTACGGCTTCATCTACGTCATTTACCAGGAACCCGGTCTGTCCATCCTGAATGAGTTCAGGCATGGAACCGCGGCTGAAAGCTATGACCGGGGTACCACATAACATGGCCTCAGCTACACTCAAACCGAAAGGCTCGTCAAATTTGATCAGGTGAAGGAGGGCTTTGGCACCGCCAAGTAACCGGTTTCTTTCAGCCGGACCGGCATTGCCGACATACCGGATATTGACGCCATCAATGTGCGGCAGAATTTGGGTAGAATAATAGTGCTGATCCTGGATTAAGCCCGCTATGAGGAGCTGCATCCCGGATAGTTTGGCAACTTCTATGGCAAGGTGCGCTCCCTTTTCCGGATGTATCCGGCCAAAGTATAACAGGTAAGTGCCGGGCTCTGCAAAGAAACCGAACTGTGAAGCATCAATTCCGTTATAAACCGTTGCCATGTAATTCAGGTCAGGAGACCGGTCGGCATTACTGATAGAGATGTAATGACAGTGATTATTGTACTTTTTATAAACGGGAATAATTTTCGGCGACGAAAATCCATGAATGGTGGTTACCAGGGGGGTGCTGATCAGCCGGGAATAGCTGAGTGGCAGAAAATCGAAATGGTTATGAATGATGTCAAACCCGACTGCTGCCTCCATCACCTGGCTGATGTGCAGGCACTCTTCAACTTTGGGGTCCAGCGTAGCGTCTTCGGCATATCCTGCACGGGTACTATGGATCAACCGGCCTTTAGTAATGGAATCTCCGGTGGCAAAAAGAGTAACATCCATACCACGATTGATCAAACCCTCTGTGAGCACAGAGGCTACCTGCTCCCACGGACCATAATTCCGGGGAGGTGTACGCCACGCTATAGGCGCTAACATCGCGATCTTCATGTTTTATTTCTTTAGTGCAGATACCGTCTGCAACACCCACAATAAAGAAAAAATACCTGGTTTTGTTTTAGCTGCTGTCATTCCGATGCAAATCCCGTATCTTTAGAAAAATACGATGACTCATAGACTGAGCGGATGTCTGTAAAAGTAACCAGAAAAGAAAAAATCTTTCAGCCGGATTCCAGTCGGGTGATCGCCCGCTTCCTGTTTGCGGGTGAAGAACGTGCGAAGCGCCTCATTCAGGCGGTATTGGCATTGTCTGAGGAGCAACAGAAAACGACGCTGAGCGAAGTGCTGCTTAAGTACGAAAAAAGGCACCGGAGTATCGGTAAAATATTTACCAACCATTTCCGGCGTGTGGCACCGATCATTGAACGCCTTGGCATAGCACCTGCAAAGTTGCCGGACTTTATACGGTTGCTTATCGGAGCCTATTTTACCATGGAATATTCTATTGAGTCGGCTGCCTTTTTTAATCCGTCCATCGTTGAACACCCTGACCAGACGCTGTTGAGCAACGGGCAAAAACGGGTGATCATCAGTTTCCGGGCTACCGGTGAAGGTCATATCTCTTCCATCGTATTCCGGCAGGGCATCCTGGATGAACAGAACGACATCGACATCGAACTGCCCGGCAACATGCTGGAAGCACCCCAACATGTAAAAAACCATACTTACCATAAAAAGTCGTTTTTGCGGAAACTGAAGGAGATGGCGGATGATAGTGGTTACTACCACGAAGAGGTTTACCATCTTGTCAGCGAACAGCTTAACGACACGTTTACCTATGACGAACTAAAGGTTTACCTGAAAAATGTTGCCGGACAGCTGGAGCCGAAACAAGATCATATCGCTTTTCTGCAAGAGGTAAATTGGTTGGCTTCGTCTAATTACGAAATGACATTCTCTGCAGACACATCACTTTCGGAACGGGTGATCTTCCCTATTGCAGATACTGAAAAGAACGGAATAGAGGATGCGCGTTTTGTGCGATTTATGGACACGGGAGGCCTGGCAACATACTACGCTACCTACACAGCCTACGACGGGATGGCCATTCTTCCAAAGTTACTGATGACCAGAGATTTTATTCACTTTACCGTCATGCCGATACACGGGCACATTGCCCAGAACAAGGGCATGGCTTTGTTCCCGAGGAAAATCAACGGGCGTTATGCCATGCTCTGCCGGATTGATGGTGTAAATAATTATATTGCCTACTCGGATAATATCAATGTGTGGCGGAATGCGGAAATGATACAAACGCCTGCCTTTACCTGGGAACTGGTACAAATGGGCAACTGCGGCTCACCCCTGGAAACACCGGACGGTTGGCTGGTAATTACTCATGGCGTAGGCCCTATGCGCGAATATGTGCTTGGGGCATCCCTTCTGGACCTGGATTTCCCGGAGCATGAAATCGGCCGGCTAAGCACCCCCCTCCTGATACCCAATGAGATAGAGCGTGAGGGATATGTACCCAACGTAGTCTATTCGTGCGGGGCATATATTCATCAGGGCGAGCTGGTTATACCTTATGCTATGTCCGATTATGCATCTACCTATGCGGTTGTTAATCTGGAAACGCTGCTTTCTGAACTACTTAAGCACAAGCCCGGCTAACGCCTACCGTGCTACTTCAAATGGCGTTTCAAAAGTATGCTGAATGGCCAGATAGGAAATCAGGTAAGCGAGTGTGCTTTCCGCTCCCTGGTTCCGGTTAATACCGTCCTGCTGTAAACCGTCGCAACAACCATGCGTCTGGAAATCATAAAGACTGATACGGAGGTCATTCTCACCTAAAAACCACATAAATGACGTATAAAGGTGGTTGAGGTAATCCGGATTCCTAGTATAATGATACGCCTGCAAATACATTAATACGGTAGCCATTGCATCGATTGGCTGCTGCGCAAACGTGGAGGGTGTATCGGTTTGGCGATACCAGTTCTCATTTCCGATCAGACTTAGATGTCCTTTTTGCATGGTCAGTGATTCCAGAAAAGCCATACTTTCAAATGCTACATCACTGAAGGCGCTGTTGTTAGTCACTTCCGCCGCACACAGCATGGACAGGGGCAGTAGCGCGTTATCGTATGCCAGCAACGACTCATACCAATGCCAGTCTGCTGTACGGTAAATACCGTATTGTGCCGCAAGCTTGGATGCGAGTCTTCGCGTCAATTCGATCATATGGTCATCTGACGGATTATCTGTTAAATAATGGTACAAGCCGATGATCGTATTGGCAATACTGCGGATGGAATTCAGGCTTTCACACTGCGGAATGGCCCTGAAAAAGGCTTGGTGCGCCACTTGATAATAGGCATCCATCGGTGAATGGGCCATCGCATACCCTAACGCCCAGACCGCTCGTCCAAAAGCATCCTCCGAACCTGTTTCATCCAGAAAGTTACGATTAAACCCCATAAAATTCCGGAAGGTACCATCGTCATTCTGCGCATAAATAATATACCCGAGATAGACCGGAATGTAGTTAAACGCTACTTCACTTTTCACTCTCCGGCAGGCCATTAACGTCATGAGCAATGCCCGGGCATTATCATCAAGACAGTAACCTTCATGGTAATTGGGAATGCCATAAGTTGCATGCTGAAAGATGCCTGTCGTGTCCGTAAGCCGCGTGATATGATCAAACCGTAGCGGCGGCAGGATATTGCGATCCAGTGCGGGGTCCTTTTTAATAACCGGTTTAACCGCGTTTTCAGCGAGATCTTTTGCGAGTGCCAGGTATCGGCCCCCTGTCTTTGGCCACGTAATGGTTTTCCCGTATTCCTCCGTGGCATGCCGGAGGGCTTCTAACTTTTCAGGGTGGGTAAACAATTCGAGCAAAATACCGGATAGCTGCTCTGTATCACTGAAATTAAACAGACGGCCACGGCCGTCTGCCAACAACTCGGACGCATGCCAATACGGTGTGGAAACCACCGCTGAGCCTACCCCTACTGCGTAAGATAATGTGCCGCTTGTGATCTGAGCCTCGCTGAGATAAGGCGTCAGGTAAACATCAGAGGCGCTCAGATATTTAAAAAGGTCATCCTGTGTTGCGTATTCATTGATAAACCGGACGTGGTCATACAAATCCAGCTTCTTTACAAGCCGGTGCAAAAAAAGCCTGTATTCCTCTCCCGCATGCCTGACTACGTTGGGATGGGTTTTGCCCAATACAATATACAAAATATCCGGATATTGCGCTACTACCGCCGGCAATGCAGATATGGCCGTTTCAATACCTTTGTTTCGCCCGATAAAGCCAAAGGTAAGGAGAACCTTTTTGTCTGTAAACCCGAGTTCCTTCCGTGAGGCCTCCCGGTCATACCGGATAGCGGGGACGCCATGGGGAACCATGACAATCTTACCGGCCGGCACATCGTAGATTTCATTTACCATCGCCACGGCCTTGTCTGCCATTACTATTACTTTGCCGGCGGCCCTTCCGATTTCTTTTATGATCATCGACTCATTGTAGGATGGTTTCTTCAGGACCGTATGAAACGTAACCATCACCGGCACAGCCAGACTATGCAACAACGTTAGGACAAATACGCCGTTTTGTCCCCCGAATATACCGAATTCGTGTTGTAAAATGCAGACATCCACATTTTGACGGTTTATAAACTCTGCTGCTCCCAGATAGGTGTCATGATCTTCCTGGTCGATGATATAGTGCACTTCAGGCGGGTATGTGTACGTGTTCCCCGGATCGTTTATGGCGACAACCACGTGTTCAGACGCCATTACAGGATCTGAATCACAGATAGTTTCGAAAAGGTTTTGAGAGAAAGAACCAATGCCACATTGTCGTGGTCGGTAGGTACCGATAAATGCGATCTTCATGTTTTCATAATAACGTGTGTCTGCTCCGGAGCATCTCCCCG
The DNA here is from genome assembly GCA_964546645.1 of uncultured Sphingobacteriaceae bacterium. GTDB lineage: Bacteria > Bacteroidota > Bacteroidia > Sphingobacteriales > Sphingobacteriaceae > A37T11. Next base: position 8,947 of record CAZJKM010000055.1, read on the forward strand.
GAGCACTTAACCATCCCGCATCAACATTGCCGGTCCTATGGCCTATTGCTGCTGATCTCCGGCATTAAGATGCAAAACAAACTTACTGCCTTTTCCCGGGCTGCTCTGAAGGAAAAACGATATGCACTGAAAGCTATCTCCTGGTTGCATGACTCAGGAGCATCGTTAAATGGGGAAGTTAAACAATTAGCAACATGGAGCTATTACGCTTTCTTCTTTGTAAAGCTAATGAAAATCATTGGAATATTAAAATTCTATTTTGGTTGCTAATAGTAAAACGACTATCTATCAAACCCAACTGGTTTAAGTTGAAATGAAACTAATTACCCAAAATATAAATGCACTGATAATAAACAGTGAGCTTGTTTAAACTGAGCTTGTATAAACTCACTTTTTCTATTCCTTTAACCTTCCTCAGGAACAGCACGGCGAATGCTATCCAATGGCCACCCAGTTCCTTGCTGGAAGACGGATTCTGGCAGCGAAATCACATCCATAAAGACTTTTACCAGGGGGGCGAATGCAATAGGTATGGAAAGATAACCGGTTGAATACTTCGGTATCGGTATTTTTTCTCTATTTCGGGCCATTTAACGGGCAAGCCGGCACTATCTCCGGATTGATAAATTGACAATAAAAACCCTTCTCCATTCAATATTTATTTGAAGACTGAGTATTTATATATAAATTTGTCGGATATAAACGATATTGAGCGATTTATGTCTAATTACTAGGTAGTTGTATTACCGCGAGTAAGGACACTTATATTGAAACGAAAGAACAATAGTCTGCCCCTGGAAAGATCCGGGGGCTTTTATATAATTTCCCGGGATAACCATTGCTTTTTTAACAGGTAACATATAATGATAACAGAACATCCTGCTGCTGACAAGGTAAATATAACGCATAACGAATTATTAAGAACCGAAGAAGCAATCACCTATATAAAAGATATTTTTTCGCAGCAGCTCACCAGCCGGCTGAACCTGGTCAAAGTTTCCTCCCCGCTTGTTGTACTCGACGGAACAGGTATCAATGACGATCTGAACGGCACGGAACGTGCTGTTAAATTCCCTGTTAAATCACTGGATGACAGAAAAGCGGTGGTCGTGCACTCGCTGGCAAAGTGGAAGCGGCTGCGGTTGCGTGAGTTGGGCATTGCGGAAGGCCAGGGTATCCTTACCGATATGCGCGCTTTGCGTCCTGATGAAGATTATACGCCATTGCACTCTATTTATGTGGATCAGTGGGACTGGGAGCAACGTATCAGTACCGAAAAGCGAAACCTGAGCTACCTGAAAGAGGTGGTCAGTAAAATTTATTCGGCGATCAAAAGAACGGAAAAAGAAGTATGTCTGCGGTATCCTGACATACAAGCCGTCTTACCACCGGCTATTACGTTTATACATTCAGAGGAACTCCTTCAACGATATCCGCTGCTGACCGCAAAAGAACGGGAGATCCTCATTACAAAGGAGTATGGTGCCGTTTTTATTATCGGTATCGGGGGTGAATTATCCAACGGCCAACCCCACGACGGGCGTGCACCTGATTACGACGACTGGAGCTCGCAAAACGAGGAAGACTTCCAGGGGCTGAACGGCGACATTCTGGTCTGGCATCCCGAACTTAATGCAGCTTTTGAGTTGTCATCAATGGGCATCCGGGTAGACAAGGAGGCTCTTGTCCGGCAGTTAAACGAGCGGGGATGCCCGGAAAGGTCAGCCCTGTTTTTCCACCATATGCTGTTATCCGGTGGTTTACCGGAAAGCATTGGCGGAGGCATCGGGCAGTCGCGCTTGTGTATGTTCCTGCTGCAAAAAGCACATATCGGACAGGTACAGGTCGGCATCTGGCCGGAGGCTGAACGGGAAAAGCTGAAAGAAGCAGGCGTTCATTTGCTGTAAAAAATGCCACCCCTATACTTCCGTAGTTGGTGTTGTTACCAACCGCTTCCACTACATGAAAACCCAATTTTCGGACGTGGTATAATCAATCCATTTCTTTCAGCTCGCTGACCACCTGCGTGATGGAGGCTTTGGCATCCCCGAAAAGCATCAGGCAGTTGGGGTAGCCAAAGAGTTCGTTTTCGATACCGGCATACCCGGCGTTCATGCTGCGTTTGCAGACGATGACGGTCTGCGCTTTTTCCACGTCGAGCACGGGCATGCCGAATATCGGGCTACCGGGATTGGTTTTGGCGGCCGGGTTGACCACATCATTGGCCCCTATGATCAGCGCGATATCGGTCTGCGCAAACTCATCGTTGATGCGTTCCATCTCCACCAGCTTGTCATAGGGGATATTGGCCTCGGCCAACAGGACATTCATGTGTCCGGGCATACGCCCCGCTACGGGGTGGATGGCAAACCTGATGGATATGCCCCGCTTTTCGAGTTGTTCACTGAGTTCCCGCACAGCGTGTTGCGCCTGGGCCACGGCCATGCCATAACCCGGCACGATAATCACGGAGGAGACGCTGTCAAACAGCATGGCGCTTTCTTCCACCCCCACTTCTTTGATCACGATATCACTGGTGGCTGCTTCGGCCGAGGATGTAGTCTGGCCAAAGCCCCCGAGCACGACATTGGCCAGTGACCGGTTCATGGCTTTGCACATGATCTGCGTGAGGATGAGCCCGGCGGCACCCACCAGCGCCCCGGTAATGATCAGCACTTTGTTTTCGAGCACGAAACCGGTTGCGGCGGCGGCAACACCAGTATACGAGTTGAGCAGGGCGATGACCACGGGCATGTCTGCCCCGCCAATGGGGATTACGGCCAGGATACCTAACAGAAGGGCCAGGGCGAGCAGGCTGATGATCCAGGTGCTGGCGGCGGCATCAACGATCAGCAATACAGAGAGGACGACAGCACCAATCAGTAAGGCGACATTGAAGATATGCTGACCGGTGAACACCACTGCACGGCCGCTGATGACCCCTTTGAGTTTACCGAAGGCCACCATGGATCCGGAGAAAGTAAGGGCGCCGATCAGCACACTGAGTGCTATGGTAATACCGATGGTGGTGGTGATACCCTGGTCGGTCTCCTGGGTCATGCGCCAGTATTCGGAAGTAGACACAAACGCGGAGGCCAGCCCTCCGAACCCATTGAGCAGGGCGATCATTTCGGGCATGGCCGTCATGGCTACCTTACGGGCAGCGAACACGCCGATAGACGAAGCGGAAAGAACAGTGACGGCAATTTCGGTATAACTCAGGATCTGCTGGTCGAGCAGTGTAGCCACGATCGCAATGAGCATGGCCAGCATGGAAAGCCCGTTGCCTTTGCGTGCGGTAGGGGTCTTGCCCAGCATCTTGATGCCTACAATAAATAAAACAGCGGCTACTAAATAGGCAATGCGTATGAGTAAGACGGTTTCCATAGGGCTTTATTTTTTCTTTTTAAACATTTGCAGCATCCTGTCGGTCACCACGTAACCGCTGACCACATTGAGCGTAGCGAGAAACAGGGCAGCGATGCCCAGTATCTTGCTGATGGACCAGCCCGGGGATCCGGAAGCCAACAGGGCTCCTACGATCGTGATTCCCGCGATGGCGTTGGTAGCCGAAAGCAATGGGGTATGGAGGGTAGGCGGAATTTTGGAAATTAGCTCGAAACCGATAAAACCGGCTAATACGACAATGTAAAGTAAGATAAGAAGGGTCTCTGCTGTCATGACGATTTGTTTAGTAGTCCTTTGGTAAATGCGTGTACGAGTTCACCCCGGTGGGTGATCAGGGAACCCCTGGTGATCTCTTCATCCAGCTCCCACCGGAAGCCTTCTTCATTGGCCAGGTGGAGCAGCAGGGTACTGATGTTCTTGGCATAAAGCTCACTGGCATTGACCGGTAGCAATGCCGGGAGATTGGCTTCGCCGATGATCGTGACGCTATGCCTGATGACGGTTTTGCCGTATTCGCTCAATGTGCAGTTGCCGCCGGACTCGACGGCCATATCCACGATCACCGATCCGGTTTTCATGGTTTTGACCATCGCTTCAGTCACCAATACGGGTGCTTTTTTTCCGATGACCAAAGCCGTGGTGATCACCAGGTCGGCCTCAGCGACGTGTTTAGCCACGAGTTCCTGTTGTTTGCGCAGGTATTCGGCGGAGACTTCGCTGGCATAGCCACCCTCGGTCTTTACGCCGGTATCATCAACCTGAAGGAACCGGCCACCAAGTGACTCTACCTGCTCTTTGGTTTCGGGACGTACGTCGGTCACTTCGACGACGGCCCCCAACCGCCTGGCGGTGGCAATGGCCTGCAATCCGGCAACCCCGGCTCCGAAAATCAATACTTTGGCCGGGGTAATGGTCCCCGCGGCGGTCATCATCAGTGGGAAGATCTTACCCAGGGCGTTGGCGCCCAGGATGACGGCTTTGTAACCCGCGAGATTGGCCTGAGAACTCAATGCGTCCATTTTCTGTGCCCGTGATATCCGGGGCACGGCATCCATGGCAAAAGCGGATATCTGCTTGCGGATGCACTGTTCTACCAACCCGGGTACCGTATAAGCATACAGAAACGAAATGGTGATGCTTCCATTCCGGAGCGTGGCTATCTCATCGGGGGTAGGCGCATGGACCTTGAGCAATACGTCAGCCTCCCCCAGCAGGGCTGCTTTGTCGGCGAAGATTGCTCCCCCGGCCCGCTGGTACGCTTCGTCACTGAATCCAGCGGCGCTGCCTGCGCCGCTTTCCACTTGACATGTAAACCCTGCTTTGGCCAGTGATTTGGCCACATCAGGCGTGACAGCGACCCGGCTTTCGCCGCTTTTGGTTTCTTTGATAATTGCTAATTTCAAAACAATGGTGTTAGCTTTTTTTTGTAAGAGGGTAATTCACAAATACGGAACTAAATATGCTATTTTTTTTACAACTATCAAATAATTGGGATTATTATTGCCGCTACCACTAATCTGACGACGATGGTGTTGTCACCGGTTACCGGGCATCCCGGAAAAGGTTGCGGTACGATGTACACATCAGAGCCCGCAACGGCGCAGGATACGGCGACTGGTCTGAACCGGTGTCGCCGATTGCCGGATAGCAGGCGGGGGTTAATCTTTACGATTCCACCGGCATACTGCTGCTAAAATTAATATAGCGTTAATACAGGAAAGACGGTCAGGATTACATTACCCGGTTTATCTCAGACAAAGCCGTGCTCCTTCAATACCTCAGCCGGCACACCTTCCCATATGCCTGGGCGGTTACCCACGTAGCCAATGTCCTTCACCCCCATTTCACTGGTAAAGAACCCCGATGCCGTCAGATCGCGCATCAGGGAGAAAAACACAACACCTTGCTGCATGTCCGGCTTCGCTTTGTCCGGGTAAGCGATTTCGTCAACCAATTTCAGCTGGTCTTCCTTTCTGCAGTCCACAAAAACCCGATCAAAGCGTTTCAGGCACTGCACATCTAGCCATTTCAGTCCACCGCGCATGGGTAGCTGATGCTCCGGAATATCCTTGACAATAAATTCGATAAACGCCGGAACGCCCGCTTCTGAAGCACTTCCTGAAACAGCGTCTTTGGGAATAATGATATCGGCCAGCACGGTGATCGTTGCCAGTTCATGCGGCGAAAAAAACTGTTCCTGCTGCAACCGCATGTTACGCGCATGCTCCACATCCTGTACACCGGGAAGCGCTTCCGTTGTTTCTGTATCGGCAGCATTACTATCTTTTGCACCCTGCCGGCAAGAACCAATCAATAACCCGGTACCCGCCGCAGCCAGCCCCAATGCCTTTATGGAATCTCTTCTGTTCATATCGTTTCAGATATTTAATTTTTGTCGTTGTTCGAGGATATAGTCCGACGTGCGCATGGACAGTGCCAGGATCGTCCACGTCAGGTTCTTGTCCCCCTGCTGTACAAACGGGGCAGCATCCACCACAAACAGGTTTTTACAGTCATGCGCCTGGCACCATTTGTTCAGAACCGACGTTTTGGGATCATTTCCCATGCGCGCGGTACCGCCTTCGTGGATAATCTTGCCGGGTGCTTCCAAGCCGTATAAAGTCTCGGGGCCATGAACAGGCGACGTAACAATCGCGCCCATTTCGTGCATGATGGACCGGAAGGTCTCCTGCATATGTTTCGCCTGTGCGATCTCCTCATTTGCCCACTTATAATGGAAGCGCAACACTGGTATTCCGTATTTATCGACCCGTATCGGGTCGATCTCACAGTAATTATCCTTCCGCGCTATGGCCGTTCCCCTTCCGGCCATACCGACCCCAGCGCCGTAAAAGCGGCGATAGTCATCCTTCAGGGAGAGGCCATATCCTCCCTGCTCTGCCCTGCTGCCATCCTTCGCCGGGACCAGGTGGTTAGAGCGGGGTACCCAGTTGGTAAAGCCATAACCGGGCATACGCATACCGCCACCATATTCTATGTGGTACCCGCGCGGGAAATTCAGTTTTTTATTGTCAACCCACCAGGGAGAGTATATGTGTACGCTCCCCACCCCATCTTCATTATAGCGTTTACGATCAACTAATTGCGGGAGAAACCCGCTCAGACCTGCGCCGGTGGAATCATGCAGGTAGCGACCCACCAGGCCACTGCTGTTTCCGATGCCTCCCGGGTGGGCAGTCGACCGGGAATTCAGCATCAGCCGGGCACTTTCACAAGCGCTGGCGCCCAGGATTACAACCTTCCCTTTTACCGTGTACTCCTGCAGGTCCTTCGTATGAACATAGGATACGCCCGTTGCCACCCCCTCATTATTGGTGAGTACTTCGCGTACCATCGCGTGATCAACCACCCGGAGGTTACCGGTTTTCATAGCAGGGATAACCAGGCAGGAAGAGGACGAGAAATCACCATAGACCTTACAGCCACGGTTACATTGTCCGCAATAGAAGCAAACACCACGATCTTTTACGCCGGGCAATGCTTCGGTAAGCACCGATCCCCGGCCGGGAATAACCGGAACCCCCGCTTTTTCCGCACCGCGCTTAATGTATAGTTCATGGAGCCGGGGTTTGGGTGGTTTTAAAAAGATACCGTCCGGCTCATTACGGATGCCCTCCACAGTGCCATAGATACCGACCAGACGGTCTACGCGGTCATAGAACGGCTTTATTTCGTCATAAGAGAGTGGCCACTCGTCCGTTTCGCCGTCCGTAGGTTTAAAGTCGTCGGGGCCCATACGCAGCGAGATACGTCCCCAGTGGTTGGTCCGCCCGCCAAGCATCCGGGCCCGGAACCAGTCGAACTGCGTGCCGGCTGCCTTCGTATAAGGTTCGCCATCCAGCTCCCATCCGCCAAAAGCCGCATCAAAATCACCGAACGGCCGGACGGTGGACGCCCCCCGGCGGGGAGACTCCCACGGCCATCGCATTTGCAGCGCATCTTTAGCGGGATCAAAAAATGGACCGGCTTCCAGCATCAGCACTTTCAGGCCGGCATGCGCCAGGACGTAACCCGCCATACCTCCCCCTGCACCGGACCCCACAATCACCACATCATATGTTTCAGCGGCTTCTTTGATCTGGTAGCTGCTCATAATCGGCTACCAATCTTCAGTTTCATAATGGTTGTCATGAAAAGTTGTTTTTTGGAAGGTTCTTCTTCCTGTTTAATTAGTGGGGTAAACTTATGGAAACTCTGTGAAAAAACAAAATAACAAACGTTGAAGCCAGCAATGTACCAAAAGGTACTGGTGGCGGTTTCTGGCAGATAAAATATAATCTTTGTGTAAGCATCTGTGGACAGACGAGCATGCTTCCATTGATTTTCTTATTTTTGCACCTGTTATAAATTGAGTAAGCTTTGAAAAACTCCCATCCGGCAGCAGATGATGCGGCGGCGTCCCATGATGCCGTTACGGAGCCTTCGCACTACCGGGCAATTCCCTATCGCCGGCGTATCCGCTTGGCTGTCTCTTTGTTCTATTTCTGCCAGGGACTTGCTTTTGCCTCATGGGCAAGCCGCATACCGGACATCAAAACAGCACTGCAGCTTTCGGAAGCTCAACTGGGCAGCCTGTTATTTACGCTGCCCGCCGGGCAGCTGATGACAATGGCTCTCTCGGGTAAACTGGTAACCAGCTTCGGCAGCAGTAAAGTGCTCCGGCTGGCGGCTCCGCTATATGCAGTGGTACTGACGTTGCTGGGCATCGTCAGCGAAGCCTGGCAACTGGGTGCGGTCCTGTTTCTCTTCGGCGTGGTGGGTAACATGTGCAATATCTCGGTAAACACACAGGGGGTAGCGGCAGAAAGGCTGTATGAAAAACCTATCATGACGGCATTTCACGGTGCCTGGAGTATTGCCGGATTTGCCGGGGCGCTGATCGGTCTGATCATGATGAACCTGCACATCGGACCGTACCTGCATTTCTGGATCATCACCGGCATGGTATGGCTAAGCACGCTGATAAATTATAAATACCTGGTGCCCGGGAAACCGAAGCAGGAGCCCGGACGCCGGCTGTTTATGAAACCCGAAGGGGTATTGGTACAATTGGGTGTCATCGGCTTCTGCTGTATGGCCACTGAAGGAGCTATGTTTGACTGGAGTGGTGTGTATTTCAAGGATATCGTACAAGCGCCAGCCTCACTGGTCGTACTCGGCTATGCAGCTTTTATGATCATGATGGCTGCGGGACGTTTTGTAGGCGATTGGGCGATTTATCGCCTGGGACGGAAAACATTATTGCAGTTGAGCGGCGTACTCATCTTTGCCGGAATGATGCTGTCGGTATTTTTCCCTCAACTCCTGACTGCCACACTGGGATTCATGCTCGTCGGATTGGGCGTATCGTGTGTGGTGCCGACACTTTACAGTGTAGCCGGACGCAACAACAAAGTACCTCCGGGCATCGCCCTTGCCATGGTATCCAGTGTGAGTTACCTTGGCTTCCTGATGGGTCCCCCGCTCATAGGCTACATCGCTGAATTGGCCGATCTGCGCTATTCCTACGCCGTTATCGGCTTTACTGGCATGCTGGTTTCTGTGCTGGTAACGAAAACATCCGTCATCCGGAATCATCGTTAATCCGCCGCCGGGATTCCGCCCATTCACATTCTGATCCAAAATACAGAAGTTACACCGCACTTTGCCTGATTCAGGATTTTTTGTATTAGTTTTGCAGCGAAATATAATCTGACATAAGGAAATTACCGAATGGGGCTATTTAACTGGTTTACACAAGAGGTTGCCATTGACCTGGGAACCGC
>CAZJKM010000056.1:0-17987 GCA_964546645.1 uncultured Sphingobacteriaceae bacterium
AGAGCCGATGGTACTGCCGTAACAGGTGGGAGAGTAGGTCGGTGCCGACTTTTACAGGGCCCTTCAGTAACTACTGAAGGGCTTTTTTTGTACCTATATCTACCCTACTATCTACAGCCTATTGCCTGCCGCCTGATACCCGATATGGTTAATTCTTGCTATTATTTTTTAACTTAGGGGTAACATTATCCATATACTGTTGATATTTGCTATAGATATGTACAATTATATACCATATAATCTGATGAAAAAGTTCATTTATTTTATCGTTTGCGGCTTTATGCTGCTTAATTTTCCCTGTCTGTATGGGCAAAAGTTGCCCGGGACAGGCCTTGGGAGCAATATAAAACAATCCATGACTGTTGACACTGCAAAACCTGGTCAGCCGATGGAGGGTGTTGTCGTCAAAGGTGGTGGAAGTTCCGGCACGACGGACATGGTGGCCGTTTCTAACCATAAGGGCGAGGTGCTGTTGGACAATCTGAAAGCGGGTAGTTATGTATTTCAATTATATGAAAGACAGCCTCCCGATCCCGCAAGATTGGATGAGGGCGCACACAACCTTCTCCCGGCGCTGTCTAATGTTGAAACGCGTATCAGCACGAACGGTTCTAATACTGACGGAACACTAAACCCGCAAAATGCCCTCGACCACAATCACAATACGGTGAGGAGTGATAAGACTAAAATGGCTGCAGAGGTGGGCGGTATCACAATTAATAGGACCGATTTAAAAGAAGTGGACGATAACATCTTGCTGAATAACGAAACCAAACTGGTGTATTATAACGATAAATTATATACGTATACAGGCTCAGATATAGAAAAACAAGCTATCGGAAATACAATTGTAGCATGTGATTGTGCAGGACATAAAATCACCATCAGAGTTTTAGACGGCAGCGGCACGAACGCATGCAGGGAAGCGTGTTTACGGTATCTTCGGAATAACGTAGCCCGTCATTCCGGATCAGGGGATACGAGTAACCCGCAACATGCACTACAAGGAACAGGTATCAGAGACAACGGTCTTAAACGGGCAGAAGCGGCAAGACCAGGCAATCCCATTGGTGGTATTATTGTAAAAGGGGGAAGAAACCCCGGTGGCAGTATGAAGACAATTACGGTAGATGAAAAAGGTGTCATACGGTTTGAAGTGCTGGAAGCAGGGGATTATAAACTGACCATACACGCCCCGGGGATTCCTGAAAAATAGAAGATAAGCAGCCGTGTACGGGCGGTATCGGTTACCCTGACCAATTTTCGCGATCCAGTGTTCGGTAATGAATCGCCTCGGCCAGGTGTGTGGTTTGTATATGCGGCTGATGGTCCAGATCCGCAATCGTGCGTGCCACTTTCAGTATCCGGTCGTAGGCCCTGGCAGAAAGGTTCAGCCGTTCCATTGCCTGTTTAAGGAGTGAGCGCCCCGGCTCTTCTATATGACAGATGGTACGTACTGCTTTCGTGGGAAGTTGGGCGTTACAATGAGTACCGGGCACGGATTGGTAACGGTTTTGCTGGATAAGGCGGGCTGCGATCACCCGTTCACGCACGGCTTCACTGTTTTCAGTCGTCTCTTCCGATGCGGACAATTCTTCAAAATCTACCGGTGTCACTTCCACGTGCAGGTCAATGCGGTCCAGGAGCGGCCCTGATATTTTAGCCAGGTATTTTTTTACCGCTCCGGGCGGGCACGTACATTCTCGGACGGGATGATTGTAAAATCCGCATGGACAGGGATTCATAGAGGCGATTAATATAATGCTGGCCGGGTAGTCGACCGTCAATCTGGCCCGGGAAATGGTTACGGATCGCTCTTCCAGCGGTTGCCGCATGACTTCCAGTACCGCCCGTTTAAATTCCGGTAATTCATCCAGAAACAGCACACCGTGATGGGCCAGTGAAATTTCGCCGGGTTGCGGATTGGCTCCCCCGCCTACGAGTGCGACGTCGCTGATGGTATGGTGGGGAGCACGGAATGGCCGGATGGTCATCAGGGTCGCTGATGAACCCAGCTTTCCGGCTACGGAATGGATTTTGGTGGTTTCCAATGCTTCCTGAAGACTCAGGGGAGGCAATATGGTAGGGAGCCGCTTGGCAAGCATGGTTTTGCCCGATCCGGGAGGCCCGATCAGAATGACGTTGTGCCCACCGGCTGCCGCAATTTCAAGTGCTCTTTTGATATGTCGCTGCCCCTTTACGTCGGCAAAGTCTGTTTCGTAGTTATTGATGTTCCGGCGGAATTCGTCCCGGGTATCCACAACTGTTGGTTGCAGGGTGCTATTTCCGCTGAAAAACGCGGTTACTTCCTGTATATTACGGACCGCATACACCTGGATATCATGGACGACGGCTGCTTCCCTGGCATTTGCTGCCGGTAACAAAATACCTTTGAAGCCATCCTTACGGGCCTGAATAGCAATTGGTAGGACACCTTTTATAGGCTGCAGGCCTCCGTCGAGGGACAGCTCACCAAGAATAACATACTGATCGAGGGCCTCTATGGTGACCTGGCCTGACGCGGCGAGGATGGCCATAGCAATGGCCAAATCATATCCGGAACCTTCTTTCCGCAGGTCTGCGGGAGCGAGGTTAACAACAATTTTCTGCCGGGGCATCCGGAATCCGGATGATTGGATGGCGCTTTCTATACGTTTCAGGCTTTCTTTGACGGCATTGTCGGGTAATCCGACCATGTAGTATTTGGTCCCGGTTGATATATGGACTTCAATGGTAACGGTTGTGGCTTCGATGCCGCAGACGGCACTGCCATAGGTCTTGACAAGCATTGGCATTAAGGTTTGGTGCCAATGTAGTAAAAAAAATCTGCTTCGGGAAAAACGATTATCTTCCGAAAGGTGTCTTAGGCATGCCACGCATCATTTTGGCTGCCGCCATCGGGTTGGAGAACTGCTTCATCATCTTTCGCATATCGCCGAATTGTTTCATCAGGCGGTTTACCTCCTGCAGGTCTGTTCCGGAACCTTTAGCGATCCGGGTACGGCGTTTCTGGTCGATAACGTCCGGATTTTCCCGTTCGTAGGGGGTCATGGAATTGATGATGGCTTCTATTGGTTTGAAAGCGTCGTCGTCAATGTCCACATCTTTCATCGCTTTTCCTACACCGGGGATCATGCCCATGAGGTCTTTCATGTTCCCCATTTTTTTGATCTGCTGGATCTGGCTCCGGAAATCGTTGAAATCAAATTTATTTTTTCTGATTTTACGGTGTAATTCTGCCGCCTGCTTTTCATCAAATTGTTGTTGTGCACGCTCTACCAACGACACAACGTCGCCCATACCCAGGATCCGTGATGCCATACGATCCGGATGGAAAACATCCAGTGCTTCCATCTTTTCACCGGTACCGATGAACTTGATGGGTTTGTTAACAACCGACTTGATGGAAAGTGCCGCACCGCCGCGGGTATCGCCATCCAGTTTGGTCAATACCACTCCGGTGAAGTCCAGCCGGTCATTAAACGCTTTGGCGGTGTTTACAGCATCCTGGCCGGTCATGGCATCTACAACGAACAGGATCTCATGGGGTTGGGTGGCATCTTTCACCGCCGATATTTCCTGCATCAGTGCCTCATCAATGGCCAACCGGCCGGCGGTATCAATGATGACGACGTTATGGCCATTCCGTTTTGCTTCGGCTACCCCCTCACGTGCGATCGCAATCGGGTCTTTTGATTCCGTATTGGCGTATACCGGTACATTTACCTGGCTGCCCAATACCTGCAGCTGATCGACAGCAGCCGGGCGGTATACGTCACCGGCAACCAACAAGGGCTTTTTGCCCTTTTGGGTTTTCAGGAAATTTGCCAGCTTTCCGGAGAAGGTGGTTTTACCGGCACCGTTCAGTCCGGCAATCAGTATAATGGTCGGATTCGGGGATAAATGAAGTTCTGTCACCTGGCCGCCCATCAGACTGGTCAGCTCGTCGTTCATGATCTTGGTCAGCAATTGTCCGGGGGAAATGCTATTGAGTACATTCTGGCCCATGGCCTTCTGTCTGACTTCGTCGGTGAACGTTTTGGCGGTTTTATAGTTGACATCGGCATCCAGTAACGCTTTGCGGATTTCTTTCATGGTTTCCGCCACGTTGATCTCAGTGATACTGCCCTGTCCTTTCAGTACCTTAAATGCTCTGTCTAATTTATCCTGTAAATTCTCAAACATAGTATTCTCGTGATTATGAGGAAGGCAAAGGTACAAAATAGGGGTGAAAGGCTGAAATATTAGCCAGTCGTCGATCTGCTTTTCTTTTTGGTTTTTTTCGTGGTTAATGGAAGGTTTATGGGTATCATCAATAAAACTAAGATACGCTTGTCCTGTGCCACAACCGGAGTTACCCCTTTGTTATCAAAATATTATTAAATTTATTTCGATATTAGGTTGTATTGAAGAACAAAAAATATTCTCTACCTTTGAGGTATGGCCTGATAATGAAAGGACAAATGAAGAATGGTAACCGTAAACGCACAGCTTTGCTTATAACATTTTCAAATCCCTAAAATGAGGAGATGAATCCATGGATCATTCGCAATTGATCGATAATCTGAGAAGAGGAGAAGAGAAAGGCCTGACGGCAATCTATGGCCTTTACAAGCATGCGTTGCTTTATTTCTCCTCACAATTTGTGGATCGTGAGACAGCGGAAGAAATCGTCTCCGACACCTTCGTCAAGGTATGGAGATTGAGAGAGGATTTTGATACGATGCAAAAATTGAAGGCGTTTTTATACATCTCTGCCAAGAATGCCTGTTTTAACCATTTACGACGGCCGCAGGCAAAGTGGTATGCAGAAGAAATAGAGGGGTGGGAGGAGATGTTGTTTGAGGATGCGGAAGTATTCACCAGGATCGTCCAGGCAGAATTGTTGGAACAAATCTATGAAGAGGTCTCTAAGCTGCCACGAAAGCAACGTGAGGTGTTTAATATGACCTATCTGGAGGACATGACAGTAGAAGAGATTGGCGAAAAACTCGCAATAAGCCCTACTGCCGTATATATCCACCGTTCGAGAGCGATGGCTTTACTCCGAAACTCGATCAGGATAAAAAATTTACTTTATTTATTACCCTTTTTATTCCGGTTTTTCGGGAAGATATAGTAAAAGGGTGTAACATGGCGGGCAGCCCCCCTGCTCTCGATAAATACAAATTAATATTCTTAAAGTCAGTTCCTTGTGATATTTTTTCAAAAAGAGTGAAAGATATCTTTGAAAGAGGTGTTTCTATATGCAGAACAGGAGAATCTGTATGATGCACCATATAAACCATGTCGTCCAGCTTTTGAGAGCTTACTTGAAAGGAGATATACATCCCGGTTCGAACGAGGAGTTGCAGCAGCTTTTGACAAACTATCCCGATCTGTTGGAATTTGTCAGAAAGATGGAGACCGAAGAAGGCTTTAAACAGGCATTGGAACAATATAAATCGCTCGATCATAAGGAGGATGTAAGCGGTGAGGATCGCATGTTACAAGGTATATTGTCCCGTATCAGGAGGGATCACCAACCGAAGGTCGCCCGCCATTGGATGAAAGCAGCGGTAGCCGCTTCGGTAGTCCTACTGTTCTTCGCCGTATTTTATACGCTTAGCGAGCGTTTTGCAAGCAAAGGGAAGGTAGCACTGCAAAGTCAGGTAAATTTTACTCCCGGCACAAGCAAAGCGGTACTCATGACGTCAGATGGCAGACAACTGGAGCTAAGTTCATCTTACGAAGGTATTATTGTGGGAGATCAGCTGCTTTATGAAGATGGATCGGTGCTGTTGGATGAAGAGGCGATGGATCAGGATATCGTCCTGACCCTGGCCACTCCACGGGGAGGACAATATCAGGTGGTACTCCCTGACGGAACCAGGGTATGGTTAAATGCAGACAGTAAGTTGCAATATCCCAAGGTGTTTTCGGGAAATAACCGTATGGTGGAGATGGAGGGAGAAGCCTATTTTGAAGTGGCTAAAAATGACGCCCAGCCTTTTATCGTACAAACGAACCGTGAAAAAGTAGAAGTGCTTGGCACTCATTTCAATGTCAATTCATATCCCGAAGAAACAACGTCCGCCGTGGCCCTGTTGGAGGGGAAAGTAAAGGTTTCCATAGCGGATCAATCTGCTGAATTTCTTCAACCCGGGCAGCAATCCCTGGTAAAAGGAGGTGTGATTCAGGTACAGCAAATTGCTATTGCAGAAAGTGTCGCCTGGAAGAATGGCGAATTTATGTTCAATAATGAAAGCTTAAGCAGCGTGATGCGCAAACTCGCCAGGTGGTACGATATAGAGGTAGAGATTGCTCCGGATGTGCAGGACATATCGATATGGGGATCGCTGTCCCGGTACGACAATTTCAGCGAGGCCTTACAGGTCATCAAAATGACGGATGACCATATTCAGTTTAAAGTCGAAGGAAGGAGAGTGAAGCTTATGAAATAGTTATATATTATATATTCCGATAACAAGAATGTTAAAAGAACCGGAGAAGGTGGCACTTCCCCGGTCGGTGGTTCCATTCTTAAAAGTACCAAAACAAATAACAGTTAAAAACTAACCAATCAAAGGTAATGAAAAAATACGTTTTATCCTTTGGGGCAGTAACGATGTTCCCCAGATATAAATCTCTCCTTATTATGAAGATGATGGTTCTATTTCTTTTGGTTGCAGTATCTCAGCTACAGGCAGGAGCATTGGCGCAGGCGATTAGCATCACCCAGAAGAATATGCCTATGGTCGATGTGTTCCGTGAGATCAAGAAACAGACGAACTATACGGTGATCTGTAATGCTGCAATCATTGAAGAAACCCCTTCGATCGATGTAGACTTAAAAAATATCCCGTTGGAAGAGGCATTAACAACGATTTTGGTGCCCAATAATCTGACTTATACCATCAGAAGGCACGCCATCATCATTAAGAAAAGGGATAAGAAAAAAGCGGACGAAAACTTATCCGGAAGGGACGAGCCAGCTATCCAGCAAGAGCGGGTGATCACGGGTTTGGTGACCAATGCCCAGAATCAGCCTATACAAGGTGTTACCATCACCGTCAAAGACAAAAGCAGTGTCAAGACCAGCACCGACTTTAATGGTCGTTTTGTGCTGAATGTGAATAAGGGAGAGACCATTGTTGTTTCTTTGGTAGGTCACGTCACGCAGGAAATGCTGATAGAGGATCAGCGGGAAGTCACTTTCAGTATGGTGGAAGATGTTGCAGGGCTGGAAGAAGTTGTCGTGGTCGGCTTCGGAACACAGAAAAAAGAAAGTGTAATTTCTTCCATTACGTCGGTTACTCCGAAAGATCTGAGGGTACCGAGCAGTAACCTCACGACAGCATTGGCGGGGCGTATTGCGGGAATGATTTCTTACCAGACCAGTGGTGAGCCGGGATATGATAATGCGGATTTTTTTATTCGTGGGGTCACTACGTTTGGTACGGGCAAAGTCGACCCACTCATACTCATCGATAACGTGGAGGTCTCCTCAAGGGATTTGGCGAAATTACATCCTGATGATATTCAGAATTTCTCCATCCTGAAAGATGCGACGGCAACCGCTTTGTATGGCGCACGGGGTGCAAATGGCGTGATCCTGATCACGACCAAAGAGGGTAAGGAAGGTAAAGCTAAGGTGAGTGTTCGTGTGGAAAACTCTTTTTCAGAAGCTACCTCCACCATCAAAATGGGGGATCCTATTACCTATATGCGTCTGGCAAATGAGGCCGCTTCTACCCGGAACCCGTTAGCGCCGATCCCCTATTCGAATAACCAGATCGATGCAACCATGAATCCTGACCGGAACCAGTTTGTGTATCCGGCGATAGATTGGATGGGTATGCTGACCAAGGATGTAGCCATGAACCAGCGGGCTAATCTGAACATCTCCGGTGGCGGTGTGGTGGCACGCTACTACATTGCAGGCTCCTTTGCAAAGGATAACGGTATACTAAAGGTGGATCAGCGGAATAATTTTAACAGTAATGTCAATTATGAGCAATACATGCTCCGATCCAATATCAACATAAACCTTACCCCGACCACAGAAGCCATTGTTCGTTTACATGGGACGTTCGATGATTATAACGGGCCTATTGCAGGGGGTAGTGATATGTACCGGAAAGTACTTCAGGTAAGTCCCGTCCGTTTCCCGGCTTATTTTGAACCGGATCAGGCGTTCGCTGAAGCCGGCCATATTTTGTTTGGCGGGTTTGAGGGTGATTCATACATGAATCCTTATGCAGAGCTGCTGAGAGGTTACCGGCAAGAGAGCAAATCCAAGATGATGGCGCAGATGGAATTGAAACAGGATCTGGGCAGTCTGGTACAAGGGCTTACCGGTCGGTTGCTGGGTAATACGACCAGAATATCAGGGTTTGACCTTAGCCGGGCTTACAACCCGTTTTATTATCAGGTACTGCCGGGTCAGTACAACCGGTTCACGGATGAATACAGACTGACCGAGCTGAACCCTACTGACGGAAGTCAGTATATTTCCTATTCTCCGGGCTACAAAGATGTGGAAAGTTCTTTTTATGGGGAAGCTTCGCTGGCCTATAACCGGACATTTAATGAAAAACATGCCGTCAGTGGCATGTTGGTCGGGATTGCCCGCAATTTGCTTACGGCAAATGCTGCCACACTTTCTGCCTCATTGCCGCAACGCAACCTCGGTGTATCCGGACGGCTTACTTACGGCTATGACAGCCGTTATTTTACCGAGTTTAACTTCGGCTATAACGGATCTGAAAAGTTTGACAAAGGGCACCGGTGGGGCTTTTTCCCCTCTGTGGGCGTGGGGTGGTCCGTAGACAGGGAGGATTTCTGGAAGGGCAGATTGAAAGAAGTTGTTTCCAAACTGAAACTGCGCGCTACTTATGGCCTGGTAGGAAACGATGAGATCGGTTCACAACGCTTCTTTTATCTCTCGGAAGTGGCCGTTGGCGGCGGTGGCAATTTCTCTACCGGTTTTAATTTCAACGGCATTGATCATAATGGTGTGCTGATCAGAAATTACGCCAACCCGGATATAGGATGGGAAATATCCCGTAAAACCAATCTGGGCATAGAGCTGGGGCTGTTTGACGGAAAAATAGACATCATCACAGACCTGTTCCACGAATACCGGACCAATATCCTCCAGTTACGGGCAGATATTCCTGCTGAAATGGGTTTGTGGAGTACGCCGCAGGTCAATGTGGGTGAAGCACTGGGAAAAGGTATCGACGCTTCAGTGGATTATAAGCACAACTTGTCAAAGAGTGCCTGGCTGGTCGGAAGGGCCAACTTTACGTATGCACGATCCACCTACCTGTATTATGAGGAAGCAGAATATTCCCGTCTCAATATGGGATGGCTTTCGAGAAAAGGGAATACGATCGCACAGCAGTGGGGATATGTGGCTGAAAGGCTGTTTATTGATGATGCCGACGTCGCCAATGCTCCCCGTCAGGAATTCGGGGAATACATGGCAGGCGATATCAAATATAAAGATATCAACGGTGACAATGTGATCAATGAGCTCGACAGAGTACCGATCGGTTATCCCACTATTCCCGAAATAAATTATGGCTTCGGGCTGTCCGCAGGATTCAAAAACTTTGATGTGTCCATCTTTTTCCAGGGCTCTGCACGGTCTTCATTCTGGATTGATGCTGCGGCCATGTCACCGTTCCGGCAGTACACCTCCGGAGGCAAGATCCTGGAGACAGGCCTGGCTAAGTTTATTGCCGATGACCATTGGACAGAGTTGTCTCAAAACCCCAATGCAGCATGGCCCCGGTTATCGAATACATTGATCAGCAACAACAATCAGCGGAGCACCTGGTTTCTGCGAAACAATGCATTTGTACGTTTTAAAAGTGCAGAGATTGGTTATGAACTTCCCAAAAGATGGACTGAACATGTTCAGTTATCTTCCTGCCGTTTTTATCTCAGCGGTACCAACCTGCTGGTGTTCAGTAAATTTAAGGAATGGGATGTAGAGATGGGAGGCAACGGATTGGGTTACCCTCTTCAGCGTGTTTTTAATTTAGGTGTTAATCTTTCGTTTTAATAGGACATGAAAAGCTCAATCAATATAAAAAATACAGGGATAACCGGTGTCAGAAACAGCGTAGGTATATACCTGTTGTGTATAGCCTGCTTGTTTCCGATGTCATGCACAAAGTTTCTGGATGTAATTCCTGATAATGTTCCTACCGTTGACCATGCGTTTAAAACACGTTACCAGGCAGAACGGTTTCTGTATGGCTGTTTCAGCTTTCTTCCCGGCTTTGCCGATGCAGGTTCTAATCCCGGGCTGCTCGGTGGCGACGAGACCTGGTATATAGATCCTGTAGAAGGGATGAGCCCGCGGCTCTGGTACATCGCGAGAGGGGCACAAGGTAGCAATTCACCATTGGCCAATTATTGGGCAAGTAAGCAAAATGAAAATGCGTATAGCCTGAATGGTGGGAAAGCGCTGTTTACTGCACTGAGTGATTGTAATATTTTCCTGGAAAATATCCATATCCCCTACGATCTGAATGAGGAAGAACGGATACGATGGATTGCCGAAGTCAAATTCCTGAAAGCGTATTATCATTTCTGGCTGTTCCGGATGTATGGGCCTATTCCCCTGATCAGGGAAAATTTTCCCATCAGTGCGAAGGGTGAAGAAGCGCAACGCTACCGCGAACCGGTAGACGAGGTGGTCAGCTATATCGCTTCGCTGATAGATGAAGCGGTAGAAGATTTGCCGTTGCAGATAGAAGACCAGACCAACGAAATAGGACGTCCTACTAAGGCGATTGCCTTAGCGGTCAAGGCCCAGGCATTGACATTAGCGGCGAGCCCGCTGTTCAATGGCAATACGGATTATGCCGGTATTGTGGACGACCGCAACATAGCGCTTTTTCCCCAGACCTATAGCGCCGAAAAATGGCAGAAAGCTGCTGATGCCCTGAAAGCCGCCATTGACATTGCGCACGAAGCCGGTCATAAGTTATACGATTTCAGGGTGGTAAACCCGTCCAATTCGGTGCTGTTAAACGAAAAGACGATTCTTGCCATGCAGGTGAGAGGGGCGGCTACGGAGCAGTGGAATGAAGAAATTATTTGGGGAGATTCCGAAACCAATACATTGGCTTTGCAGAGGGCCTGCCATCCTGTCTTTTTTGTTTTCCAGAACGGTGGAGGTTTATACCGGACTTTTGCACCGACCCTGCAGGTGGTGGAACAGTTTTATACCAAGAACGGAGTACCGATTGAAGAGGATACCGAATGGGTGGGGGTTAATCCGATGGCGATAAAGACAGCTACCGCAGCGGATAGATACTATATCCGGGAGAACCATCCTACCATCCAGCTCCATTTTGACAGAGAAGCTCGTTTTTATGGATCTGTCATGTTTGACGGAGGAACGCTGTATGGCAATAGCAGGATTACTTCTGACAATAATATGTGGGTAACAGACCTCCTGGCAGGGAAAGTCGGGGGCGGCGCCAATCCCGTGCAACGGTATCCTGCTACGGGTTATATCTGCAAAAAATGGCTTCATTTTCGTTCATCAGTGCCGGATAATACGAATACGTTCACGGCATTCCGTTATGCCTTTCCCATTATCCGGTTGGCCGACCTTTACCTGATGTATGCCGAGGCATTGAACGAAGCACTTCCGTCACCGACAGCGGAAGTATACCAATACGTCGATGTCGTAAGGGCACGTACCGGGTTGAAAGGAGTGGTGGAAAGCTGGCGCGACCATGCTATTGATGCCAGTAAACCATTGCAACAAAACGGTATGCGGGAGATCATCCGGCGCGAACGCCTGAACGAGCTGGCTTTTGAAGGTATACGTTTTTGGGATCTGAAACGGTGGAAACTTGCTGAAACATATATGAACCGTCCGGTGCGCGGCCTGAACATCCGTGGAGAGACACCCGAAGATTTTTATCAGGTAACAAATATATATCCCCTGACCTATAGTAAAAAGGATTATTTGTGGCCTATTAAACAGAGTACACTGCTTACCAACAGGAAATTGGTGCAGAATCTGGGATGGTAATTAAAGATCAAAAACTTACAAATATGAAAAAGCTATTGTTAATGATACTTTTGCCCGTCTTATTTTGGGGCTGTGCAGAGGTAAAGGATTGGAGTGATCCGAAGGATACTACCCCTCCCGGTAAAATTACCAATGTAAGGGTGGAAAACATCAATGGAGGGGCCATCCTGTATTATACGCTGCCAAACGACAATGACCTGTTAGGTGCAAAGGCCGTTTATACGTTTAGTGAAAGTGAGGAGTCTTTGGAAGTCTATGCCTCTGCGTTCAAAGATTCAGTTGTCCTGGAGGGATATAATGATACCAACGAACATGTTGTCCAGTTATATGCTGTGGACAAAAGCAACAACCTGTCGGAGCCGACCCCTGTTACCATTCGGCCGCTCACTCCGCCCGTGTCGCTGATACGTGAAACGCTGACAGCAAACGCCACTTTCAGTGGGGTACGTGCCATGTGGAGAAACCCGTTGAAGAAGCCAATCGCCATCTCCCTGTATACCATTGGTGAGTCGGGAGAGAAGGAACTCTTTGAAAGGCATTATTCAACCGCTGAAACCGGGGGTTATACCTTCAGAAATTTTGAGTCAGTCGAACAGCCATTTTATTTTGAGCTGACAGACCGTTGGAATCACGTCGCGGCTCCGTTGGATACCGTACTGACCCCTTTGTATGAAACACAGATCACGGGAATGGTGAATAATGTGTATTTATGGGATCTGCATGATTATACGAACAGTATATACAGGGGAGATCCGATTCAGGCAAATGCCGGTAGCCAGTCGGTTTATCGTGGACGGGTCCGGAACCTGTACGATGACCTTACCTGGGACAACTCTACTTATTTTTATTTCAGGTCACCCACGATGAACCAATATGTACCGGGAGCCAGTACGTCGACGTACACCATTCCCGCTTACGTAACGTTTGATTTGGGAGTGGCGGCCAAATACAGCCGGTTTAAGTATTATACAAGAGGCCGTTCGCCTATATATTCCGCCTGGTCATGGTATGAGTTTGAAGTCTGGGGGACCAACAATCCAAAAAAGGTCAACGAAATCGGTGATGGAAGCCAGGCGGATAATCTCAAATACTGGACCTCGTGGCCTGAAGCCGGGGGTACAGACGCGTGGAAGAATGACTGGGAAAAACTGGCTGACTGTGAGATTAAATTCCCATCCGGAACGCCAGCCAGCTCGCCGCAGGTCACAAGCGCCGAGGATGTTGCCTTTGTGATGGATGGTTTTGGTTTCGATATTGATCCTGACAAGACGGGTAAAGCGTACCGTTATATACGGTTTGTCCTGAAAAAGAACAATACGGACAATGTTCCTTATATCCAATGGAGTGAACTGCAGTTCTGGGGTTCTTATCAGTAACAGGAAGTAATATTTTTTCCCGGAGGGAGGCTATGTATAAGACCCATAAGGTTTCAAAAACCTTATGGGTCTTATCGCTTAGTTATAAGAGAGCCGGAATAAAAATACAAAAAGTTGCAAAAGATAAAATTATTATTAATACCTTTGTACCTAAGTCGCTTAGCGGCATAGAACAACGTAAAATGAACATAAGCAAACAAGTAATAGCTTTCGCATCATTCACGGCTGTGAGCCGGAATGGCGTGTCTGTTCACGAAATTTTACCCAAGCAAAAGCCATTTTGCAGAGTCCGACGACCCATCCTGCCCCGGGCTTGATAACAGTGGGGCAGTAAATACCTCTACCATGGCGGTGCCTTAGTCCTGCACCGCAGTGAATGCGAATCTTCATTTATTTTATTAGTAACAAACAATTGCACGTATGGTGTCTTATGTTGTTTGTATAGTTGGGTCAGTTAGTTGAAATGAATACATCAGATTTTGTGGTTATTCCGGCATCGGAGAAACATATTGGCTACGCAGAACAGATCTGCGATGAAATGGCCGAGTCTGCAAAAGCGCGGGGAACCGGCATTGCCCGGCGGAGCCCTGAGTATGTAGCCAATAAAATGAAAGAGGGTAAGGCCGTTATCGCGCTGCATAAAGACGGTACGTGGGCTGGTTTCTGCTATATCGAAACCTGGAGCCATGGCAATTTTGTGGCCAATTCCGGACTGATCGTCAATCCGCAATTCCGCAAAGCCGGTTTAGCAAAAGCGATAAAAAAACGTATTTTTGACCTTTCCCGGGAAAAATACCCCAAAGCAAAGATTTTCGGGTTGACAACCGGCCTGGCAGTGATGAAGATTAACTCGGATCTGGGGTACGAGCCCGTGACGTATTCGGAGCTGACGCAGGACGAGGAATTTTGGAAAGGCTGCCAGAGTTGCGTCAATTACGATATCCTGATGATGAAGGAGCGGAAAAACTGCATGTGTACGGCCATGCTGTGGGATCCTGTGGAGAAAGAAAAGCAGCTGAGAGAGAAAATACAGCGTAAAACGGAAGCCAAAGAACGGCTGAAGCAGATTACAAAGAAATCATCGCTGCTGAAGCGGATTGAAGCGAAATTCCGCCGGTCCAAGAAAATGATCACTGCGTTGATGGCCCTGCACTGACGGTATGATCAACCCGGCGGACAGCTGCTCCGCCCTGTGACGTAAAAAAGTTCGTTTAACCGTACCCGGCAGTGGTATATGCCGGGCTCAAAACATCGTATAATGCCAGACAAGAAGAAAGTAGTTTTAGCGTTTAGCGGAGGATTGGATACCTCCTTTTGTTGTATCTATTTAGACCGGGACCTCGGACTGGAGGTGCATTCGGTGGTTGTCAATACAGGAGGCTTTTCGGAAGAAGAGCTGCAGCAAATTGAAGCACGGGCCTATGCCTTAGGTGTTGCTTCTCATGCTACGGTTGATGAAACTGATCATTATTACCAAAGCAGTATCCGATACCTTATTTTTGGGAATGTACTGAAGAATGCCACGTATCCCCTCTCGGTGAGTGCGGAGCGTGTCAGCCAGGCTACCGCAATTGCCAATTATGTGAAGAGGATCGGAGCTGATTATGTGGCGCATGGCAGTACCGGAGCGGGGAACGACCAGGTCCGGTTTGATATGATCTTTAATATTCTGATCCCTGGTGTGGAGATTATCACTCCGATCCGCGACCTGAAGCTGAGCCGGGAAGCAGAGATTGACTACCTGCACCAGCATGGCGTGGAATACAGTGCTGAAAAAGCGGCATACTCCATTAACAAGGGAATATGGGGTACCTCGGTAGGCGGCAAAGAAACGCTTACGTCCCATGGGACATTGCCTGAAGGGGCGTGGCCGACACCGGTTACGGAGACCGGAAGCCGCCGGGTGGAAATCGGCTTTGAAAACGGAGAACCCGTGTCATTGGACGGAGCCCGGTTAGGGCCGGTAAAGGTGATCCAACGGCTGCAGTCCATCGCCCAGCCGTACGGGATCGGAAGAGATATCCATGTCGGGGATACCATTATCGGAATCAAAGGCCGGGTCGGTTTTGAGGCCGCTGCACCGGTTATCCTTATTAAGGCGCACCACACGCTGGAAAAGCATACACTGACCAAATGGCAGCTGAGCTGGAAGGATCAGCTGGCTGCTTTTTACGGAAACTGGATGCATGAAGGGCAGTTTCATGATCCGGTGATGCGCGATATCGAGGCGTTTTTGCAGAACTCACAGAAAACGGTGAACGGAAACGTGTTTGTGGAGTTGCATCCCTACCGTTTCCATATTATCGGCATAGAATCGCCGCATGATCTGATGTCCAATAAGTTTGGCAGCTACGGTGAAATGAACAACGCCTGGACCGGGGAGGACGTAAAAGGATTCTCGAAGATCTTCGGTAATCAGGTGATGATCTGGCATAAAATAAATCATCCGGAATCCTGATCTGTTTGCTATGGGAAAAGTAAGAGTTGGTATTGTCGGTTCGGCGGGTTATACCGGTGGCGAACTGCTCCGGATTCTGGTCCATCATCCGGATGTGGACATTGTTTTTGCGCATAGTGAGAGCAATGCAGGCAAGTATATTCATGAAGTACATACGGACCTGTTCGGAGATACCGTCCTGAAGTTTGCTGATACTGTTTCGGCGGATATAGACGTGTTATTTTTGTGTGTAGGCCACGGTGATGCCAGAAAATATCTTGAAGCCAATACCGTTGATTCCGCCATCCGTATCATCGATCTGAGCCAGGATTATCGTCTCCGGCATAACAGCGGGTATCAGGGGCGGCATTTTGTTTACGGGTTACCGGAACTGAACCGGGAGCAGATCAGCGGTGCACACTATATTGCCAATCCGGGGTGCTTTGCTACGAATATTGAGCTGGCACTGCTGCCGTTGGCTGCAGCGGGCCTGCTGAAAGGGGAGGTGCATGTCAACGCCACCACGGGTTCCACCGGGGCCGGCCAGAAACCCACTACGACTTCGCATTTCAGCTGGAGAAACAACAATCTCTCCGTATATAAAACGTTTTCCCACCAGCACCTGCAGGAAATCGGTGAGTCGTTGGAGCAGTTGCAGCCTGGTTTTTTGCCGGCGGCAACAGCAGACCAATCGTTATTACAGCGGGCCGCAAGCCGGTTGTCACTGATTCCGCAACGAGGTGCTTTCGCCCGGGGGATTTTTTCAAGCAGTTATACCGCATCGGCACTCCGTATAGAGGAAGCGTTAGCGTTGTACGAGGCCTATTATGCGACACATCCTTTTACGCATGTCAGCCGGCGGGCTATTGACCTCAAACAGGTGGTAAATACTAATAAGTGTATCCTGTATCTGGAGAAGCATGACGGCCACCTGCTGATCATCAGTATAACTGATAATTTGCTGAAGGGGGCCAGCGGACAGGCTGTACAAAATATGAATCTGCTGTTCGGCCTGGACGAAACGGCGGGACTGAAACTAAAGGCACCTGCCTTTTAATGAATCATACATCATGAAGTTATTTGATGTTTATCCGATAAACGCAATTGAAATTGTAAAGGGTGCCGGTTCTTCGGTATGGGATGCCGCCGGGAATGAATACCTGGACCTGTACGGGGGACATGCCGTTATTTCCATTGGCCATACGCACCCGCATTATGTTAAACGACTGACCGACCAGCTGCACCGGCTTGGTTTTTATTCCAATTCGGTAGAGATACCGCTGCAACAGCAGCTTGCGGAAAAACTGGGCCAGGTTTCCGGAAAGGAGAACTATCAGTTGTTCCTGTGTAACTCCGGTGCGGAAGCGAACGAAAATGCGCTGAAGCTGGCTTCTTTCTATAATGGAAGGAAAAAGGTGATCGCTTTCAGTGGTGCATTTCATGGCCGGACTTCACTGGCAGTGGCGGTAACCGATAATCCGAAGATCGTAGCACCGGTTAATGAAACGGATAACGTGGTTTTTCTGCCATTCAATGATGAAGAAGCACTGGAAAGGGCGTTTGCTGATTTTGGGGAAGAAATTTCTTCCGTCATCGTTGAAGGCATTCAGGGTGTTGGCGGCATCCGGGTAGCAGCACCTGAATTTCTCCGGAAGATCCGGTCTCTGACCACGCAATACGGTGCCCTGTTCATCGCCGATTCGGTGCAGTGTGGATACGGTCGGTCAGGTAAGTTTTATTCACACGACCATGCGGGAACTGATGCCGATATTTATACGATGGCGAAGGGCATGGGTAACGGGTTCCCCATAGGGGCTATTTCCATCGCTCCCCATATCCAGCCCTGGTTCGGCATGCTGGGTACGACCTTTGGTGGTAATCACCTGGCGTGTGCGGCAGCGCTTGCCGTGCTGGAGATCATCGAACAGGACGGTCTGATGGAGCACGCTCGTCAGGTAGGGGATGAGCTGATAACGGCGTTAAAGGGATTTGATAAGATACTGGATGTGCGGGGCAGGGGGCTCATGATCGGCATAGAACTACCGGCTGAGCTAAAGGAGGTGAAGAAGGATCTGTTATTTAAAAATCGTATCTTCACCGGCGAAGCCAAGCCGAATGTCATCCGGTT
>CAZJKM010000057.1:0-17984 GCA_964546645.1 uncultured Sphingobacteriaceae bacterium
ACGGCAAGCGCTCCCAGATACAGTATGGATGTGAGGTTCACCACGATGTATAACAGCAGCCAGAAAACAGCCATCACGACGCTCACCGTTCCGTTATAGCGCTGGTTCAGGAACTGTGGCATCGTGTATATCTTATTCTTCAGGTAAACCGGAATAAAATAAATAGCCACGATAATAAGGGTAGCCGCCGCCAGCCACTCATAGGCCGCGATAGCCAGCCCCATCTTAAAGCCGGAACCGCTCATGCCGATAAACTGTTCGGCCGAGATGTTGGAGGCGATCAGGGAAGCGCCGATAGCCCACCAGGTAAGCGAACCCTCTGCCAGGAAATAATCTTTCGAATCGGCATGTGCCAACCGTTTTCGCTGATAAATCCAGTAACCATATAAGGCTACGATGAGGAAATAAACGAGGAAAACAATGTAATCTGAAATTTGAAGTGTTTTCATTTATAATTGATTTAAAAACTTGTGTACACGCACGGTATGCTGTTTCAGCTAATGACAGAAAATTTAAAAATGGTTTCTGACCGGAACGTCTCTCCCGGGCGCAGTGTCACCGCCGGAAAAGACAACTGGTTCGGACTATCCGGGAAATGCTGTGTTTCGAGGCAGAAGGCGCCATGCTTTTCATAGCGGTTGCCCGACTTGCCGGTATCCCTTCCATCCAGGAAATTTCCTGTATACAGCTGTATCCCCGGCTCCGTTGTAAATACATCCATCCGGATACCTGTACGGGGTGACCAGGCAGATGCAGCGACTGTGTCCAATCTGCTTACCCCCTTTTCCAGCACATAACAGTGATCGTAGCCGTTGCCAATATCCAGCTGCTCATCCTGCGCGGCAATGTCCTGCCCGATGGGCTTGGCTTCTGTGAAATCGAATACGGTACCCGCCACCGCCCTGAGCTCCCCCGTGGGAATCTGCCGGCGATCAACCGGAAGATATTTTTCTGCGTGGATCTGAAGCGTGTGGTCCAGTACCGGGCCGGAACCTTCGCCGCCCAGGTTAAAAAACGCATGATTCGTCAGGTTCACGACCGTCACGGCATCGGTCTCCGCACTGAAGCGAATGCGAAGTGCATCCTCATCCGTCAGGCTATACGTTACACGGACTGATAAATTTCCGGGGAATCCTTCTTCGCCATCAGCAGACCAGTAGCTGAATTCTGCATCCGTTTCTGTGGCATATTCACGTGCCCATAAACGCTTGTGAAAGCCGCCGCTGCCGCCGTGCAGGGCATTGTCTCCATTATTCGGATGAATGTGATACGCCTGTCCGTCCAGCAAAAACGTCCCCCCGGCGATACGGTTTGCAAAGCGGCCGATCGTTGCACCGTGGTGCGCCTCTGCGGCTGTGCGGTATTCACCCTCCGTACGGAAGCCCAGCACCACATCTGTTAACACCTTGTCCCTGGCCGGAACACGTATAGCCACCACCCTGGCCCCGTAGGCAGTCAGTACGACCTCTGTGCCGCGCTGGTTCTTCAGCGTAATAAACGTATCATCTATAGCTTGTCCGCTCCTCATAGCTGTATATGATTAAAGCACGCAGGTCCCGCTGCTGATGTTCGCAATATATACACCGGCATCCTCCCCGGTCTGTTCCCGATAGGCCGCTTTCACCGCTGCAACCACCTCTTCCGTGTGTGCTGACTTTACCAGGTTAATGGTACATCCGCCAAAACCACCACCCATCATCCGTGCCCCCAGGACATGCGGAATGGGCCTTACCAGGTCGACCAGTAAGTCCAGCTCCTTACAGCTGACCTCATATAACCGCTGCAGCCCGTCGTGCGTTTCAAACATTTTCTTACCGAATGCGTCAAAATCGTTGTTCTTCAGGTCTTCGCACGCGTCCTGAAGCCGTTTTATTTCAGAAACCACATAGTGACACCGCTGGTAAATCAGTTCGTCCTCCGGTTTCACATATTGCAACAATTGCTCCTCCGTCACATCGCGGAGGCTGTTTACCTGCGGATAATGCCGGCGAACCAATGCCACCCCCTTTTCACACTGCTCCCTCCGCTCGTTATAGGCAGAAGACGCCAGCGAATGTTTCACCTGCGTATCAAATAATACAATATGTATATCTGTTGCAGAAAACGGGATGTACTCGTAACTATAGTCCGCACAATCCAGCTTGATCAGGTGATTCTCTTTTCCGAAAATGCTGGCGAACTGGTCCATCAGACCGCATTTCACGCCGACAAATTCATTCTCCGCTGCCTGCGCCATCAGTGCAGCGTCAAGTGGTGAAATCCTGAACCCAAAGAGCTCGCGGAGAGCGATTACGGTTGCACATTCCAGTGCCGCGGAGGAGGAAAGACCCGCACCCTGGGGTATATTGCCACTGAATACCAGGTTAAACCCTGATAACGGATAGCCTTTTTTCTGCAGCTGATCAGCAACTCCCAATATATAGTCCGGCCATAGCTTACCTGACCGCTTTATGCCGGAAACAGAAGACCGATGGTCGTCCTCATTATCGAGGGAATGAAGATGGATTTCTTCATCTGCTCTTCTCCCGATGGCCAGCGTGATATGCTTATCGATCGCAGCGGGTAATACCAGGCCATTGTTATAATCGGTGTGCTCACCGATCAGGTTCACTCTGCCCGGCGACCGGACCACCAGGGGGTCGGCGTGAAATAAGGTAATAAATTTGTCTCTCAGCTTTTCCGTAAAGCTCATACTATCGTTTGTTAGGGTTAATGGATGATTCTCTGATAATTAACCGGGGTTCCAGCACTACACGCTCCGGCTTCGTCTGTTGCCCGGTTTGCAGGCGCTCAAAAAACAGTCTTGCCGCTTGTACACCCATCGTATTGGTTTGCTGGTCCACTGTACTCAATGACGGGGTAAGGTATTCACTGAAAGCTTCATTGGCAAAACCGATCACACCCACTTCTCCAGGGCGGCGGATCTCTTTCTTTCTGATCGCCTGCAATACCCCCAGGGCGGTAAAATCCTCCACTGCAACAAAGGCATCCGGCATATCGGGACTTTCCAGCATCGAGGCGGCCAATGCCCTGCCGGATTCCGTACTCACCTCTCCATAAGCGATCAGCCTTTCATCTGCCTGCCGGTTGCGGGCTTTCAGCGCATCCACATACCCCTGCAACCTTCTGTTAAAAATCTCCATATGGGGCGGACCGGCGATATAGGCAATCCGCTGGTAACCCTGGTCGAGTAAATGCGTGGTCGCCAGAAAAGCGCCCCGGTAATCGTCTATTTCCACAGAAGGAAAACCGAGTGACTCCCTCACCCTGTCAAACAGAATCAGTGGCACCTGCTTTTTCCTCACTTCCTCGAAATGGGTGAACTCCTGCGTCCCTTTTGATACAGACACCAGTATGCCGTCCACATTTGACTGCAGGAGCGTTTCTATCCCTTCCTGTTCAAACACCTGCTGCTCGTTACTCTGGAAGAGCAATACATTGTACCCGTGCTCCCGGGCAACAGCCTCTATACCATGTACTACTGAACCAAAAAAACTCATGCGCACACTGGGAATGATAACACCGATGATCCGGGACCGCCCCAGGCGCAGCGACGACGCCACCCGGTTATGCCGGTAACGGTGTTGTTTTGCTGCCTGCAATACCCGATCGAGCGTCCTTTTGCTGATAGAAGGATGCCCGTTCAGCGCCCTGGATACGGTGGACGCAGAAATATCCAGTATTCTCGCCAGATCGTGTATGGTGATATTCCGCTCAGTCATGGTATCGATTGCGTAAAAATATGGCATATCATACACTTAAGCAAGTCATCCGGCTATATTTTTATCATAATTCGCCAGCTTAGATTTTTATGATTTTTTGTCGTTGATTATAAGTCAATTATAAGCGACTGGCAACATAACACACTACCATGTATTGCACAATACTAAACAAAGCATATATCTTTGCATTATGATCGTTGAAAACACGCAAACCCAAATGAGGAAAGGGATATTGGAATATTGTATCCTTTCCGTCATCTCCCAGGGTGAGATATATGCCTCTGATATTATCAGTGAGTTGAAAAAGGCTCGCTTGCTCGTGGTTGAGGGTACACTGTACCCGTTGCTGACGCGGCTGAAAAATAATGGTCTGCTCAGCTACAACTGGCAGGAATCGACTTCCGGACCACCCCGCAAATATTACCGGATCACAGAGGCCGGCCTGGAGGTATTGGGCAAGCTGGATAAAACGTGGGAAGAACTGGTGTTTGCCGTCAACACGTCTATGGAAAAACGTAATGGGCAAAACCCGTCATCAACGACAGAGTAATAACACCGCAAAGACAACAGTCATGAATAAAACCATTATCATCAATATCAACGGCATCGTTTTCCATATAGAGGAAGATGCGTATGAAGTGCTGCGTGCTTATATGATTGACGTAAAAAAGCATTTCGGCTATACGGAAGACAGCCATGAGATCGTAAACGATATTGAAAACCGGATTGCTGAAATGTTCAGCGAACGGATCAGCGAAGGCAGGAAAGAAGTGATCACCCTGCCGGATGTGCAGGAAGTCTGTGCACAAATGGGTCACGTGAGTGATTTCGACACCATGGAACCGTCGTTTGGCACGGAAACCGATGGCGTATCCGGTTCCCCGGCTTCCCGTATGGAGCGTAAGCTATTCCGTGACAAAGAGGATCTGGTTTTCGGTGGTGTTTGCTCCGGACTTGGACATTATTTCGGTTTGGAAGCCCGTTGGGTGAGGCTGCTATTCATACTCCTTCTCTTATTTGGTGGAACCGGGATCCTCCTGTATCTTATCCTCTGGGTAGCCATTCCACCGGCAAATAGCCGTGCCGACCGGATGGCCATGCGCGGGGAGGCTCCAAATTTGCAGAACTTTAAGCGGCGTTTTGATGAAGAGATGGAGGGTTTCCGCCAAAATTTTTCCGGCGCCGGGGATGGTTTTAGGCGGGGCCTTCACTCGGCGGGGAGCTTTCTGGCAAAAGCCTTTATCCTGCTGGCAAAAATTATCAGTATTCTTTTTATCGTCGGGGCATGCATTGCGTTGGTAGCACTGGTCATCAGTATCATAGCCAGTTTCGGGTGGCTGGGTTACAACAACGACATGGCCATATTTCCTTTTAATGTAATTGCTCCGGAATATACGACCGGCCTGCTGATCAGTGCGCTCATCACCGTCATTGTGCCTATTGTGGCGCTGATCTTACTGGGTATCCGTATCCTGTTCAACCGCCCGGTAATGGGCCGGTACGTTGGGTTCACCCTCCTGATTGCCTGGGTGACCGCTGTTGGGTTTACGGCTTTCTACGCTGCAAAAACGATGGCCGATTTCAGGGAGGAGAGTACGATCACGGAAGAACTGCTACTGGAAAGGCAACCGGTATACCGGCTCACCCTGCACGACGCCACCCTTGCCCGCAATCATCAGGATTCCCTCACTATGCCCGCAGACCGCCCGGGAAAACGGGTAATTTCCGTGCGCAACAACTCATTGTTCAGGAACCTCCAACAAGTCCGGCTGCGTATCGTGTCGGCTGATTCACTGGAAATGCCGGCACTGATCCGGGAAAGTTCGGCAAAAGGATCCACCTTTGAAGCGGCCACCTCCCGTGCAGAAAAAATAGATTACGCATTCAGCCAGCAGGGTGAGCAATTGAAATTTGACAAGCACTTCCATATAGCGCTAACCGAGCTGGTACGGGATCAACGTCTTTACCTCAAACTCCGCATCCCTATCGGCACCCGGCTGATCATCGATCGTGAGCTGGAACGCATGCTCTGGGATATTCCTTTCAGCCAATGTGCGGAGAACTACCGGCAGGGTACCGGCCAAAGGCCACAGCGCACGGAGTGGGTCATGGCATCCGGCGGACTGAAATGTGCTGTTGAGCCACCGGAACCGGCATTATAATTGCGAATAAACGGATTGCTGCGTACCTTCGCCTAAATAATAGTCCATATGGAAATTTCGTCCTTGTACGCCCGTTTTCAGGAACATCCCTCTATTTCTACAGATACCCGTCATATCCGGCCGGGATCGATATTCTTTGCCCTGAAAGGAGACCGGTTTGACGGAAATGCGTTTGCGGCTCAGGCTTTGGAAAGCGGTGCAGCGCTGGCCGTAGTGGATGACGCGTCCGTAGCGGACGACGATCGGTATATCGTAGTAGATGATACACTGTCCGCCCTGCAGCAACTGGCCATTCATCATCGCCGGCAATTGCAGATCCCGGTGATCGGGGTAACCGGCACCAATGGAAAAACAACCACAAAGGAGTTGCTTCACGCCGTACTCTCTCAGCAATATCACACGTTGGCCACCGCCGGTAACCTCAATAACCATATCGGGGTCCCGTTAACCGTTCTTTCAATAACCAACCAGACGGAGATAGTGATCATAGAGATGGGCGCGAACCATGTCGGCGAAATAGCGCTGTTGTGCCGTATTGCCCAACCGTCCCACGGGCTCATTACCAATGTGGGGAAAGCCCACCTGGAAGGATTCGGCAGCTTTGAAGGCGTTATACAAGCCAAAGGGGAATTATATGACTGGCTGCAGGAACAACAGGGCTTCCTGTTTCTTCAACACGACAATGACCACCTGCGGGCGATGGCATCCCGGCGCGGGATCACACGACAAAGTACCTATGGCTTTTCGCCGGAAAACGACATCGATGGTGGAATTGAACAGGCCACGCCGCTGCTGGTGCTCCGTTGGCATGAAAAAGCGGTCCCGGGATCATCAACCGTCGCAACACACCTCACCGGCACCTATAATGCTGAAAATATTCTCGCTGCCATCTGTGTCGGCCGTCATTTCGGGTTAAGCGCAGAACAGATCAACCACGGCATCCGCAGCTACCAGCCCCGCAACAACCGTTCACAGTTAATCGAAACGCAGCACAACACGTTGATATGCGATTATTACAATGCCAACGCCAGCAGCATGGCTGCTGCCATCGATAATATCCGTCTGATGGATGCCCGCAAAAAGGTCGTCATTCTGGGGGATATGTTTGAATTGGGAGACGATTCCTTCCTCGAACATGGCCGCATCGTAGCACAGGTAATGGACAGTGATTTTACGGAGCGGATCTTTGCCGGGCACGAATTCTTTAAGCACCGGACAGGTGGAGGCTTATTTTTTGAGACGACCGCTGCGCTTGCAGCAGCACTGGAGAAAGAACCTTACCGGGACGCCCTTATCCTATTAAAGGCATCCCGGGGTATGGCCTTTGAACAATTAACACGCTATTTATAACGAATACCGGCTTTAAAACGGCAGGTCGTCATCGTCATTACCCGGTGCGGCGGAAATATCAATAGGGGGAGGGGCATCAACCGCCGAAGGTGCTGAATAACCCTGATTTACCGGAGCGGTCACGACCTTACTGACCCGCCATGCAACCAATGAGTTGAAGTAACTTGTTACACCATCTTTATTCGTCCACGGACGGCCCCGAAGGTTAAAAGAAACTTCCACTTCCTCCCCCGGTACCAGGTTATCAAATAAATTGACGCGATCCTGCGTTGCCTCAAATCGTATGTACTCCACAAACTGCGGATTATCAGCATATTGTATAATCAGACCGCGTTTCTTGAACGAATCCGTAACCTGCTGCACCGGTTCCACCTCATGTACTTTGCCACGTATTTCCATAACTTCAATTAAATATATAAAAATGTAAAATTAAGGTTTTCTGCTTACAATTATAAGTAACTTCGCCCCAATATATGAGGCAAGTTTTCCACACCCCGAGCAAAGTTATTGTGACGTGCAATAAATGGTTGTCGCCTTACCTGGAACAGGAAATCCGTTCATTAGGATTCATTCCTACCCGGATGTTCCCGACGGGAGCAGAGCTGACGGCCAGTATCAATGACTGTATCACCCTCAACCTGAATCTTCGTTGTGCCAGCCAGGTGTTATATTCCCTGGCTGCATTCCCTGCTGCTGATGCTGCGGAGCTGTACCAGCAAGCCACAGCGCTTCCCTGGGAAGATCTGATTGATTTTTCCGGTTATTTTTCAATAACATCCCATGTAAGCAATGATACGATCACCACACCGTTGTTTGCCAACCTGAAAGTGAAAGATGCTATTGCAGATCGTATAAAACTCAAAAAGGGTCTTCGTCCCGACAGCGGGCCGGAACTTCACAAAACAGTGATCCACCTGTACTGGCAAGGCAATAACGCCGAACTGTTTGCCGACACATCCGGAGAAACGCTCGCGAAACACGGGTACCGAAAGCTCCCGGGAAGGGCTCCTATGCTTGAAGCACTGGCGTCCGGCATCCTGCATGCTACGGGATGGGACGGCATGTCTGCCTTTATTAATCCGATGTGCGGATCCGGCACCCTGGCCATTGAGGCTGCACTGATGGCCAGCGACCGCAGACCCGGGTTATTGCGGATGAATTATGCTTTTATGCACTTGCTCGGGTATGAAGAGGGTATTTTTCTGTCAGCACGGCAAAAGCTGAAAGAGCGGGTCATCCGCAAGCTGCCAGCCCGTATCATTGCCAGCGATATCAGCAGCCAAGCTATTAAAACAGCCATACAGAATGCAAAAACCGCCGGAGTGGATCACCTGATCGAGTTCAGGCAATGTGACTTTGCAGAAACGCCGACTCCCGAAGCTCCGGGCGTCGTACTGTTCAACCCGGAATACGGACAGCGCCTGGGCAGGACAGATGAACTGGCTGAAACCTATCAGCGAATGGGAGACTATATGAAACAGCATTGTAAAGGATATACCGGTTTTGTATTTACCGCCAACCCTGATCTTGCAAAGCTCATCGGACTGAAAGCAGAGGGCAAAACAGCGTTCTACAATGGCAAGCTGGATTGCCGGTTGTTGCGGTATGAGCTGTACGAAGGCAGTCGCCGCCAACCCCGGGCAGCGGACGGGATATAAAAAAATCCCATGCGGTGGCATGGGATTCGTTTCGTATCGTAAACCCGGTGATTAACCGGCTTTGTAAGATTATACTCTTTTCGTTTTAATGCGGGCTGCTTTACCGGTTAAACCACGCAGGTAGAACAGCTTGGCACGGCGAACTTTTCCGTGGGCATTTACGACGATTTTCTCGATATTAGGTGAGTTT
This sequence comes from uncultured Sphingobacteriaceae bacterium, assembly GCA_964546645.1. Classification (GTDB taxonomy): domain Bacteria; phylum Bacteroidota; class Bacteroidia; order Sphingobacteriales; family Sphingobacteriaceae; genus A37T11. The sequence goes on from CAZJKM010000057.1 coordinate 9,083, forward strand.
ACCGGGAATATCCGTTCCACACCAACACCGTTTGAAATCTTGCGAACGGTAAAGGTTTGGTTCGAGCCATCGCTGTTGCGCTGAAGCACAACACCCTGATAAACCTGCACCCGCTCTTTATTCCCTTCGCGAATTTTATAATGAACACTGACAGTATCGCCGGCCTTAAATGCAGGGACCTCATTTTTCGCTACCGCCTGCTCTTCAACAAATTTTACTAAATCCATGATTTTAAGCAATTAAAGTCGATTTTTAACCCGTAAAAATCGGATTGCAATATTAGGTATTTTTTTCCAAACAAAAAATAATATTTAAAAATAACTCCCGGGTATCGGACTCTACCGGTTACCCGTCAAGCAGGTCCGGACGGCGTTTCCGGGTGCGTTCCAGCGCCTGCTCATAACGCCAGTTGTCAATGGCCGCCTGATTACCACTCAGCAAAATATCCGGTACCTGGTGACCGCGCCAATCGGCCGGGCGGGTATACATCGGGGCATCCAGCAGATCGCCCTGAAAGGAATCCGAAAGAGCGGACGTTTCATCCGACAGCACGCCCGGAATGAGACGTACTACCGTATCCACTAATACGGCGGCCGGTAATTCACCTCCGGAGAGCACATAGTCGCCTATTGATATCTCCCGGGTAACAAAGATGTCCCTGACACGCTGGTCAATTCCCTTGTAGTGCCCGCAAAGAATCATCAGGTTTTCCTGTACCGACAGGCCATTAGCCATATCCTGGTTCAGGGTTTCACCGTCCGGTGTCATAAAAATCACCTCATCATACCGGCGTTCTTCCTGAAGTTTCTCTATACAGGCAGCAAAAGGGCCGATTTGCATCACCATCCCGCTCCCGCCGCCATACGGATAGTCATCCACACTCTTCTGCTTGTTATCGGCATAATCCCTCAGATTATGGACATGGATTTCCACAACCCCTTTCTTTTGGGCCCGCTGCAGAATGGAATGAGAAAACGGGCTTTCCAATAACTGCGGTAATACGGTGATGATATCAATGCGCACTTTTTTAATGATGAGTTATGAATGATGAGTTATGAATAAACGTCAACTAACCCCTCCGGAAGGTCTACTTTCAGCAGGCTGTTCTCCTTATCGATTGCTACAATGAAATCATCATTCAAGGGGAACAATAATTCCGAGAGCTTATAGGCCACTGCCGCCACATCCTGCTGCGGGTAATGATGTATGTCAGTTATCTTACCCAGTTCACCATGTGTTTTGTCTTCGACCATAAACCCTTTCAGATCGGAGACCAAAAATTCGTTTGCATCACGAACGGGCTTTTTACTATCCGGCAAATATACCGTATGCCGCACCAATGCTTTCGCCCGGTCAATATGGTTGACATCTTCCAGGAAGAAATAACCGGTATGATTGGAATGCAGCTTATAGGATTCAACAAAAAAAGGAACCAGCTTACCATCCATCTCAATGAACAACGTATCCAGGTCAAGCTCCCTATAGTCATCCCGCTCAAAAAACAGCTGTATTTCTCCTTTCAGTCCGCGGGTCTTACTGATATAGCCAATACAGAAACTATGGTATATATCCATGGGTCGGATTCGATGAAATGGTGCCGAAAAAAAATGTCATTCCCAAAGGCGGGCTTCAGGAATGACACTAAAAATTATGAAATTAAAACTATGAAAAATTTTATTCAGCTGCTTCATCAGCTGCTGCTTCCGCGGCCGGAGCTTCTGCTACCGGTGCGTCCTCTGCCGGAGCTTCTGCTGCCGGAGCTTCTGCTACCGGTACGTCCTCTGCCGATGCTTCCTCTGCTTCCGCAGCTGGCTCTTCTGCCGGCGGAGCATTCTTAGCAGCTACCGACGCAGCGTATTCTTCTTTTCGCTTTGCCTCAGCAGCCAGAGCAGTTTGCTTTGCTGCTTCTTTTGTTTGTGCCAGACTATCTTCTTTGCCGGTTATTTTCTCGCTCTTCTTTTCCAGCCATTCGTTAAAGCGTGTTTCGGCAGTCGCTTCATCGAAAGCACCTTTTTTTACGCCACCCTGCAAATGCTTTTTATACAGCACTCCTTTATACGAAAGGATCGCACGGGCCGTATCTGTCGGTTGCGCTCCTTTATTCAGCCAATCCAACGCACTGTCAAAATTCAGGTCAATGGTAGCCGGGTTGGTATTTGGATTGTATGATCCCAGGCGCTCAATGAATTTTCCGTCGCGCGGAGCCCGTGAATCTGCCACTACCACATGGTAAAAAGGTTTTCCTTTTTTACCGAATCTTTGCAATCTGATTTTAGTTGCCATTTAATGTGTTTAAAAATTTATGTATCCAACATATTCCCGGAGAAAACAGGTTTACTGCGGGGCTGCAAAGGTAAGCAAAACATTTTCAAATAACAACATTTACTTCGCTTTTCCTCGTTCATTTGGCCATCTGCCCTTTTTTTGATACATTGGGCAAAACACTACAAAATCATTACTGTTTATCAGTCGTCACCAAATTATGCGTCTTGAGTAAAACAATCATTATATCCAACCGGCTTCCGGTTAAAACAGCAGAGCACCCTGAAGGAGAAATAAGCTTTATACCCAGTGAGGGCGGGCTTGCCACAGGCCTGGGTTCGGTTTACCGGGAAGGTAATAACATCTGGATCGGATGGCCGGGACTGGAAACAGACGATGTTTCGCAGCAGACTTATATCACAGACAAGCTCAGACAACAGAACCTCGTTCCTGTATTCCTTACCAGGGAAGAGATCGAACGGTATTACGAAGGGTTTTCCAATGAAGTGCTGTGGCCGATTTTTCATTACCTGCCAACATATGCGCATTATGACTATCAGAACTGGCAGATGTATAAACATGTCAATCAAAAATTCGCAGAAGCGGTTCTGCAGCATATGGAGCCGGATGACACGATCTGGATACAGGATTATCAACTGCTGCTGCTCCCTGGCCTGATACGGAAGTCCGTCCCCGACGCTACCATCGGGTTTTTCCTGCACATACCGTTCCCCTCCCAGGAGTTGTTCCGCCTCATTCCCTGGCGCAAAGAAATTCTGTATGGCATGTTAGGTGCAGACATGCTTGGGTTCCATACTTTTGATGATGTCCGGCATTTTGTGAGTTCAGCCTCCCGGCTGCTTCCGCTGCGCACCAATGCCAATATGATCAGCATTAATGACCGAACGGTGGTTGCCGAGCCGTTCCCGATGGGGATCGACAGCCGGAAATTCTCCGCACTTTCGGAAAGCCTCCGGGTGAAAACGCATCTCAGGAAACTAAAGGAGAACTACGTGGGCCAGAAAGTCATTCTTTCGATTGACCGCCTTGACTACAGTAAAGGTATTATACCCAGACTGGAAGCATACGAACTCCTGCTCCGTGAGCATCCCGGGTACCGTGAAAAGATAACACTTTATATGGTGGTGGTGCCCTCCAGAGACAATGTGCCGCAGTATCGTGAACTGAAAAATGAGATCGACCGGCTGGTGGGTAATATCAATGCGCAATACCGTACTTTTGACTGGCACCCGATTGCCTATTTCTATCACGGCTATCCGATGGAAATCATTTCCGCATTGTATAACCTGGCTGATATCTGCCTGGTCACGCCCATGCGCGATGGGATGAACCTGGTCAGCAAAGAATATGTCGCCAGCCGTAATGACAATAACGGTGTCCTGATCCTGAGCGAGATGGCCGGAGCCTCCAAAGAACTCATTGATGCCCTTATTGTCAACCCTAACAGTATCAGTGCGGTCCGCAAAGCGCTTATCGCGGCCATCAATATGTCTCCGGACGAACAGGAAATCCGGATGAAGGCCATGCGGGAAGTTGTATTTAAGTTCAACATCAGCCACTGGGTCCGGATTTTTATGAGTCGTCTACAGGAAATAAAACAGCTTCAGCGGTCTGCCAAAGCCAAGCTGGTCCGTAGCGGACTGATAACCTCCATAAAAAAACAATACCAGCATTCCGACAAGCGGTTGTTATTGCTTGATTACGATGGCACCCTCGTTGGTTTCCAGAAGCAGATCGACCGAGCCGCCCCGGATGCCGAGCTGTATCAGCTGCTGGACCAGCTGCATGCAGACCCCTGCAATCATCTGGTCATTATCAGCGGCCGTAAACATCAGACACTTGAAACCTGGTTCGGCGGCAAAGATTATGACCTGATCGCAGAACATGGCGCCTGGCGAAAACAGCCGGGCACACCGTGGACACAGCGCCCGGGCCTTTCCGGCCAATGGAAAGATGAGGTGCGCCCGCTGATGGAAACGTTTGCTGACCGGACCCCCGGCGCTTTTATCGAAGAGAAAAGCTATTCACTGGTGTGGCACTACCGGGCGGTACAGACCGGTTTAGGTGACCTGCGGGCGAACGAACTGGTTGACAACCTTCGCTACCACCTCACGTCCTTCGGATTACAGCTGTTGTCAGGGGACAAAGTGGTAGAAGTTAAAAACGCGGAAGTCACCAAAGGCAGGGCAACAATGGATATACTGCATGGAAAAAATTATACATTTATCCTTTCTATAGGTGACGACCTTACGGATGAAGATACTTTCCGGGCATTACCGGATGACGCCATCACCATCAAGGTCGGGTCTGACGTTTCCTCGGCACGCTATTACCTGGAAAGCTACAAAGAAGTCCGGTCATTGTTAAACGAAATGCACTGACTTGTACCTTTCAGTCATTCGGATTTATACCAAAAATAGCGGCCTGTCAAGCTTCATGGCAATCCGGTACGCAGCGTTCATCAGGCCGACATGACTGTAAGCCTGCGGAAAATTACCCCACTGACTGCCGTCCTTTTCATCAATATCCTCGCTGAACAGGTTCAAATGGTTGGCATAAGGTAATAATTGCTCAAAAGTCCGGATCGCATCGTCAATCCGGCCCACACAGGCCAGTGCCTCCACATACCAGAATGCACAGATCAGAAATGTGGTTTGGGGTTTACCGAAATCATCCGCATGCACGTATCGGTAGAACAGTCCCTGGGGCGTTTTCAGTTCTTTTTCCAGTGCTGCCAGATGGTTCCGGGCGCGTTCACTGGAAGGGTCCAGATAATGCATCATGATCAGCTGCAGGGTACTGGCATCCAGATGCCGGCTTCCCACGGCGTTGGTATAGACTCCTCTTTCCGCATCATAGCAGTCTTCAATATGCTTCGCCGCCCGTTTCATCAGTAGGGCAGCTCTTTTCTCCACCTCCCTGTCGCCGATAGTCCGCCCGATCTTCAGCGCCGCGTAGCTGCCTGCCCACTGGAACAGGTTGGTATAGCAATGGAAATTCGCAAAATTGCGGAACTCCCATATACCTGCATCTTTTTCGTCGATGGTCCGCTCGATTTTGCCCAGCAGGAAGGAAACCCATTTGCTGGAGTCTGAACGCTCTTTAAAAACAAAGCGATGGTCGGTGTATAATGGCAGCAATGATATGAGTGCTTGTCCATACACATCATTTTGTATATGTTCATATGCCTGGTTGCCTATTCTCACCGGTTTATTACCCGCATAACCGTCCAGGTAGTCCAGCGTCTCCTCCACCAGCGCCTTTTTCCCCGTAATCCCATATAATGGCTGAAAACGGTGTTCTTCATCATACGAGATATTGGCAATGTAGGCCGAATACCGCTCCATCTCCTCAAACTGACCGATGTGATTCAGAGCCGTCAGCACATAGTAGCTGTCGCGCAGCCAGCAATAGCGATAATCCCAGTTACGGCCGCTGCCGGGAGATTCGGGCAGGCTGGTTGTGCTGGCAGCAATGATGGCACCCGTGTCCTCATACTGGTGTATCTTCAGCGCCAGCGCAGAGCGGATCACCTGCTGCTGATAGAATGGAGCGATCGTCGCATGCTTGATCCACGTCCGCCAATATGTAATGGTTTCCCGGAGAAAGTTCTCACAGGTGCTGATGAGCGGAGCCTCGAGTGGGTGACCATACGTAAGCACCAGGTATTTTGTTTCCGTCAGCACCAGCATGTTATTTTCAAAGAAATGACTGATGGGGAAATCAGTTGTAAGCCTTATTTTCTCGTCACCACCCTGGAACTCGACGTGGCTGCTTCCCCTTCTTTTGGGGTATTCCTCACGGCCGTAATCACCTTTCGGATGACAATGGATACGGATATGCGGCTCATCACGCAGTGGCTCCACCTTGCGGATCAGCATCAGCGGCTTGAAATACCGGTCATACTGCCGGAAACGCGGAGCAAAGTCTGTCACTCTGTAAACACCTGATTCGCAGGTGATTTCTGTACGTAATACGTTGGTATTTTCAATATAGTATTGCTCAGAAGTATACTCACCCTCCGGAAGGATGGAAAATTCACCTCCTTTGTCCTTATCCAGCATGCTTCCGAACACAAAACTGCTGTCAAATGCCGGCCAGCACATCCATGAAATATTGGTACTTTTCTGCACATGCGCCAGAAACGCACAATTACCGATAATTCCGCTGTTATAGGTATGTCTGCTCATAGATTAATACCTCCAAAAACAGCGCCACTTTAAACATAAAAATGCACTTTTGTCAGAATTATTCTGCAGAAGTTGCTTGCGGCGTCCATTCTTTCTACTTTTGGGTATGAATAAAGTCGTACCCGCTCTCCTTATCTTGTCATGCTGCCTGCAGCAGGCGCATGCCCAGCAACCCGTGGAAGAAAATGACCGGAATATTGTTAAAATGAATGTTCTTGGCCTGCTGTTCCGCAATTACTCGTTCCAATACGAACGGCTGCTAAGTAAAAAAATCTCTGTAAGCGCCTCTGTCCGGTTCATGCCTGAAGGGCAAATGCCGTGGTTCAATACACTTACCGAGCTGGCGGGCGCAGATGACCTTCCTCTCGAAATACGTGATTTCCGGATCAGCCATACCGCTATTGCCCCTGAAGTCCGTTTTTACACCGGCCGCAGACCGGGACCGAGAGGCTTTTATATCGCTCCGTTTGCCCGCTTCTCTTCTTACCGGCTTACCATGCCGCAGTATGAGTTTGAGGTGGACGACGACGGAGGCAGCCGTACGGAAACCGTTGACCTGAACGGCAGCCTGTCATCGTTCACCGGCGGTTTTAACCTTGGTGTCCAATGGCGCCTGGGTAAGTGGGCCTACCTCGACTGGTCCATTCTCGGCCTTTCCTACGGCACCGCCAACGGCCGGCTCACGGGTACCTCATCCATGACGCTGGATCAGGAAGCGCAGCAGTCTCTGCGCGATGCGATGGAAGACTTTGATTCGTCCGTCATAACGGTGCGCTCCGAAGTGGATGCAAACGGTGTGCGTAGCACGCTTCGCGGGCCCTGGGCAGGTGTGCGCACTGCACTGAGCATCGGCGTGAAATTTTAATGCCAGGATGCTTACCTTTGCGCCATGGCACAGATTAAACCATCCCTGGCAAAAGGCACCCGCGATTTCTCTCCTGAAGAGATGGAAAAGCGCAACTATATATTCCGTACCATCCGTACGGTATTCCGCAAATACGGGTACCGGGAGATACAAACCCCTTCTTTCGAGAACCTGAACACCCTTACCGGCAAATACGGCGACGAGGGGGATAAACTGATTTTCAAGATCCTGAACAGCGGCGATTTTCTGGGCAAAGCAAATAAAGAAGCCCTTGCTGCAGGTAACTCGGCCGCACTCATCCCGTCCGTTTCTGAAAAGGCCCTGCGGTATGATCTCACGGTGCCTTTCGCCCGGTATGTTGTCATGCACCAGCACGAAATCAGTTTCCCCTTCAAGCGGTACCAGATACAACCTGTCTGGCGTGCCGACCGGCCGCAACGGGGCCGCTATCGTGAGTTTTACCAGTGTGATGCCGACGTGGTGGGGTCTGACAGCCTGCTCAACGAGGCCGAGTTCGTACTGATTTACCAGGAGGCCCTAGACAGGCTGGGGCTGAAAGATTTTACCATTAAAATCAACAACCGTAAGATCCTCAGCGGAATCGCGGAGTTGCTGGGGAAACCCGGGCTGATCGTGGATATGACGGTAGCCATTGACAAGCTGGATAAGATCGGGCTTGAGGGTGTTACCAAAGAGCTGCTGGATCGTGGCTTTACAGAGGCAGACATAGAACAACTCCGACCCGTCATCCTGCTCGAAGGCAGCAATGAAGAAAAGCTGACTCAGCTGAAACAAGTATTATCGGGGTCTGAAACCGGACTCAAAGGTATAGCAGAGGTCGAAACCGTTTTTGACTATGTAGCACTACTGACAACTGCCGACGACTCCCCGGCTCCTAATGATCGTCCCCTGACGATCGACTTGCAGCTTGACATTACCCTGGCCCGCGGTCTTAATTATTACACCGGCTGCATCTTCGAGGTAAAAACCAATGAGGTGGCGATGGGCAGTATCGGTGGTGGCGGACGTTATGATGACCTTACCGGCATGTTCGGGCTCAAAGGCATTACAGGTGCCGGCATTTCTTTCGGAGCCGACCGTATTTACGATGTATTGGAAGAACTGAACCTTTTCCCTTCGGAGGCTGAACAAAGCACCCGTATCCTGATCAGCAATTTCGACGCTGCAACAGAACGGTATGCGCTGCCCATCCTGCAACAACTGCGGGCAAAAGGTGTTGCTGCTGAGCTGTATCCGGCAGCGGCCAAACTGAAGAAGCAGCTGGCTTATGCCGATACCCGGAAAATCCCTTACGTGCTGCTCATCGGGGAAGAGGAAATGCAGCACAATTTGCTCACCCTGAAAAATATGGAAACGGGAGAACAGGAAAAAATCACACCTGAGAACCTGCTCCTGAAAGGTCTTTAAAGGGTTTCCTTCGTCTGCTAAACGGTTTCCCTCAGCAGCTAAAGGGTTTCCTTCGTCCGCTGAACAGTTCCCCTCAGCAGCTAAAGGGTCTCCTTCGTCCGCTGAACGGTTTCCCTCAGCAGCTGAAGGGTTTCCT
>CAZJKM010000058.1:0-17243 GCA_964546645.1 uncultured Sphingobacteriaceae bacterium
ACAAAGCATAAAAATTCTGGAACGTGCCGGATTGGTCAATGAGTTGTACAAAGACCCTTCAGGCATTGGTGTATTGACCAAACCTGAAAAACTATATCTGAACAACAGTAACCTGATGTATGCATTGGCAAAAGAAAACACTAACACAGGCAATGTTCGTGAAACGTTTTTCTTAAACCAATTCAAAGGCTTGCATGAAATGAACCTTTCAGAGACAGCAGATGTTGTGATTGACAAAACCTATACGTTTGAAATCGGAGGAAAAAACAAAACCAAAAAGCAAATAGCAAACGTGGCAAATGCTTACGTTGCGAAAGACGGAATTGAAATAGGTTTTGGAAATATTATTCCGGTTTGGCTTTTTGGTTTTATGTATTAGAACTTTATTTTAAAATATGGAAGAATAGCCTTATAATTATCCTGAGCGCATTGCCTTACCCTTTATACCTGAACCACTTGATCAGCTCCCTGTAACTGGCTTTTTTGCCGTACATGAGGATTCCGACGCGATAGATCCGTCCGGCGATCCAGGTGGTGCTGATAAAGCCCACGACTAATAACAGGAGAGATAAGACGATCTGCCAGTCGGGAACACCAAACGGTATACGCACCAGCATGGCGATAGGGGATGTGAAGGGGATCATGCTCAGCCAAACTGCGACGGATCCGTGGGGGGCGTTAATTAATACGCTGAATGAAAGGATGTAAGTAAATAACAGTGGCAGGGTAATAGGAAACATAAATTGCTGTGTTTCTGTTTCACTGTCTACAGCCGAGCCGACAGCAGCAAACAGCGCACTGTACAGCAGATACCCGCCGATAAAGAAAAGGAAAAAGTAAATGAGGAGGCGACCCAGGTTGATGGTATCCAGCATGCCCAGGGTTTTGGCAGTATCTGCTGCGTCCGGCACGCCGGTAAGCACCTGCGCTGCGTCGCCTGAAGACGGCAGGATGATGCCCGCCACGCTCATAAGGACGGATGATAAGATCATCCAGAGCAAAAACTGCGTGATACCGACCAGGCCTATACCAATGATCTTTCCCATCATCAGCTGAAAGGGCTTCACGGAGGAAATGATGACTTCTACAATGCGGTTGCTTTTTTCTTCTATAATACCCCGCATGACCTGAGAGCCATACAGGAACAGGGAAACGTAGATAATGATCGAAAGGCCAACGGCGATACCGGTCGTTAAGCCGGCATGGGTGTCCTTTTCACCCGCTGTGGTTAACTCCTTGGCGGAGACCGATACGGACGGGCGGATTTGCTGCAGGATATCCGGATTGATACCGGCTGCTTCCAGTTGGCGGTTGCGCAGGATATGTTCTATCTGGCTGCTGATCTCATTTTGCAACAGCATGCCCACCTGGGTGGACGAAAAAAGTTCCACATTCTGATTGTCAGCTATTTTTTCCGGAATAACAAGCAGGGATATCGGTTCGTCTGACTGCGATAGCCGTCTTTTTTCATGGTCTATGTTATTTTCTGCCAACGTAAAAGTGACAGAAGCGTTATTGCGAAGCTGACCAGCTACCGATTTGCTGTAATCCATCACACGAACAACCGTATGCTGGCTTTCCAGGCTCTTCTTTGTAATGAGCAGGATAGCGGCAAACGCAGCAGCAAAAAACAGCGGCAACAGAAAGGTGAGTAACAGGAACGATTTCTTTTTAACCCGGCTGACATACTCGCGCTGGATAATAAGCAGGATCTTGTTCATAATGTCTCTCCTTTCAGTGGGTGGTGGGTAGCTGAGGTAACTGTCTGAACGAAGATGTCATGCATACGGGGGATTACTTCTTTTAATTCCACTAGGGTAACCATCGGGATCAGGAAGGAGAGGACATCGTTGATCGCCCTGCCGTCCGCTATTTTTACCGTGATCGCATGCTGCCCCTGCTGCTGTTCGTTCCGCTCCACGGTGAACAGGTCGGTGTTGAATAGTGGAACGGTTTCACCTGTGGATTCATAAATGATGCGATAGCTGTTTGAACGGTATGATTGCCGGATCTCTTCCACACACCCGTCCAGTATTTTTTGGGATTGATGGATCAGCGCAATATGGTCGCATAGTTCTTCCACGGAATCCATCCGGTGTGTTGAAAAAATAATGGTTGCACCTGCCTTGTTCAGTGCCAGGATTTCATTCTTTATCAGGTCTGCATTGACGGGATCGAATCCGGTAAAAGGTTCGTCCAGGATGATCAGGTCGGGCTGGTGGACGACGGTCGCAACGAACTGCACTTTTTGCTGCATACCTTTACTGAGGTCTTCGGTCTTTTTATTCCACCAGGTCTGTATTTCCATCTTCTCAAACCAGTGTTTTATCCGGCGGGAAGCTTCGTCTTTCGGAAGCCCTTTCAGTTGTGCCAGGTACAGCAGTTGTTCCCCGATCCGCATTTTTTTGTACAGGCCCCTTTCTTCCGGCAGGTAGCCGATCCGATGCGTGTGGGACGGGTTCAGCCGTTCGCCGTCAAACCATATTTCCCCGTGATCAGGCGCTGTGATCTGGTTGATAATACGGATGAGTGACGTTTTGCCGGCACCATTCGGGCCCAGGAGGCCGAAAATACTGCCCTTATGAACACGAAGCGAAACATTGTCAAGCGCTTTGTGCCGGGCATAGCTTTTTTCAATGTTATTTATTTCTAACATAGCAGGGCCTGTTTGTATGATAGACCGTTCGGGGGGCGGGATGTTACAAAATAGTTGTTTACATAAAAGCCATCCCGGCACTATCGGGATGGCTTTCAGTTATATACGGTCATGCTGTCGGGCAGCGATTACTCAAAATATTCTTTAATACGTTCAAAAAAGCTCTTTTCCTGCTTCCCCGGCTGGGGTTTGAAATTGGGTGATGGTCTTAGTTGTTCCAGCAGGTCCCGCTCTTCTGCTGATACCGCTTTTGGGGTCCATACGTTTATGTATACCAGCTGGTCCCCTTTGTGATAGGAATTGACTTCGGGAACTCCCTTGCCTTTCAGACGCAGGATCTTACCCGCCTGTGTACCGGGATCTATTTTTATCTTGGCTTTGCCATCAATGGTCGGCACCTCCACAGAAGCTCCCAGTGTAGCCTCCACAAAGCTGATATAAAGGTCATAAATCACGTTAATGCCATCCCGTTTCAGCGTTTCATGGGGGATTTCCTCCACAAGGATGATCAGGTCACCCGGTATGCCGCCACGTGGTGCTGCATTTCCCTTTCCGCTCATCGACAACTGCATGCCCTCCGCAACACCGGCAGGAATAGTAATGCTGATGGTTTCTTCGCCGCGGACCAGACCCTCTCCGTGACAGGCCTGGCACTTTGATGTGATGACGGTACCTTCCCCGTTACAGGTAGGACAGGTACTGGTTGTTTGCATCTGTCCGAGCATGGTATTGGTTACACGCCGGATCGCCCCGGTACCGCCACAGGTTTTACAGGTCTGGAAAGAGGAGCGGTCCTTAGCCCCGCTTCCGTCACAGGTTTTACAGATGATCTGCTTATTGACCTTGATCTTCTTTTCAGCCCCTTTGGCTATTTCTTCGAGGGTCAGTTTGACTTTGATGCGCAGGTTACTGCCACGTGATACGCGGCGACCTCCACGGCTTTGTCCGCCGCCAAAAAAGCTCTCGAAAGGGCTGCCGCTTCCGAAGATATCGCCAAACTGGCTGAAAATATCCTCCATATTCATGCTGCCGCCATAACCACCGGCCTGGTTTCCGGCATGCCCGAACTGGTCGTAACGTTTCCGTTTTTCGGGATTGCTCAATATCTCATATGCCTCCGCTGCTTCTTTAAATTTCTCCTCGGCTTCCTTGTTATTCGGATTCTTGTCAGGATGATATTTAATGGCCAGCTTACGGTAAGCAGATTTGATTTCAGATGGATCGGCACTCCGCGAAACACCTAATATGTCGTAATAGTCTCGTTTTGACATTTACTTTGTGATAATTAATTTCCTACTACAACTTTTGCATAACGCAAAACCCGGTCGTTCAGGTAGTATCCCTTTTCTATCTCATCAATTACTTTCCCTTTGAGATCCTCACTGGGTGCCGGTATGTTGGTGATCGCTTCGTGTAGTTCTGCATCAAACGGCTGCCCGATGGATACCATGTCCTTCAGGCCCTTTTGGTTGAGTATTTTTATCATTTTCTGGTATACCAGCCTGATTCCTTCTGCCAATGCGTTCCCTTCGGTAGCGCTGTCTATAGCTTTCAGCGCACGTTCAAAATCATCCACGACAGGTAACAGGTCCGCAATAACATCCTTGCCGGCGGATTGTAACAACTCCAAACGCTCCTTGGCCGTACGCCGTTTGTAATTATCAAACTCAGCATATAAACGCAGGTATTTGTCGTTTATATCTGCTAATTGGGATGACCATTTTTCTTCAGCAGCAGCCGGGTTATTTTCTGCATCAGCTGTCTGCGCCGGGGAGTCCGCTTCCTGCTCCGTATGAAGCGGGTCTGCCGTTCCGTTTCCGGATTTATTATTCTTTTTATCTTTTTCTCTCATACTTTTCCTGATGAAAATAATATAGGGCACGCGCAACAAAAGTACTGCCACAGGCACAAATCAGCCAGCCTGTCAGTTTTTGTGTCATCAGCCTAACAATTTGTCGTATTGATTCTTTTGTTATACGGATTGTCGCACGGTTATATAGTGATCCGGTCATGTAAAGACCCGGAAGCTGTTTTGATAATACGGGATGGCATGTTCCTGATAATCTGATAGTCATGGGTCGCCATCAGTACAGAGGTGCCTGACCGGCTGATTTCTTTCAGCAGCAGTACGATTTCTTCGGACGTATCCGGATCCAGGTTTCCTGTTGGTTCGTCCGCAAGGATAATTTCGGGATCATTCAGCAGCGCACGGGCAATAACTACCCGTTGTTGCTCACCCCCCGAGAGCTCATGTGGCATTTTCCTGAGTTTAGACCGTAAGCCTACCTTCTCCAATACATCCAGCGCACGGTCTGTAATCAGTTTTTTGTCTTTCCACCCCGTTGCCCGCATGACAAATTCAAGGTTCTTTTCCACCGTCCGGTCTGTCAGCAAATGGAAATCCTGGAAAACAATGCCCAGCTTGCGCCGGAGAAAAGGAATGTCCTTGTCATGCAGTTTTTTAAGATCAAAGCCGGCTACCATGCCTTCACCACTGCCTATCGGCAGTTCTCCGTAAATTACTTTCAGTAAACTGCTTTTGCCGGAGCCGGTCTGGCCGATCAGAAAGACAAATTCACTTTTGTCCATGCTGAAATTAACATTGGACAGTACCAGGTGTTTTTGCTGAAATATATCAACGTTTTTTAGTGTGATTACCGTATCCCCGATCATCGTTTCAGAGTTCTATTTTTCTAATCTGCCCAAATGGTATTTCCTTCACTATGTCCATTATATATTCCGTTTTATCCCCCAATCCGAGTTTTTCCAGTGATTTATCAGGCCGATCTACTCTGAAATAGGCAAGTAATGTAAACTGTTCGTCCCGCAGCTGGACATAATCAGGGATTTTGGCAACGCCTTTTACTTTAATGACATACATCAGCGCCAAAGTTAGAACTTCTGGAGCGAAAAGTAAAACGCATATCCATACAGCCGGCCGTTACATATAGCTTGCCAAAAAAGCAAGGGTGTTTATCCCGTCCGCATAGTCGTCCAGCGCCGGTTGCTGGCTTTTCCCGAATGGAACCAAAGGCAGGTCCTCCGCTGTGTCCGGAGCATCCCTGCGGGTTACTGCACACTGCAGTTGTGGGGTAAGGGCACGTATCTCCTGTCTCAGCGCAGTAGCATCATCATAGTATTCGTAGTGGACAACGGCCAGGGGAGAGCTTAATCCTTTATCTTCCTTTACCAGCAAAAAGCCGTTATCAAGATGGGGGTCACCGTTTATCAGGTAAATAGACTTATTATAGTCATAGTTATTATGGTACTTGTAATGATGGCCGATCGTTTCAAAGGATTGTATCCCTTCAAAGAAACGCGCGAAATCATAGTTTTCCGGTACGTACAGTTTAGAGACGCTGCGGCATCCCAATCCATAATAATCAAAAATATCGTGTCCCAGTTTTTGCAGGTCCTCATCGCTTTCGCTGCCGTCCAGCAGGGCGATGCTATTTCTGTTTTTCCGGATGATATGCGGTACATTGCGAAAGTAGTAATCAAAATACCGGGACGAATTGTTACTTCCCGTTGCGATCACAACGTCAAAATGCTGTAATTTTTCCGTCAGATGAATCTTTGCGGAAAAACGCGGTTCTATTTCCTGCAATAACCGGAGTATAAAAGGAGTAAGCTTCTTATCATCAGACGCTGTTTTAATCTGCACGTGACAGCCGGCGATAAGTACACACAGGATATCGTGAAATCCGACCAGCGGGATATTGCCTGCCAGGATCAGTCCGGCCGTTTGCCCGGAGTCTTCGGCAAAATAGTGCCTGTAAGGGGCAATCCAGGAAGCGAGTGCCTGCTCAGACAGGTTATTGCCTATGGCTGTGATGGCGTTTCTGACATTTTCAGGAGTGTACCAGGGGTTGTACGCCTGCGCTTCGTTTATCTCCGTTTCTAACCGGTGATCGGGCGTACGCAGGCTATCACCAAGTGCTGAAAAAGCAGCAATGCGTTGTTCTATTGTCAAAATCTCTTTGGTCAAAACGAGTGCGTTGGATATTCTGTTATATTTGTGTTGCTTTTGATTGTATTGTTAATTAAAATCCAGTAACTTTGTAGTCAAAAATAAAAACCAGTCAGTTGCTGTTAAAAGCATCTCGCTGCAAAAATAAGTTTAATAAGGATTTATAGAGAGTAATGGCGATTAAAATTACTGATGAGTGTATAAATTGCGGGGCCTGCGAGCCTGAATGCCCGAACAATGCTATCTACGATGCGGGTGTTTCCTGGCGTTTTTCAGATGGTACGGAGCTTCGGGGGGTGATTGATTTTGGCGATGGAACTACCCTGGATGCCGAAGAGACGCAAACCGCATGGTCAGACGAGATATATTATATCGTATCAGATAAATGTACAGAGTGTGTCGGATTCCATGATGAACCGCAATGTGCGGCTGTCTGTCCGGTTGATTGCTGTGTGGATGACGAAGACGTCCGTGAAACGGAAGAAGAATTATTGGCTAAGAAAGCCTGGTTACATGCGGAAGCCTGATCCCGCATGTAACTGAACTGTTAGCTGACGTTATTCCTCCTCCGTTTTATTCGGAACGATCAGTACCGGGCAAACCGACCGTCTGGCGACACCTTCTGCCACACTACCTGAAATAAAGTGATCAAAACCTGTACGGCCATGCGTTCCCAGAATGATGAGGTCTGCATTCCATTCATTGGCCGTATCCAGTATTTCAGTGCGGGGA
Source organism: uncultured Sphingobacteriaceae bacterium (assembly GCA_964546645.1). Taxonomy (GTDB): domain Bacteria; phylum Bacteroidota; class Bacteroidia; order Sphingobacteriales; family Sphingobacteriaceae; genus A37T11. The sequence continues at coordinate 7,359 of CAZJKM010000058.1, forward strand.
TGTCCCATCTTCTGAAAAATGGTCAGCCCGCTTTCGCCGGCCCATCCTGCACTTAGCCGTTCCAGCAGTTCTCTCGACTGCTGTTCCTGGATTTCCGCTATCTGTGGTAATACAATGGGGTGCTGTCCCACAATAGGATCCGAGCCATAACTGGCTGCAGAAGGTGGATCAATAACATGTACCAGCGCAACAGCGGCGCCCGTCAGTTTCCCGAAAAGAAATCCATAACTGACTGCTTTTTCTGAGAAACTACTTTCATCAACGGCAATTAAAATCCGTTCAAAATTCTTTATTGGATAATTCATGATCGTAAGAATAAATAATACAGTTGGTTTGCCTAAGATAAATAATTATATACTGAATAACAAATAAACAAGGTGTTGGGTTTTTTAGTATGGGGTACCGCAGCAGGGATAAATTGGCAGAAATAAGGAAAGATGTATTGAAAATACATACAAAATTTCTATTTTAGCAGACTAAAAAATTTGAGGAAAGCAGTTGGGTTGATCGGGCAGTTGCTTTTCTAATCAGGATTTGATCAGATGAATGATGTATAGTCTTTTTTTGAGGGTATGGAGATGGGGTGCCGCCGGTTGTTTGTTCGCGGTATGGGCAGCGGCATGCGCCCCGGGGGGGCAGTCATCCGGTGCCGGGGAGGGGAGTGACACCTCCATTGTGTCGGAAAGCGGGATCAGTTTTGGCAATGATACGTCCACAAAAATACTGGCGGCGTATATGACCCTTCAGGAAGCCCTTGTCAAATCGGACGCTGATCAGGCCGGTAAAGCAGCCCAGGTACTGGCAGAAGAACTGAATGCTGTTGAGGGATGTGAGAATACGGCCGTACTGGCATCCCAGATGGCCAACACCAATGATCTTTCTTTGCAGCGTTCTGCGTTTTCGACGATCAGCCGTGACCTCATCGCATTGTTTAAGCATGCAGATAAGGCCTCGGGGACATTGTATGTGATTCGTTGTCCGATGTATCATAACAACGAGGGAGCGGAATGGTTAGCCGCTTCCCCTGAGATCCGGAATCCGTATTTCGGAGATGAGATGCTGACCTGCGGAACCGTGAAAGAGGAGATCAGATGATAGATACAGGTACCGTATGCAATCATCACATGATAATAGTATCTTTAACCTGTCATTAATTTATTGTTTACATTTAAAATTTTGTTAGCTACAAACTAAAGAGAATATGTCTGAAAAAGCGTTATTAACCATCGATGGGAAATCGTATGAACTACCCGTAATAACAGGTACCGAGCAGGAGAAAGGGATTGATATCTCAAAATTGAGAGACCAGTCCGGTTCCATCACGCTTGATGCCGGCTTTAAAAATACGGGTGCCACCAAGAGTGCCGTTACATTTTTAGACGGAGAGAAAGGGATTCTCCGCTACAGAGGGTACCCCATCGAACAGCTGGCAGAAAAATCCACGTTCCTGGAAGTTGCCTATCTGTTGATATATGGTGAATTACCGCAGGAGCAGGCCTTGCTTGATTTCAGACATCTGATCGGCCGGCATACCCTCATCCACGAGGATATGAAAAAGTTTTTTGAGGGTTTTCCTACCAGATCACACCCCATGGGGCAGTTGTCTGCATTGGTGGGCGCTCTTTCAGCGTTTTATCCGGAATCACTGAACCCGAACGCATCAGAGGAAGAGGAGAACCTGACCATTGTTAAGTTACTGGCAAAAATGCCGACCATCGTCTCCTGGATTTATAAAAAATCACTGGGGCACCCGGTGATGTATCCGCAGAACAGCCTGAACTACGTGCACAACTTTTTACTGATGACCTTCGGGCAGCTGACGGAAAAGATCGAAATAGATCCCGTAGTCGTCAGTGCCATGCATAAGTTACTGATTCTGCATGCCGATCACGAGCAGAATTGTTCCGCATCGACCGTACGTATTGTCGGCTCGTCCAACGCAAACCTGTATGCTTCTATCTCTGCGGGTATCAGTGCACTGTGGGGGCCGCTTCACGGCGGTGCTAATCAGGCTGTGATAGAGATGCTGGAAAATATTAAGAATGATGGCGGGGACAGCGCTAAATGGCTGGCGAAGGCAAAAGATAAAAACGACCCGTTCCGGTTAATGGGCTTCGGGCATCGTGTTTATAAGAATTTTGACCCACGTGCCAAAATCATTAAAAAGGCCTGTGATGATGTATTGGAGAAACTGGGTATCAATGACCCGGTGCTGGATATTGCCAAGCAGCTGGAGGAAGCCGCATTAAACGATCCTTACTTTGTAGAGCGGAAGTTGTATCCCAACGTTGATTTTTACTCCGGTATCATCTACCGGGCGCTGGGCTTTCCGACGGACATGTTCACCGTGCTGTTTGCATTGGGAAGATTACCCGGCTGGATTGCCCAATGGAAGGAAATGAAAGCCAACAAAGAACCCATTGGTCGCCCCCGGCAAATCTATGTGGGCAAAACGGAACGGGATTATCTTCCGTTTGAGCAACGATAAAAGGGCGTGATCGTGAAGTAGCAGCCGGGCTGAAAAAGAAGGAGGCTGGTGCCTCCGGAATTACAAGGCTTCGGCCACTACTTCCTGTACTTCGGGGATCATTCGCTTCAGCAAACCCTCGATACCCGCTTTCAGGGTAAAAGTGGATGACGGACAGCCGCTGCACGATCCGCGCAGTTCAACCGTTACAATACCTTCTTCGAATGATTTATAGCTGATGGCACCCCCGTCCTGTTCGACAGCCGGCCGTACATAGTCATGCAGGATCTGCTGGATTTTGATCTCCGTTTCGGTACCTTCAAATACAACCTCTTCGTCGGTTATTACTTCCTGTACCTTTAACTCGGATTCAACGGCACCCTTGACGAAATCCTTCAGTAAGCCCTCAATATCTTCCCACTCCACCTCCTGTGTTTTTGTAACGGTTACAAAATTGCTGGCGAAGAAAACACCCCCAACGAAATTGAACTTGAATAATTCACGGGCGAAAGGAGATGCCTGTGCCTTTTCCCGATCCGGAAAATCCAGGCTCCCGTTAATCAATAACTTGTTAACGAGGAATTTCATGGTTGCCGGATTCGGTGTGGTTTCAGTATATACGTTAATAGTAGCCATTGTATCTCAATTATTGAGCAGCAAAGTTACTGAAAAATATACCTGATTCCGGTCAGATACACGTAAAAGTGATCGTCGTCAGCTGTCCGTTAGGAAAGACCCACGTAATTCCACGGCGTGATCGCTTTGATCTCTGTTTTGATAGCGTCAGGGATCTGCAGGTTAGCTACAAAAGCAGCGATGGTATGTTCGTTTACGCCTTCGTTGGTGCGGGTCAGTTCCTTGAGTGCTTCATAGGGTTGCGGATAACCTTCTCTTCGCAGTATCGTCTGGATACCTTCCGCTACCACCGCCCAGTTATTTTCTAAGTCCTTCCGGATAGCGGCTTCGTTCAGGATCAGCTTCTTCAGTCCGCGTAAAACAGATTTAATCGCAATGAGCGTATGTGCCAGCGGGACACCGATGTTGCGAAGGACCGTAGAATCTGTCAGATCACGTTGTAAACGTGATACCGGCAGCTTGGATGACAGGTGTTCAAACAACGCGTTTGCCATCCCAAGGTTCCCCTCCGCATTTTCAAAGTCGATCGGGTTGACTTTATGGGGCATCGCCGAAGAACCGATCTGGCCGGCTACGATTTCCTGTTTGAAATAATCCATGGAGATGTAGGTCCATATATCCCTGCACAGGTCTATCAAAATGGTATTGATACGTTTCAGGCCGTCGCATTGTGCCGCAAAATGATCATAGTGCTCTATCTGTGTGGTATACTGAGAGCGATGGAGGCCTAATTGCTCATTGATAAACTGATTCCCGAATGCTTTCCAGCTGATAGCCGGATAAGCCACATGGTGTGCATTGAAATTACCTGTTGCACCGCCGAATTTAGCTGCGTGCGGGATTTCCTTCAGCAGGGAAAGTTGTGCTTCAAGCCGTTCGGTGAATACGTTCAGCTCTTTGCCCAAACGGGTAGGAGAGGCAGGTTGCCCATGTGTACGCGCGAGCATCGGTATAGGTGTCCATTTTTCAGTAAGCCGGGCCAGTTCACCGGCTAATTGTGCGATCCCGGGATAATACACTTCCTGCAGTGCCAGCTTCCAGGTATACGGTATCGCGGTGTTGTTGATATCCTGGGAGGTGAGTCCGAAATGGATAAACTCCTTATAGGTGCTCAGGCCGAGCGCATCAAATTTTTGCTTGATAAAATATTCTACTGCCTTTACGTCATGGTTGGTCGTTTTTTCAATCTCTTTCACCAGTATGGCATCATCCGGTGTGAAATGGCTATATATATGGCGTAAATCCGCGTACGTTGCTTCCGTAAAGCCTTGCAACTGGCTGATGCCGGACCGGGTTAAAGCAATGAAATATTCGATTTCAATAAAAACACGGTATTTGATGAGTGCCCCTTCTGAAAAGTAAGGGGACAGTTCCTTGGTGGCATTATGATAGCGGCCATCGACCGGTGAGATGGCGGTAAGCGGATTTAAATTCATGTCAGGGATGTATGATCAGGCAGCAAACTTAGTGAAATTGTGCCAAAAAAAAAAGGCTGCCGACCGGCAGCCTTTTCAGGGAATCAATTACTTATTTTGATTTCTTTACGCTTTCCTCACCTTCCAGCTGCTCTTTCAGCTGGGCGAGTACGTCGAGATCTCCGAGTGTTGATTTCTCTACGGAATCTTTCACTTTTTTCACCGCATTGGAAGCTGCTTTTGCTTCTTTTTTACGGTTATTAAAGTCTTCCACGCGGGCTTCGGCACGTTCGTCTTCCCAAATACGTGAATGGGAGATGACAATACGCTTCGAATCCTTATTGAACTCAATGATCTTGAAATCTGTGGTTTCTTCCGTCTTCAGCGGTGCTCCATCCTCCTTGATACTGTGTTTGTGCGGGCAGAAGCCTTCCACGCCGTAAGGCAATGCAACGATAGCCCCTTTGTCACCCACTTTCAGCACGGTGCCTTCATGGATAGAATTAACATCAAAAACAGTTTCGAAGGTATCCCATGGGTTTTCTTCCAGCTGTTTATGGCCGAGGCTCAGTTTACGGTTTTCTTCGTCAAGCTCCAGTACCACTACTTCCAGCTCTTCTCCGACTTTCGTAAATTCATTCGGGTGGTTCACTTTCTTAGACCAGGAGAGGTCTGAAATATGGATCAGCCCGTCGATGCCTTCTTCCAGTTCCACAAACACGCCGAAGTTCGTCATGTTCTTGACAACTACCTTGTGTTGTGAACCTACCGGATAACGCTCGGCGATATTTTTCCATGGGTCAGGAGTAAGCTGTTTAATACCTAAACTCATCTTACGCTCATCACGATCAAGTGTCAGTACCTGTGCTTCTACTTCATCTCCGACTTTCAGGAAATCCTGCGGACTGCGCAGGTTTTGTGACCATGACATTTCAGAAACGTGGATCAGTCCTTCAACGCCCGGTGTAATTTCAAGGAAAGCACCGTAATCTGCCACGGTAACGATTTTACCTTTTACTTTGGAGCCAACTTCCAGCGTGCTGTCAAGTGATTCCCAAGGATGCGGGGTCAGTTGTTTGAGGCCGAGTGCAATACGTTTTTTCTCGTCATCAAAGTCAAGTACCACCACATTGACTTTCTCGTCCAGTGACAGTACTTCCTTCGGATGCTCAATACGTCCCCAGGAAATATCCGTAATGTGCAGCAGGCCGTCAACACCACCCAGATCGATGAATACCCCGAAATCAGTAATGTTTTTAACGGTACCTTCCAGCACCTGTCCTTTTTCAAGTTTAGCGACGATCTCAATCTTTTGGTTTTCCAGATCGTCTTCAATGAGTACTTTGTGGGAAACCACCACATTCTTGAATTCATGGTTAATTTTAACCACTTTGAATTCCATGGTTTTCCCGACATAAATATCATAGTCACGGATCGGCTTGATGTCAATCTGTGATCCGGGAAGGAAAGCTTCCACCCCTTTAATATCAACGATCAGGCCGCCTTTGGTACGACTTTTTACAAAGCCGGTAATGATGGTGTCATTTTCAAGGGCTTCATTGATAGACTCCCATGATTTTTGGGTTTTAGCCCGTTTGCGGGACAGTACCAGTTGTCCGTTCACGTCTTCCTGCGACTCGACGAACACATCCACTTTGTCACCGACTTGCAGGTCAGGCGTATCCCTGAATTCAGAAAGAGATACCAGGCCATCCGATTTAAAACCGATGTTCAGTACCACGTCTTTATTGTTGATAGACACCACAATGCCTTCAACAATTTCTCCTTTGTTAACGGAGTTGAACGTGCCGGCATATTGTTCTTCCAGCTTGGCGCGTTCTTCATCACTGTAGTTGCCGAAACCTTTGTCATCATTGTCCCAGTCAAAATCTCCTTCAGGAGTAACCCAGGTGTTTGATTTGATTTCGTCGATGAACGTTGAATCAGCTTCTGATTCGATGTTCTCTTTCTCCTTAACTGATTTTTCTTCAGTTTCGTGAAGTTCGGCTTGTTTGGCCTTTAGTTCTTTTTCTGCTTCTTGTTTTTTTGCCATTAATTAATATATCTCCTTTTCCCGATCTTGGATCAGGACTGCAAAGGTAGAAAAAATAATTTTAATGGCCGGCAAAAAAAATATCGGTTATTTTTCAGGTATACTGTGATTCTCAATCCTTTTTAGATCGTGTTGCGACGATGTCAGCGATGAACTGCAACTGCTCCTGTTCGTTCATATGCGTATTGTCCAGGATAATGGCGTCATCAGCACGGATAAGCGGACTTTCCAGGCGTGTAGTATCATAATGGTCTCTGTGCTGAATGTTTTCAAAAACCTCTTCTCTGGTGATCTGCTGCCCTTTGGCAATCAGTTCTTTGTAACGGCGCTCCGCGCGGACCTGCGGGTCGGCGGTCATAAATACTTTTACGGCGGCATCCGGAAAAACCGTTGTCCCGATATCCCGCCCATCCATGACCACGTTTTGCTGACGGCCCATCAGCTGTTGTTGCCGGACCATTGCTTCCCGTACGGCTTTCAGGGCACTTACTTCGCTTACCCGTTCGGAAACGTCCATTTCGCGTATCTCATCAGACACATCTTCCCCGTTCAGCAGTACCCGTACGTCTCCGTTCAGCGGTATCAGGTCAATAGCTATCCGGCTGAGCGCACCGGCTACCGCAGCCGCATCGCTGATAGCGGTACCGTGCCGTAAAAAATAAAGGGTGACCGCCCGGTACATGGCTCCGCTATCAACGTACACGTAGTTCAGTTTACTTGCAAGGGCTTTGGCTACGGTACTTTTACCGCACGACGAATAGCCGTCTATGGCGATGGTGATGTTCTTTGTCATGGATCAAGTGCGTCAAAAGTACTCAGAAAATTCCTAAGTTTGCGGATCATTTTAAGCGTAGTGTATATATGAGTATAGCAAAGACCTATAACCCGGCTGAAGCGGAAGAAAAGTGGTATGCCTACTGGCTGGAGAAGAAATTTTTCCGGTCCGTGCCGGATGAGCGTGAGCCGTATACCATCGTGATGCCTCCGCCGAATGTAACCGGCGTATTGCATATGGGGCATATGCTGAATAACACCCTGCAGGACGTGCTGATCCGGCGGGCACGTATGCAGGGCAAAAATGCCTGCTGGGTACCGGGAACTGACCACGCTTCCATTGCGACTGAGGCAAAGGTGGTTGCCATGCTGCGTGAGCAGGGCATTCGCAAAGAGGACATCTCCCGGGAAGAATTTTTGAAATATGCCTGGGAGTGGAAGGAAAAATATGGCGGGATTATCCTGAAACAGCTGGAAAAGCTCGGCGCATCCTGCGACTGGGACCGCACCCGGTTTACCATGGACCCGGACCTGAGTGAGGCGGTAACGGATACGTTCATTTATTTATATAAAAAAGGGTATATCTATCGCGGCGTGCGTATGATCAACTGGGATCCCCAGGGAAAGACGGCTGTATCCGACGAAGAGGTGAACCGGAAAGAGGTGAACCAGAAACTGTATTATGTGCGGTATGAAGTGGCCGGTGACCCGTCGCCGGAAGGCCAGCCGGCCTATGTGGTCATCGCGACCACCCGTCCGGAGACCATCATGGCAGATACCGCGATCTGTATCAATCCGCATGATGAGCGTTACCGGCACCTGAAAGGTAAGAACATACGTGTGCCGCTCATTAACAGGGAAATACCGGTTATTGAAGATGACTATGTGGAAATGGACTTCGGTACCGGCTGCCTGAAGGTGACCCCTGCACACGATCTGAACGACTATGAACTGGGCCAGAAACATGGCCTGCAGGTCATTGATATTCTGAATGACGACGGTACACTGAATGAAAAGGCGGGTATCCTTATCGGTGAAGACCGGTTCAGCGCCCGGAAAAAAGTGGTGTCGCTGCTGGAAGAAGCAGGCCAGCTGGAGAAAGTGGAGGATTATCAATCGCAGGTCGGTTTCTCTGAGCGTACCGATGCGGTCATTGAGCCGCGGCTGTCCATGCAATGGTTCTGCCGGATGACGGAGCTGGCCAAACCGGCATTGGATTATGTACTGAACGGTGAGGTAAAGCTGATCCCGGATAAATTTATCAATACGTACCGGCATTGGATGGAGCATGTGAAAGACTGGAATATCAGCCGGCAGCTGTGGTGGGGACAACGCATACCTGCCTGGTACAACGAAAGCGGGGAATGGGTGGTCGCTAAGACAGCAGAGGAAGCCCGGACGGAGTTCCGCGCGCAGGGGAAATCTGCTGACGGACTGAAACAGGATGAAGATGTGCTGGATACGTGGTTCTCATCCGGGCTATGGCCGGTTTCGGTATTTAACGGATTCAAAGATCCGGACAATGCGGATATTAAGTATTACTATCCGACCAACGACCTGATCACTGCTCCCGAAATCCTGTTTTTCTGGGTAGCCCGGATGATTGTTTTCGGGCATGAGTTCCGGGGGCAGCGTCCATTCCGCAACGTATACCTTACGGGGATCGTGCGGGATAAACAAGGACGTAAAATGTCAAAATCACTGGGCAACTCACCGGACCCCATCGAGCTGATGCAACAGTACGGGACAGATGGGGTACGTGTCGGCATGCTGCTGTCTTCTCCGGCGGGGAATGACCTGATGTTCGATGTTTCGTATTGTGAGCAGGGCCGGAATTTTGCCAATAAACTATGGAACGCCTTCCGGCTGGTAAAGGGATGGGAAACAGGCGGGCAGCCGCCTGCTGCAGCGGATGAAGCTGCGATTACCTGGTTCCGGAACCGGCTCAGTCAGGCGATCCTTGAAATAGACGAACACTTTGCTGCTTACCGGATTTCGGATGCGCTGATGTCGGTTTATAAACTCATCTGGGATGATTTCTGTTCCTGGTACCTGGAGTGGATCAAGCCTCCTTACCAACAACCGATTGCCGCCGGTACGCTGGCGGAGACGACAGCATTTTTTGCAGAGCTGCTTAAATTGGTCCATCCGTTTATGCCTTTTATCACCGAGGAGCTATGGCACGACGACCTGTTCGGTGTGCGGGAAGATACCGACTGCTGTATGGTTGCGCCTTATCCGGAGGCCGGTCCGGTAGATGAAGGCCTGATCAGGGATTTCCAGGTATTACAGCAGCTTATATCTGAGGTTCGGAATGTACGTAACAGTAAGCAGCTGTCACCAAAAGAGGCACTGCCGCTCACCATCCATGCCAAGTCCGGGGTGGATTACCCGCGGTATGAGCCGCTGATCGCTAAGTCGGCCAACATCAGCCGGATCAGTTACGACGGAGAGCGACCCCGTGGTGCCGTTGCCTTTCTGATCGGAACGGATGAATGTTTCGTAGCCATCGCTCAACAGATCGATACGGAGGCGGAGCG
>CAZJKM010000059.1:0-17194 GCA_964546645.1 uncultured Sphingobacteriaceae bacterium
CCGCTTCCGATCAATGCCGGAGGTGATTACCTGGATGGCCGCATTTACTTTGTCAACGGTTCCCATATCTGCAGTTACAAGCTTGAGTAAGAAACGCCCTCCCCTTGTAACAGTTTTAATACAACAATCAGACGAAACGATAGAATTGAATATATTTGCAATCTGATGAAGCGGCTCTACGTCATACTGCTCCTTTCTATTTACTGCCTGTCAGCAACAGGAGCAACGTTTTACCTGCACTACTGCTGCGGTGAAGTGGAAGACATCAGCTTCATACAAAAAGAAGAGGAGGATGCTTCCTGCCAAGACAGCTGTCCGATGAGTCAGAAATTCGCCCCGGAAGAGAAAGAAATACCGGGCTGCTGTGACGAAAAAAAAGTGGAAGCAGCAAAAACCACCGGGCATCATGTCGTAAACACGCTTTATACGACTTCAGACCTGATGCCTGCCATCTTTCTGGTATTGCAATACCACGTTGGCGTTTTCACCGATGTGACCGGTCGGCCTGCCTTTTCTCCGGACACTTCTCCGCCGGACGTCCGGCAATCCCCATTGTATCTGTTGAACTGTACCTACCGGATCTGATCTGGTAACGTTTTTTATTTCTTATCCCTGTACCGCTTTACAGGGATAATGGACGTAAATTATTTTTTAACGTTACTATCAGAAAAATGAACACTTTATTTCGTTTATCCATCCTGTTTATCTGCATCACCATACAGATGAACGTATATGCACAGGCAATATCCTCCCACACTTTTAAAGTGTACGGGAACTGCAGTATGTGCGAAAAGCGCATTGAACAGGCTGCCGAAAAAGCCGGGGCCACAAACCCGTCCTGGGATGCCAACACCAAGATGCTGACCCTGAAAGCAACTGCAGCTGACCTTCCCCGTATTAAGAAGGCAGTGGTTGCTGCCGGCCACGACCTGGAAGACCAGAAGGCGGACGACCGCATCTACAGCCAGCTGCACGAATGCTGCCAGTATCCCCGGGAGGCCGCTAAAACACCCGTTGCCAGCCAACAAATCAGCTCTACCACCACCCGGACCTCCTTTCCGGTGTCTGGTGTATGCGGTATGTGCAAGAAGCGTATCGAAAAAGCAGCGGAAGGAAAAGGATTGATCAGCGCTGACTGGCAGGCCGGCAGTGGTATACTGACCCTCACCTATCAGACAGCAGTTTATGACGGGGCGAAAGCCAAGGAACGGATAGTAGCTTCAGGCCATGATACGGATGGCAAAAAAGCTACCCCGCAGGCGTATGAAAAATTACCGGATTGCTGCCGGTACCGTGATGAGAACAATATACACCGTGCTGCAGAAAAGGCCAAACAAGTGACCGGCGTGATCATGGAGGAAAACAACAAAGGCGAACTGATACCGGTGAACCATGCAACCGTACGTTGGTTGGAGCAGCCGGACCTGGGTACCCAAACCGACGAGTCCGGCGTTTTCCGCCTGCCGCATGGCGACGGTCTGGAACGCCTCATCGTCAGTTATACCGGCCTTGAACCAGACACAGTACACATCACCGATATCAACAAACTCATTATGCTGCAGGCAAAGAACAACGAACTGAGTGAAGTGACCATTACCGCACAGCGCCGGAGCAGCTATCTATCCACCTTATCACCCGTCCGCCTGGAAACGCTCACGGAACGGGAGCTGTTCAAGGCTGCCTGCTGCAACCTGAGTGAAAGCTTTGAGACCAATGCATCTGTAGATGTAACCAGCAACGATGCCGTCACCGGCAGCAAACAGGTACAGATGCTCGGGTTGAGTGGAAACTACACACAGCTTACCGTTGAAAACCTGCCGGGCCCGCGGGGGTTAGCAACACCACTCGGGCTGAACAGCATTGCCGGTACCTGGATAGAAAGTATACAGATCAGCAAAGGTATCGGAACAGTGGCAAATGGCTTTGAAAACATTGCCGGCCAGATTAATGTGGAACTGAAGAAACCCGAGAGCGCCGAACAACTATATGCCAATATCTATACCAACAACATGGGCCGTGCAGATCTGAATCTGAACCTGGCACAACGATTTGGCGAACACTGGTCGGGAGCGCTGTTGCTGCACGACAATTTCATGTATAACCGGCAGATGAATTTCAGCGGAAACGGCTTCCGTGACCAGCCAACCGGCAACCTGTTTTCTGCCGTCAACCGCTGGAAATATGACAATGGCAAGGGTTTTATCAGCCAGTTCGGTGTAAAAGCATTGACAGACCGGCGTACCGGTGGGGAAATTGATTTCAACCCGGCAACCGACCGGCTTACCACCAACCGGTATGGGTTGGGTATGGACATTGATCGCTACGAGGCGTTTGCAAAATTCGGCTACGTATTTCCGGAGCAGCGATACCGGAGTATCGGATTACAGCTTTCAGGGTTTTTATACGACCAACAATCTTATTTTGGTATACGGACCTACAACGCACGTCAGGAGAATGCATATGCTAACCTGATTTACCAGTCCATAATAGGTACAACCATGCATAAATACCGTGTCGGACTCAGCCTGCAATATGACCGGTATGATGAGCAATACCTGAGTGATGGGTATCAACGCACGGAAGTGGTTCCGGGTGGATTTGCTGAGTATACCTTCAGCCCGTCTGAAAAATTTGATGCCGTAGCGGGCATTCGTGGGGATTATAACAATCTATACGGATGGTTCGCAACACCGAGGATACACCTCCGCTACCAGCCCGCAAACGGCACGACATTACGGGCAAGTGCAGGACGCGGACAGCGGACAGCCAATATTTTTGCGGAAAACACGGCAGCATTGGTCAGCTCACGCCAGGTAGTCATCATCCCTTCTGTCCCGGCAGGCGCCTATGACCTGCGTCCGGAGGTCGCCTGGAACAAAGGGGTGAGTCTGGATCAGGACATGCGTTTATTTAACCGGCAGGCAGGATTAAGTCTGGAGTTTTTCCGTAACGATTTCAGCAACCAGGTGGTGACAGACTATGAAAATCCGCGCGAGATCCGCTTCTACAACCTCGAAGGAAAGTCATACAGCAACAGCCTGCAGGCAGAATGGTTTATGTATCCGGTAAAGGCGCTTGAGATGAGGCTTGCCTACCGGTTTTTCGATGTAAAAACCACCTATGGCAATCAACTGCTAGACAAACCGCTGGTAGCCCGGCATCGTGGTTTCCTGAATCTGGGATATGCTACCTCCAACCATTGGCACGTTGATTATACCCTGACCATTACCGGACAAAAGCGCCTGCCTTCCACCCATGATAACCCGGCCGCCTACCAATTGGGGGATTACTCACGAAGCTATGTATTGATGAATGCGCAGGTCAGCAAAACCGTTGGCAGAAACCGGCCTTTCGATGTATATATCGGCGGGGAAAACCTGACTAATTTCTTCCAACACAATCCGATATTGGCAGCTGACCAACCGTTCAGTGATTACTTTGACAGCTCTGTGCTGTGGGGTCCGCTGTCAGGCAGGATGTTTTATATGGGTATCCGGTTTAAAATAGACCGGGGCTGATACGGATCAGCTCGTCATAGAGCCGTGCCGTAGGTAGTCCGACGACATTATTATAGGATCCGTTAATCCTTTCAATAGCAACGGATCCTATCCATTCCTGGATACCGTAGGCTCCGGCTTTATCATATGGGCGATACGTATCCACGTAATAGGCAATCTGGCGATCCGACAAATCTTTGAAATACACTTCCGTCACCTCGTGAAACACGGTCGACGTTGCAGCAGTTGTCAGTCCAACGGCAGTAATTACCACATGCATCCGCCCCGACAGCCGGCGCAGGCTGTCCACTGCCGCCTCCCGGTTCTCCGGCTTTCCGATGATCTCCTGACCAATTGCCACCAAGGTATCTGCCACCACCACGATGGCATCTGACGGTACGGGATCAAAGGCGCGGGATTTCTTTGCGGCGATGTATAACGCGGCATCCTTTGGGGATAAACCGGACGGGAATGACTCGTCAACCTCTTTAGTGATCACTTCAAAGGAAACACCCAGCCCCGCCAGCAACTCCTGGCGCCGGGGGGATTTAGAAGCAAGTATAATGCGGTGCATGCGTCAGTTAATGAGTAAATGGTAATGGAAGGTCTAACTGCTTTTCACGGACGTATCAGCCTGCCACTTTTCCTGTAGTTTCAGTACTTTCTCCATCACATCCCGGACGGCCCCTTTTCCGCCCGCCTGGTGGGATATATACGCCGCAATGGCTTTGACCTCCGGCACCGCATCCGCCGGGCAGACCGGCAGACCGGCGGCTTGCATGCACGCCAGGTCCGGTATATCGTCACCCATGTAGAGTACGTCCCCGGCAGGCAATTGCTGGTTGTGAAGCCAGTCTGTTAATACGGCAAGCTTGTCCGAAACACCGGAAAACACATGGATGATACCTAACGCTTGCAGGCGCTGTTCAACCCCCTTGGATATACCCCCGGTGATGGTTGCTATGGGGTACCCCTGCTTAACAGCCAGTTGAAGGGCATAACCATCCCGGATATGGAAGGTACGGAGCTGCTCCCCCAGTTCCGTCACCTGGACGGTACCATCTGTCAGCACCCCATCAATATCAAAAACAAACGCCTTTACCTGTTTAAACCGTTCAAAAAGCATTACCGGACTATTGAATAAGCATTATCGGCCGGTATCCGACCGCTGCATAATACAGGCACTCAAGATACGATAAATTTCTTTCCATTGCGAAAAATCATCCAAAAGCTCCAGGTGTTTTTCCAGCACCAGTGTATCACGGCGTGCTGCCGGGCCGGTCTGTACTTCGGACGGAAGCCGATGCTGTACTTTACGGGCCGTTTCCTCAATCAGTGGCCGCAGCAGATTAAAATCAACCTTCTGGCTCTCCAGGTAATCCTGAGCAATGGTATACAGGTAATTACTGAAATTACAGCAAAACACAGCACCTACATGCAGGCTTAAACGCTGCCTGGAATTGTATTCATAAATGTACGACGATAGCTGCCCGGCAAACGTCTTTACAGCGGAACCGGTTGCATCATCTGAATATTCGATTGCCAAAGGAATCTTTGTAAAATCTACCGGCACGTCCCGGGTCAGGGTCTGTATCGGATAGATCACCCCCTGCCCTTTTCCCGCCCCTGATAACACACGGAGATCGGTACTGCCGGACGTATGCAACACAATCCCACTGACAGCCCCCAAAGCAGCCGCAATGGCCGCAATGGCATCGTCTTTAACAGCGATCAGGTAAAAATCCGCATCCTGACGGACTGTTCCGGGATCGGCCGTTGCTTCGGCATCCAACAGGACTGCAAGCCTTTCGGCATGCGCCAATGTCCTGCTGTATACTTGTATCGGAACATACCCGGCCTGCCGGATGGCATGACCCAAATGCGTAGCCACATGACCGCTACCCAATAAAACCACTTTCTTCACGCAGCTGTCCGTTTTACATCACGAGTACGGCGAACAATGGATAAAATGAAACCAACCACCATAATAATCGTACCACACCAGAATAGGTTAATATAAGGGAATTCGATCGCCTTCAACACGATCCATTTCTTCTCCGGCGCATCCTTCTGATAAACCATCACTTCCAGCTTATCTTTATCCGGCATGATATTGGTGAACCGGAATTTCAGACCTTCCTCGTTCACATCCTTCGCAAAATCATAAATACGTCCTTCTTTAATCAGCAATACCGGTTCAACCGGGTACTGGCCGCCGCCAGCCGTATGAACTTCCATGGTCAGGCCCACCAGGATATCCTCATCAGCAACCGGTATATTACGAAGCGTCGCATTCCGGTTAACCCCTTTTACCACAATAAAGCCGTTCCGGTAGCGGACCGTATCACCGACATTCACTTCAAATGTACCGGGCTCCTCATATCCCGCAAATGGGTCGTCTTCCTCACCGTGGCTGTGCTCATCAGCCGATAGCCCTTCAATTTTATTGGCTGCGGTAACGATGGTATAGATATCCCTTGTCAGGTAATGGCGCGTACTGGGAGTGCCGATCAGGCCCATCTTCGGATTATGCTGCGCCCGCGGCGTTAACCGGAAGCGCTCTTTTAACTCACCGGATTCCCGGTCAAGTCGCTCATAATCCACTCTGTAATACACGTCAACCCCATCAATACTGTCACCGATATACGTAATCCGGTACTCCCCCATATCAACCGGCTCCCCCTGATTGAGGAAAAGGTTATCACCGGGCTTCTCCACTTCGTCAAATCCTGCCACGGCAATCATTCCGGTACGGTTTACCGAAACGACTTTGTTGGTGGCTGCTGCAACCAAGCCACCGATGAGCAGCATGCCAAAACCGATGTGAGCTACCGCCGAACCAGACAGTTTCCATTTGCCCTTCAGCGTGTCACCCAGGATACGTGCATTCGCAACAATGGAAAAGGTGGCCGCGAAGGTAAGTAAGATATAGTTCAGCTTCTCATATACACCGGTAACCCAGATAAAGATAGCGGAAACAATGGCTGCAACAATGGACGAGACAATGACACTCCTTTTAAATTTCCGGAAATCGGTACGCTTGTATTTTAAAAATTGCGTAAAACCGGTCAGGAGAGCAATCACTACGGCGAAGCCGGACTGCCACTGGTTATAGTGGGCCACAGGGTCCACCGGAGGTGCAACACTGGTGCCCAGCGCTTTGTTAACCACCGGTATGGAAGTATACGCTATGATATGCAGGCAGGCAACGGCCAGGACCAGTGCCCCGATGAACAGCCAGAATTCACGGGAATACGTTTCCTCATCTTTTTTGGAAATCGGCATTCCCTTCCTGTCGTACAGGAGCGCCCATACCATGATAGCCAGAAAAACAAGGTTGAAAATGACCAGCTGCCAGAACATCCCGAGATCCGTGAAGGAGTGGACAGACGTTTCGCCCAATATGCCGCTTCGGGTAAGGAATGATGCATATATAACCAGCACAAAACTAATGAGTACGAGGAATGCCGCCGTAAAATAGGCATGCCCGGAATTGCGGAAGACAATCATGACGTGTACCCCTGCAATCAGTGTCAGCCAGGGAATAATAGAAGCATTTTCCACCGGGTCCCAGGCCCAGAAGCCCCCGAAATTCAGCGCTTCATACGCCCAGAACGATCCCATGATAATACCAGTACCCAAAATCATGACGGCAAAAAGAGCCCAGGGTAAGGTTGGCTTGATCCATTCGTGATGCTTTTTCTGCCATAACCCCGCAACCACATAGGCAAACGGCACGATCATGGAAGCAAAGCCGAGGAAGAGGGTGGGCGGATGGATCACCATCCAGTAATTCTGCAATAGCGGATTCAGCCCCTCCCCGTCCGCAATCATTTTCAGGTAACCGGGATTGGAAAAAATAGGTGCCTCTACCGCATTCCGCAATAAAATAAACGGCGAAGTACCGATACGCTCCCCCAGGATCTCCACACCGATCAGCATCGAAGCTAAGATCGCCTGGCAAAGCATAACAGTAACCATCACCGGCCGTTCCCAGTTCCTGGCGGTGAAAAGCAGCACGGCGCCTAACAGCGATTGCCAGAACATCCACAGCCAGAAGCTGCCCTCCTGCCCTTCCCAGAAACTGGAAATGACATAATATACCGGTAACGTACGCGAGGAGTGTGACCAGGCATAGTAATATTCAAACAGGTGATTATAAATAATATAATACAGGCACGAACCGATACCCAGTACGGCCACCAGGTTCAGCCAGAACGAGATCCGCCCCAACCGGTGCCAGGAACGGTCGTCGGGGTGTTTCGTGGCATACAGATAACTGATAAGCGATAGCAGTGCCGTGCCAAAGGCCAATATGATAAAAAATTGACCTAACTGGCCGGGTAACAGGCTTTCGCCTTCATAGTTTATATCCATCAGATAGTAGGAGTTATTACAACAAAGCGGTCTGAAAAATCATTAAACGGAAGAAGAGACTTCCTTGACCTCAATCTCATCCTTATTGTATTTGGAAGGGCATTTCATCAGGATTTTGGATGCCTGAAACTCGTTGCCCACCATCTTTCCGGTCAGCACGATCTGCTCCGACCGTTCGATATCCTGCGGTTTGGCGCCTTTAAATACCACTTTACACTCTACACTGTCCTTATCATACATGTAAAATGAAAAGTGGTTGGCATCCTGAACCGGATTATAATACAGTTCCTTCTCCTTATTAAGTGTACCGACCACATGTAATTCGATAGCCTGTTCTTCTGCCTCGGCGAATGTGGCATAGGTGCTGGAGTCAGCATAGATACTGATGATCATCGCCATCGCGACAGCGATGAAAACCAACCCCAGAATAGCACTTTTCTTCATACTGTTTGTCCCTTCGTTTGCTGGTGCAAAGTTACAAATAGTAACAGAAAGCTACGAATATTGCAAAGCAGGACACTTTTTTAGAACCATTCTAATTTGAAGGGGAAATAACTACGGTAAATATAGAAGTGTTCCTCACAAACAATTACAAAACAGGCCTTTAAAAAGCAGTTGACGAGATGATAGCTTACCGGTTTAAACAGAACATTTCAAAAAAGTTACATGCAGAAAGCCGGTATATATCACACCGGCTCAGGTGTTTTCTCGTAACTTTCGTTATGCACTGCAGCAACAGCCCGGCCGGAAGGATCATTCAGATGCTGGAAGGAAGCATCCCACGCCAGCGCCTGCGGTGTGCTGCACGCCACAGATTTCACAGACGGAACAGTTGCCGCCGCCGTATCAGAAGGAAAATGTTCACTGAAAATACTGCGGTAGAAATACTCCTCCTTTGACATGGGCGGATGCACCGGGAAGCGGTAAGCAGCATTTGCCAGCTGTTCGTCCGTTACATTCGCTGCTGCCTGTTCTTTCAGGGTATCGATCCAGCTGTAGCCCACACCGTCAGAAAATTGCTCCTTTTGGCGCCAGGCAATACTTTCCGGCAGGTAATCTTCAAAGGCCTTCCGCAGAATCCACTTTTCAATCCGGCCTTCTCTGATCATTTTATCGGCCGGGTTCAGCCGCATGGCAACATCAATAAATGCTTTGTCCAGAAAAGGCACCCGCCCTTCAATACCCCAGGCTGCCAGTGATTTGTTAGCACGCAGGCAATCGTAAAGATGCAGTTTGCTAAGCTTCCGTACCGTTTCTTCGTGGAATTCCCGTGCATTGGGTGCTTTATGGAAATAGAGGTATCCTCCGAAAAGCTCATCAGCCCCTTCTCCGGAAAGTACCATTTTAATTCCCATCGACTTAATGACCCTCGCCAGCAAATACATGGGGGTAGATGCCCTGACGGTGGTTACATCATACGTTTCAAGATGGTAAATCACGTCCCTGATGGCGTCCAGTCCTTCCTGTATGGTAAAATGAATTTCATGGTGAATCGTGCCGATATGCTCGGCCGCTTTTCTCGCTGCCGCGAGGTCGGGCGAGCCTTCCAGCCCCACTGCAAAGGAATGGAGTTGCGGATACCAGGCTGCCTCGGCATCATTTGACTCAATACGCCTGGATGCAAATTTCTTGGTTACAGCTGCAATGATAGACGAATCAAGCCCGCCGGAAAGCAGCACACCGTAGGGTACATCTGACATCAGTTGGCGGTATACCGCATCTTCCAGGCCCTTACGCAACGTAGCGATATCGGAAACCTGGTCCTGTACCTTTTCATACTGCTCCCAATCACGGCTGTACCACCGCTGCGGTTCCTGGCTTTCCCTGCTATAAATATAATGTCCCGGCTGGAACTCCTCGATACGGTTGCAGACACCTTCCAGCGACTTTAGCTCGGAAGCAACAAAGAAGTTACCAAAATGATCCCAGCCAATATACAGCGGGATAATCCCCATATGGTCACGCGCAATCAGATAGCAATCATTTTTAACATCGTATAACGCAAAGGCAAATATCCCGTTCAGGTCTTCGAGGAAAGCAGCGCCTTTCTCTTCATAAAGCGCCAGGATAACCTCGCAGTCTGATTGGGTCTGAAAAGCGTAGTGAGATAGCTCATTGCGCAATTGCTGGTGGTTATAAATCTCGCCATTGACAGCCAGAACCAGATTCCGCTCCGGGTTATATAACGGTTGCTGGCCTGATTTAGGATCCACAATGGCTAAGCGCTCATGTGAGAGAATAGCCTTATCGCCACTATAAATGCCGGACCAATCCGGTCCACGATGCCGTATTTTCTTTGACATCCTGAGCACCTGAGGCCTCAAATCTTCTGACTTTGTCTTCAAATCAAAAGCACCGATAATTCCACACATACAATTCTGAATTAATTTATAAAAAACTAACCGTTTATGATAATTTATGCAAATAAACATATTTACATTTAAAATATCAACATATTGGCTTATTTTTTATCATTTTTTCAAAAAAAATGTGATTTCGTTGAATTATTATTCAAAACTGATTTTATGTTATGGCCTCCCCTTTCCATACACAAGCAACTAAACAGCAACCGTTTAGCCGGAATGAATCAGGAATAACGTTGACGTACGGCTTCATAAACAACGACGCCTGTACTGACAGAAACATTCAGTGACGCTATTTCCCCGTACATCGGGATTTTCACTAAATGATCGGCCATACGCACCAACTCGTCCGAAATACCCGTATCCTCCGCTCCCATAATAATAGCCGTCGGCACCGTATAGTCAACCGTATACAGCCCGGACACCGCCTTCTCCGTACAGGCGACTACCTGTAACCCGGATTCCTGAAGGAATTTTACGGTTGACCGGAGATGCTCATGACGGCACACGGGAATTTTGTATAGTGCTCCGGATGAGGTCTTGATAGCATCCGGATTAATTTCAGCCGAGCCTTTCCTTGGAACAATGAGCGCATGCACGCCTGCACATTCAGCGGTCCGGGCAATCGCTCCCATATTTCTCACATCGGTAACACCATCTAACACCAGTATCAGCGGCACTTCCCCACGCTCATAAATGAGCGGAATAATATCTTCTGCCTTCTGATAAACAATCGGTGAAATAACAGCGATCACACCCTGGTGGTTTTTCCGGGTCAGGCGATTTAGTTTTTCCACCGGCACCTGCTGGTAGGTAATACCGTATTCCCGCACCAAACGCTTCAGCTCCAGGAACAGACTGCCACCAAGTCCCCGCTGCACCCAGAGCGACTCAATTTCTTTTCCGCTTTCAATGGCTTCCATAACAGCACGGATACCAAAAACCTGTTGATTCATTTCCCGTCGGGGGGCTCTTCCATCATATTCCATATTTTGCTATATCAGGCTGCTAAGGTACACAACTTACCCGAAAAGCTAACATCGCTTAAACTTATCCACACTATTATAAGCGACTGATTATGCTTATCTTTGTTCGGGAATTAACAAGTTATTCACAAGCGTTGTGAATAACTGAATACCTTAACGATGGTCTTTTCAGCATCTCTGTTTTTTTATAAAATGGCCTGTGAATTGGATGTGTATAAGTTCAGCAACGGATCCCTGTAAATTTAATATAGATTTGTCATCCCTGAATTTTGAAACAACCCGGCAACAGCCGGCGGTACAGCCACTGAAGGAATAATACCGGAGGCCATCATGGAACGAAGCATCCGCTTCGAAAGAAGAAAGCGATGGCAGTCGGCAGGAGAGTACTCAGATAAAAATGAATAAGAAATGGACAATGATCATGATTTAAGTGCATCCGGAAGCAGCAAAAAAAGCGGATTTTCGCAACGCAGGTCAAAATTGAATATGCCTGTCAGCGGACTGGGAAAGCTGCCGCCTCAGGCAGTTGACCTCGAAGAAGCCGTATTAGGTGCGCTGATGCTGGAAAAAGATGCGCTCTCTACGGTCATCGACATCCTGAAACCGGAGACCTTTTACAATGACGCCCACCAGAAAATCTTCGAGGCCATTTATAACCTGTTTCAGAAATCATCACCGGTAGACCTGCTTACAGTAACGGCTGAATTGCGAAAAATGGGTGCCCTTGAAATAGCAGGTGGTGCCTATTACATCACCCGGCTTACCGATCGCGTGGTATCCGCTGCCAACATTGAATACCATGCCCGGATTATCTCCCAGAAATACATACAGCGCGAACTGATCCGGATATCCAGTGAGATCATCAACAATGCCTATGATGATACAACCGACATATTCGATTTGCTGGACAATGCAGAAAAGGGCCTGTTTGAAATCGCACAGAATAATCTCCGTCGTGATACCCGGAAGATGGATGACATCATGCGGGAAGCGATCAATTCTCTGGAGAAGCTCCGTGAACGGACCGACTCATTAACCGGTGTACCGTCCGGATTTACCGCACTCGATCGTGTCACATCGGGATGGCAGCCGTCTGACCTTGTTATCATCGCTGCACGTCCGGCGATGGGTAAAACGGCTTTCGTACTGAGCTGTGCCCGCAATGCAGCCGTGCTTCACGGCAAGCCGGTAGCCGTATTCTCACTTGAAATGTCATCCGTCCAGCTCGTCAACCGGCTGATCTCCGGAGAGACCGAAATAGAGCAGGAAAAGCTAAGAAAGGGTAACCTGGCAGACCACGAGTGGGAACAGCTCCATGCACGTATCGGCCGGTTAACGGAGGCGCCGCTGCTCATTGATGACACGCCGGCATTGAATGTTTTTGAGTTCCGCGCAAAATGCCGCCGGCTGAAAGCACAATATGATATCCAGATGGTCATTGTCGATTACCTGCAGCTGATGCATGGCAAATCAGACGGCAAGAATGGCAACCGCGAACAGGAGATCGGCAGCATATCGCGGGCATTGAAATCCGTTGCCAAAGAACTGAATATTCCTGTTATAGCCCTCTCTCAGTTAAGCCGTGCGGTGGAAAGCAGGCCTGGTGCCAGTAAACGCCCGATGCTCTCCGATCTTCGTGAATCAGGCTCCATTGAACAGGATGCGGACATGGTGCTTTTCCTGTATCGGCCCGAATATTACGGACTGACCGAAGATGAGGAAGGCAGGCCTACTGCCGGTGTCGGCGAAGTGATCATTGCGAAGCACCGGAACGGTGAAACAGCTACGGTGCCCTTACGGTTTGTGGGCAAATATGTTAAATTTACCGACCTCGAAGATGATTTCGGTGCAGGGTCGTTCGGCGGCGGCTTCCAGGATCCGGTGTCTTTTTCATCGGGAATGATGCCTTCCAGTGAGTTCGGCCAACAGCCGGGTATCATTACACGTCCATCCAGAATGAACGACATGGACGATGAAACCCCGTTCTGACCGGCTTCAGGCACCTACCGGTTTACCATCATTCTTCTTCCTCCTGGTCAATCAGCCACTGCCTGGCAGCCTGCAATTCTCTTAACGCATTTACGTCACGGGCCAGCTGGGCTGCGCGAATACCGGCTTCATACGCTTTCCGTGCGTCTGCCAGCCGGGCCAGCGACTCATACAGCTTTCCCAGGTGGTAGTAGGTCCCCACATAGTCCGGATGTTCTTTCGTCAGTCGTTCATAATAATCAAGTGCCTGGGCGGTGTTATTTAATTTAAGGTATTCTGTGGCAACCGCATAATTTAAAAACGGGTCCCGGGGATTCTCTTTCAGAAAGTCCAGCAATTTATTCAATCGTTCATTCATCGTATCTGACCATAAAAAGGTATCGCTTCCAAAAGTTCAGAATCACATTTTTTTGTGTTAAGTTTGAAAAAACACCGATATCATGAAAATCTTAGTTTGCATCAGTCATGTTCCGGATACCACGACAAAAATAGCCTTTACCAACAACAATACCGAATTTGTCACATCCGGTGTACAGTTTGTCATCAATCCGTATGACGAAATAGCCTTATCGAAAGCCATTGAACTCGTGACGGACCATAGCGGGACAGTTACCGTGTTCCATGTCGGCGATGCTTCTTCAGAACCCAACATCCGTAAAACCCTGGCGATGGGTGCCGACGAGGCGGTGCGCGTGAATGCGCTTCCGAGGGACGCCTGGTTTGTGGCGCACCAGATCGCTGCTTTTGCGCGCGACCAGCAGTTTGATCTCATACTCACCGGGAGTGAATCCATTGATTATAATGGCGGACAAGTGGCAGCTTTCACAGGCGAACTGCTGGATATACCTTCGGTGTCTATCGTAAAAAAGCTGACCCTTGACGGTTCCGGCGCATTGGTTGAGCGGGAAACAGAAGGGGGAAAAGAAATACTCCGTGTTCCGTTACCTTTTGTTGCAGGGACTGCTGAAGGGGTAGCCGAACCGCGTATACCGAACATGCGTGGCATTATGAGCGCCCGCACAAAGCCATTAACGATCATAGACGCGGTCGAGGTTCCGGTGCTTTCCGGTATCGTTCGCTACGAGACCCCTCCGCCCCGCGGGTCTGTCACACTGGTCGATGCCGCAGAACCGGAAAAACTCGTCGAATTATTGCGTAACCAGGCCAGGGTGTTATAATGGGCTTGTTCAAACAAGTTCAATTTACGGACACAGGTCCGGGGTTTGCATGCATTGTAAACATCATCCATCATTCATAGGCCATCATTCATAAATAACATGTCAGTTTTAGTATATATAGAAAATACAGACGGTCAGTTCAGGAAATCGGTATTTGAAACGATTTCCTATGCAAAAGCGGTTGCAGATTCCCTGAACACCTCGTTAACGGCTCTTTCAATAGGCCCGGTAGCTGCGGATGAATTGCAAAAGGCAGGCCACTTTGGTGCTTCCAAAGTACTGAACGCAGCATCCGGTCAACTCAAAACATTTGTTAACCAAGCCTATGCATCCATCATTGCTGCCGCTGCCCGCAGTGAGCAAGCAACGGTCGTAGTCATTGCCAACACCTTTTCCGGTAAAGGGCTGGCTCCGCGCGTGGCAGCTAAACTTTCTGCCGGACTGGCAGACGGAGCGGTGACACTGCCGGAAATAGTGGACGGAGAACTGCATGTTAAAAAAACAGCCTTCTCCGGCAAAGCATTTGCGGTGACCCGGCTCAGCTCTCCTACGAAAGTAATTGCAGTAACACCTAATAGTTTTGAGTTGCGCCAGGCCGCCGGTCCGGTTACGATTGAAGACTTCAGCACAGCAACAAATGACCATGATTTTGCCGCCGTGGTCCGTGATATCGTGCGGGCTGCAGATAAAGTACCGTTGCCTGACGCCGAAATTGTTGTATCTGCAGGCAGGGGACTGAAGGGACCGGAAAATTGGGGAATGATTGAAGAGCTGGCTGCCGCACTCGGAGCGGCCACGGCCTGTTCCAAGCCCGTATCAGATGCCGGCTGGCGCCCGCATGAAGAACACGTCGGGCAAACGGGCCTGACTATCAGCCCCAATCTGTACATTGCTATCGGCATTTCCGGAGCGATTCAACACCTGGCAGGTGTAAGCTCATCAAAGACCATTGTCGTGATCAATAAAGACCCGGAGGCCCCCTTCTTTAAAGTGGCCGATTATGGCATTGTCGGCGACGCTTTTGAGGTAGTACCTAAAATAACCGCAGCCATTAAAGCACTTAAAGCAACCTGAAAAGGGCCCGCTGATTTCTTTCAGAATCCTGCGGTCAATCAAAATGGTTTTTATGTATATTTGCGGTTAGATGAAGAAAATTAAGCTTGACATTGTCGGATTGTCGTATAGTCAGACGCAATCGGGCGCCTACGCGTTGGTGCTGGGTGAAATAGGGGGGAAACGCCGGCTACCTATCATCATCGGTGGATTTGAAGCGCAGGCGATTGCCATAGAGATCGAGAAAATGACACCGAGCAGACCACTTACACACGATCTGTTCAAAACATTTGCCGAAACATTCCATATCAGTATCGACGAAATTATTATCTACAATCTGGTAGACGGTATTTTTTACGCTAAACTCATTTGTAACGATGGGGAGGCCACTACAGAAATAGATGCCCGCACATCAGATGCCATTGCCCTGGGGGTACGTTTCGGTGCACCTATCTACACCTATGAATTTATTTTAGCATCCGCAGGCATTGTGATCGAAAGTAATGATTTTGTATTTCTTGAGAATATTGACGATCCTTCAGCGGTTGCTGAGAGTACACCTTCTACCCCTTCAGGAAGCTCCTCTTATACTTCTCTGACGGATGAAGAACTGAAAGAGACCCTTAGTAAAGCCCTTGCGGATGAGGCCTACGAAAGAGCTGCTAAGATACGGGATGAAATATCCAGAAGAAAATCCTCCTGATAGCGCAACTGCAAAAACAAACAGGCCGGGAATGAATATCATTCCCGGCCTGTTTGTTTTACGAAGACCTGCAGGCACCTACAAATCCTTCAGTTTAGCATCAATCTCAGCGATCTTTTCTTTATTCTCTTTGATTTCGTAATACGTTTTCAGGTTCTGCCATGACAGGCGCGAGTCCGGCTTCAGGTCAGCCGCTTTCTGCAGATAGGGCAACGCTGAATCAAATATCTCATGGGCTTTCTTTACCTGCTCCTCATATTCTTTCTGTTTACTAGAGGGAAGCTGATTCGCTGCATTAAACGTATCGATCCCTCTGTTCAGGATCGCCCCGCCAAGGTTGATATAAGCGTCTGTATAATCCGGGTTGAGCTCAATAGCCTTCTTATAAGCAGCTTCCGCATTTTCCCCTTCTTTCGCAGCTCCGTAAGCAATACCCAGGTAAAAATGCAGGTTCGGGTTCTGAGGATCTTTTTCTATCTGCTTCTTAATCGTATTAACCACTTTATCTTCATTGCCAACCATCAGATTGAGCTCAATATTCTGATTAGCAAGGTCATTATTGCCGGGGAACCTGTTTACACCTTCTTCCACAAACTGAATGGCACTGGTCGTGTCACCTTTCATCATATACAGTTTTGACAAATCCAGATAAACCTGGCTTTGGTTGGAAAAACTATCTATAGCGCTTAGCTGTTTATACTTGGCAATAGCATTATCATAATCCTTGGCGTTGATAGCTGCCAACCCCGCATAATAGATAAAAGTGGTATCTCCAGGCATATATTTCAGGCCGTTATTGAAAGCATCATACGCACCTTTGTAGTCCTGTTGTTCAAAAGCCTTCACGCCACTGGTCAGCTCATATTGGGCAAGTGTCCGCTCAGCTATTTCCAGGTTCTTTGCATGCTCCTTCTTTTCATCCAGCGCTTTTGTTTTTTCCACAGCTTCGGCAGCAGCGGCTATATAAGCCTTTCCGGTTGCGGTGCTGTCAAGCAGTCCCATGTCGGCGTTAACCAGCGCTGCATACAGCCAGGTTTCAGCCAAACCG
>CAZJKM010000060.1:0-16416 GCA_964546645.1 uncultured Sphingobacteriaceae bacterium
TCCTGGTATTACTGAAACACTGAAAAAAGCATTTACAGCATGGGAGGAAGAACATTCCCGCTGCAGGTCCGTGGGGAAAACGGCGCTGCGTGCGCTGATGAGGGATGTTCTTTCTGAGGATCGTTTGCAATGAAGCGCTGTCACCCGAGGTCAGGAGCAGACCCCTCCGGTATGCAGTAGCAGGATGCGGGAGCCGGGGGAAAAGTAGCCCTGTGTAATCAGATCAAACAGCGCATAACATACTTTTCCGGTGTACACCGGCTCAACAGGGATGCCCGTAACGGTGCTGAATTGCTGTACGAAATCAACGAGTGCGGGTGTGGTTTTGGCGTATCCGCCAAAATGGTAATCGGTGTGCAGGACAAACGGGGCCGAAGTGGACACGAGGCGCTCCACCGTGTCTCTGATAAACTCCCCGCCTTTTAGTACGGGGACGCCATGAAGCTGCGGTGCGGATGGGGTTCCGGCCAGGCCCCGTGCCAGGCCGGCCAATGTGGTCCCCGTGCCACAGGCACAGAATAAATGGTCGTACGTCTCCGTCAGCTCCGGAATAATTTCAGCGCAGCCTTGTGCGGCTTCCGGAGAGGCTCCTCCCTCATCGATGAAAAACGTATCTGCTGCTGTTTGTGTATATTGGTTATACAGCCGGGGTTTATCGCGATAGCTGCTCCGGTCCACAAATTGCAGTTCCATGCCAAATTGCCGGCACCGGTTAAGGACAGGGTTCTCCACCGGCTCCCCCCGCACAAAACCGGTTGTCCGGAACCCGAATGCTGCACCGGCACAAGCGGTTGCCAGCAGGTGGTTTGACCAAGCCCCGCCGAAGGTGACTAAATGGTCCCGCCCCTCACCGGAGGCCCGAAGGAGCAGATACTTCAGCTTCCGCCACTTATTTCCGGAAATAAACGGATGGATCAGGTCATCGCGTTTTACATAAAGGGTAATGCCTGCCGCACTGCATAGTGGGTGTTCTGCTTTTTGGACAGGACTGTTTACAGGAAGGGAAATGTTCCTTTGTTGCGGCCGCAATGACTTCATGCAGCAAAGATACGAGCTGACTTTTATTATCTTTGCCGCATGATGGAGGACTTTGATATTTCCGAAGCAGAAGAGCAGGATTTGTATGAGCATGTACGCATCGTTGTGGATAAAGGGCAATCCCTGCTCCGCGTCGATAAGTTTCTGATGCACCGGGTGGAGAATGCCTCCAGAAACCGCATTCAACACGCCATTGAAGCAGAAACGGTCCGCGTGAATGACAAACCGGTGAAGGCCAGCTATAAGGTGAAGCCGGGAGATGTGATTACGGTCGTACTGCCGCATCCGCCCAGGGATACAGAGGTATATCCTGAGCATATTCCGCTGAATATTGTTTATGAAGACGACGACCTGTTGATCGTCAATAAGCCGGCCGGCATGGTGGTGCACCCCGGATATAACAATTATACCGGTACGCTGGTAAATGCGCTGGTGTACCATTTTAATCAGCTGCCACAGCTGCCGGGCAACGACGGGCGGCCGGGACTGGTACACCGCATTGATAAAGACACGAGTGGGTTGCTGGTGATTGGTAAGAATGAATGGGCCATGACCTTTCTGGCAAAGCAGTTTTTTGAACATACCATCAGCCGGAAATATATGGCGCTGGTCTGGGGCGACCTGGAAACGGGCGGGACGGTGCAAGGATACATTGGTCGCAGTATCAAAGACCGTCGTGTCATGGCGGTATATGATGATGAGCAAAAGGGAAAGTGGTCTGTTACACATTTTAATGTGTTGGAGCGGTTGGGCTATGTTACCCTGATCGAGTGCCGGCTGGAAACGGGCCGTACCCACCAGATCCGGGCCCATATGCGGTCTATTGGCCACCCTTTATTCAATGACGCGGTATATGGCGGGGATAAAATCCTGAAAGGTACGGTGTTTAATAAGTACCGGCAGTTCGTTGAAAACTGTTTTGAGTTGTTGCCGAGACAGGCGCTGCATGCCCAAAGCCTTGGTTTTGTGCATCCGAAAGGCCGGAAGGACCTGTTCTTTGAAGCACCCATGCCGGACGATTTTCGTTTGTGTTTAGAAAAGTGGAGAAATTATGCCAATACGATACATTAACCATAACGGAGAAATGATACACGACCGCCAGCCGGTGCTGACGGTTACCAACCGATCTTTCAGGTACGGGGACGGTTTGTTTGAGACAATGCTGTGGACAGGAGGGGAAATCCGTTTCCTTTCCTATCATGTTCAGCGTTTGCAGGAAGGAATGAAGATGCTGCATATGGATGATCCGGGACAATATGACGAGGCTTTTATCACCGAAAAGGCGCTACAACTGATCGCTAAGAACGGATATACCGGAAAGGTGCGTCTTCGCCTGTCGGTGTACCGGGCAGGAGAGGGGTTGTACAGCCCCGAGATCAACCGGGCAGCATACGTGCTGGAAGCGACACCGCTTAGTGCCGCTGATTTCAAAAACGGACTGATCGTTGATGTGTACCAGGAATACAGGAAACCTTACAGCGGTTTGTCGAAACTGAAAACGGCCAATAGCCTCGTCTATGTCATGGCCGGCCTGTACCGTAAGAAAAAAGGAGTGGATGACGTGGTGGTGCTGAACCAGGATGGCTTTCTGTGTGAGTCTGTCAGCTCCAACATTTTTGTATGGTATGACGGGAAACTATATACGCCGGCACTGAGTGAAGGTTGCGTGGCCGGAGTGATGCGGCGGGCAGTGATCGAACTTGCAACGGAGAATAACTATGAGGTGATCGAGGCCCAGATCAACCCGGAAATCATGCATCTTGCGGACGAACTGTTCTTCACCAACGCGATACAGGGGATACAGTGGGTGCTGGGCTATAAGAAAAAGCGTTATTTCAAGCGCATCTCCAAAATGCTGCAGGAGAAGCTGGTTTCATGGGGGCAGGATACCGCAAATGTCGGTTAAAAGCGGTAGCCTCTGAGAAACGGCTCTGTCAGGTTGCGCTGCTTCCCTTCCAGCTGAAGTTCGTCTACCCGGATGTACCCGTCCCGGCAGGCAAATTTGAGCCAGCTTTTTTCATCGGTTACGCATTCACCCGGTTGATGTGACGGGATTGTCTGCTCTGGTGTCGCTTTGAATATCTTCAATGTTTTTCCGTTCAGATACGTAAAGGCGGTAGGATAGGGGCTTAAGCCGCGTATTTTGTTATAGATCGTTGCCACACGATTATCCCAGTTAACCAGGCAGTCCTCTTTGAAGATTTTGGGAGCGTGCTTCAGTGGTCCTGCCTCGGCGAGTTGCTCCTGCGGTATCGGTCTGAGGGAATCCGCGGCAAGTTCCTCTACGGTTCGGACCAGCAGTTGCGCGCCGGTTTCCATCAGCTGGTCATGCAATTCACCTGCTGTATCCATTGGGCCGATGCTTACCCGTTGTTGCAGCAGGATATGGCCGGTATCAATGTCATGCTGTAACAAAAAGGTCGTTACCCCACTTTCGGTCTCACCGTTGATCACCGCATGGTTGATCGGTGCTGCACCACGGTATTGCGGCAGCAGCGACGCGTGCAGGTTAATGGTGCCCTTCGGCGGCATGCTCCATACCACCTCCGGCAACATCCGGAAGGCGACGACTACCTGCAGGTCAGCACCTATCTCCCGCAGGGCGGTGATAAAATCCGGGCTTTTTAATTTTTCGGGTTGCAGTACGGGGATACCATGAGCTGCGGCATATTGCTTAATGGCAGATTGCTGCATGTGCCGCCCCCTCCCCGCCGGTTTATCGGGCGACGTCACGACCGCTACTACCTCCTGTCCCGCATGCAGCAGCGCGTCCAATGATGCAACAGCAAACTCAGGAGTCCCCATGAACACGATACGCAGCTTTTTTTCCATGGCACAAAGTTACACATACCGGTATAGAATCTATCTAACCGTTCCGTAAAACATGATTATTTTCTATAAGTTTGCGCCTGGTAACAGCTAAGCAGCACCGTATTGAATTTTCCTTATTACATAGCAAAACGTATCACCACCCGCAGCCAGCGGGTGTTTTCAACGCTGATCGTTCGTGTGGCTATCGGAGGGATCATGCTGGGGTTGGCTGCCATGATTCTGGCGGTCGCCGTATTAAAGGGGTTCAAGCAGGAGATTATTGCGAAGCAGCGGGGTTTTTTCGGTGACCTGACTTTCTATCATCATTACTGGCATCCGACACAGGAAAATGAGCCATTTGTGCTGGATGGGCAGACGGAAGAAAACTTATATCGCTCTTTTGGTGCTGTTCGTATCCAACCATTTGCCACCAAACCGGCTGTGATGAAAGCAAACGGGGAGATAGAGGGGGTGGTGCTGAAAGGTATTGACGAAAGATATGACCAGCGCTTTCTGAAAAGCATATTGACTGCCGGTGATACGATACATTTTGCAGACAGTACCATAGCTGTCCGGCAGGTGCTGGTATCAGCTTATATTGCCAATCGGCTGCAACTGAAGGTAGGGGATGGTCTCCTGATGTATTTTGTTCAGGAACGGATCAGGCCACGTAAATATGAAGTGGCAGGCATTTACAGTATGGGAGTGGAAGAAGTGGATAAGTCTTATGTCATCGGGAGTATGGGGATGATCAGCCGGCTGAATAACTGGGAGCCACACCTGGCAGGCGGCTATGAAATAACCCTGGACGACTTTGGAAAGGTGACGGATGTGAGTGCCCGGCTGGCAGGGGAATTGCCGCAGGGCCTGTCCGCCGAACCGGTGAGCAACCAGTACCCCGAAGTGTTTCAATGGCTCGACCTGCTGGATGTAAATGCTCAGATTATCCTTATTTTAATGATCATTGTGGCCGTGATCAACATGATCTCTGCTTTGCTGATCATGATCCTGGAACGGACACGGATGATCGGGATACTGAAAGCGCTGGGTATGCGTACCGTGAGTATACAAAAAGTATTCTTATATCATGCCGCTTACCTCATCGGGGTCGGGCTGCTGCTTGGCAATGCCTTAGGCCTGGGGCTGTACTTTTTCCAGCAACAGACCCGTTTTTTTAAGCTGGATGAAGCGGCTTATTATATCAGTTACGTGCCTGTAAGTATCACCGGTACGGACGTACTGTTATTAAACGGCGGCCTGATGGTAATAGGTCTGTTCGTATTATTGCTGCCTTCCGGACTGGTGGGACGTATCAGTCCCATTAAAGCAATCAGGTGGTCGTAACAGACATACCCAGCTCCTTCTATCACCGCTTTTCTGTACTGTCCGCATGGTGATGATCGTGATGGTGGTCATGATCATGGTTGTGATCATGATTGTGATCATGGTGATGATCATGACCGTGATGGTCTTTTTCGCGATTGGATGTGTTATTACATCCTGTGATGTACAATACGGACGCTGCAAAGGCAATAAAGGCTATTTTTTTCATTAGAATAATTATTGATTCATTATTTGTTCTTTAGCCTGATTACGGGTAAACGGTTCTCTTTGCGGCTGCCAGGGTATTTTTCAGCAAGCCAATGATGGTCATTAAGCCTACTCCCCCAGGCACCGGTGTAATCCAGGAGGCTTTGGGTGCGATGTGCTCAAAATCGACATCCCCGTATAACTTGTAGCCTGATTTGGTGAGTGTGCTCTGTTCACGGTTGATGCCCACATCAATCACGATGGCTCCCTCTTTGACCATATCGGCCGTGATAAAGTTCTTCCGGCCGATAGCCGCCACGATGATGTCCGCCCGCAGTACCTCTTCTTTCAGGTTTTTGGTGCGGCTGTGTGTGAGGGTCACCGTACAGTTTCCCGGAGATGCATTCCTGGCAAGCAGTACACTCATCGGACTGCCGACAATGTTACTTCGTCCTACTACCACCGCATGTTTACCGGCCGTTTCAATGTTATAATGTTCAAGCAACAGCATGATGCCATAAGGGGTAGCCGGAATATAGCAAGGCAGATTACGGAGCATGCGCCCCAGGTTAACCGGATGGAAACCATCCACATCCTTTCGGTAATCAATCGCTTCGGTTACTTTCTCGGGGTCAATATGGGAAGGCAGTGGCAGCTGTACAATCAATCCGTCCACCGTGTCATCCGCATTGATTTCCCTGATCTTATCAATGAGCTCAGCTTCTGTCACCGTGTCTTCATAGCGGATGTTGGTTGATTGAAAGCCGACCCGCTCGCAATTGCGCATCTTGCTGGCCACATAGGTTTCGCTGCCGCCGTCATGGCCGACCAGGATGGCGACCAGATGAGGTTTCCGGCCACTTTGTTCGGTAAATGCCGCCGCCTCTGCTTTGATGTCCTGCTTGATTTTTTCCGATACCAGTTTCCCGTCAAGTATATTCATGTTTTTGTTATTTGCTAAGAGTAGTCGTTAGTCGATAGTCACTAATCCACCAATCAACTAATCCACTAATCCACTAATCCACTAATCAACTAATCCAACTTCAGCACCGCCATGAATGCCGATTGTGGTATTTCTACGTTACCCACCTGGCGCATTCTTTTCTTACCTTTTTTCTGTTTTTCCAACAACTTGCGTTTACGGGAAATATCACCGCCGTAACATTTGGCAGTAACGTCTTTCCGGAGGGCGCGTACGCTTTCCCGTGCAATGATCTTGGCACCGATGGATGCCTGTATGATAATCTCAAACTGTTGTCTTGGTAATAGTTCCTTCAGTTTTTCGCAGATCTTTTTGCCGAATTCGTAGGAGTTACTCCGGTGTATCAGGGACGACAGCGCATCAACCGGTTCCGCGTTCAGCCGGATGTCCAGTTTTACCAGGTCCGATTGGCGATAGCCGATCTGGTTGTAGTCAAAGGATGCATAGCCTTTGGATATCGTTTTAAGGCGGTCGTAAAAATCAAAGACGATTTCCCCCATTGGCATTTCAAACACCATTTCCACACGATCGGCTGTCAGGTACGACTGGTTAATGATCGTTCCTCTCTTCTGGATACAAAGTGACATCACCGGTCCTACAAACTCCGATTTGGTAATGATATTGGCCTTGATATACGGTTCTTCCACATAGTCCAGTTTGGACGGGTCCGGCAGATCAGACGGGTTGTGTACAACCACTTCTTCGCCTTTCGATAAGTAGGCCCGGTAGGATACGTTCGGAACGGTGGTGATCACGGTCATGTCGAACTCGCGTTCGAGGCGTTCCTGAATAATCTCCATGTGCAGCATGCCCAGGAATCCGCAACGGAAGCCAAATCCGAGTGCTGCGGACGATTCGGGTTCAAACACCAGGGACGCATCATTCAGTTGCAGCCGGTGCATACTTTCCCGCAGTTCCTCGTAATCTTCGGTATCCACCGGGTAAATACCGGCAAAGACCATGGGTTTTACTTCTTCAAACCCTTGGATGGCCCCTGTTGACGGGCGGTGTACATGGGTGATGGTATCACCCACCTTCACTTCCCTGGCTTCCTTGATGCCGGAGATGATGTATCCCACATCCCCGGTTTTTATAACCTCTTTTGGTTGTTGCGTTAATTTCAGTGTCCCGATCTCGTCCGCTGTATATTCACGGCCCGTGGCAATGAATTTTACTTTATCGCCTTTCCGTATCTCGCCGTTTTCCACCTTAAAGTAAGCCATGATGCCCCTGAAGGAGTTGAATACCGAATCGAAGATCAATGCCTGCAACGGCGCCTCCGGATCACCCACGGGCGGCGGTACACGGTCGATGATGGCATTCAGGATATCGTACACGCCCAGTCCCGTTTTTCCCGAAGCAGGGATAATGTCTTCCCGGCGGCCGCCGATCAGTTCAACAATCTGATCTTTCACTTCCTCGGGCATGGCACCGGGCAGATCCATTTTATTCAGTATGGGGATGATTTCCAGGTCATGTTCCAGTGCCAGATACAGGTTGGAAATGGTTTGAGCCTGGATACCCTGGGAGGCATCAACGATCAGCAATGCACCTTCACAGGCAGCTATGGACCGGGATACCTCGTACGAAAAGTCCACATGCCCCGGCGTATCAATCAGATTGAATATATATTCCTGCCCGTCCCTGGCATAGTTCATCTGGATGGCATGGCTTTTTATAGTGATGCCGCGCTCACGTTCCAGGTCCATATCGTCCAGCAGCTGGGCCTGCGCTTCGCGTTGTGTGATGGTATTGGTATATTCCAGCAGCCTGTCTGCCAGCGTGCTTTTGCCGTGATCAATATGGGCAATGATGCAGAAATTTCGTATATGTCTCATTCAAATAATCAAAAACGCCTTTCACAAAGGCGTTCAAACGGCAAAGATAATTGTTTCGGTTCACATTTTGTGTGTAACGATTTATAATCACGAATACGTTATGTAAAGGGAAGATATCGACCGGAATTATTGTACTTTAGCGAAACCGTAAGCCAGGGGTGAACGGTGATTATAAATAAATCTTAAATAACTCCATAAATATGACGAAGTGGTATCTGCCATTGGTGCTGATGGCCTTTTATTTTCCGGGTATATTTTCGGGTACAGCGGATGCTGCGGTTCCCGTTTCGGTCCATCCGGTTAATCTGTGTGTTGAGTATCTCAGAAACCCGGGAGGGCTGGACGTGGTGCAACCCCGACTGGGATGGACCCTAACCGCCACTGACCGGGCTGCCTTCGGGCAACGGCAAACGGCTTACCGTCTGTTGGTGGCCGCTTCCGGCAGTGCGCTGGACAACGGACAAGGGGACGTTTGGGATAGCGGATGGGTGGATTCTGACCAGACGCAGCACATCCTGTATGCCGGTTCTGTGTTGCAGTCAGACCGTACGTACTATTGGAAAGTACAGGTAAAAGATGAAAAAGGAGTGGTGTCGGCATGGAGTGAAACAGCACATTGGTCAACAGGATGGCTCCGACCTGATGAATGGCGGGCAAAGTGGATCGGTAGTGAGGAGCAGTATGATCGCCTGGGAAGCGACAATAATGTGCAGGATCCCTGGTTCCGAAAGACGTTTAAGCTGATGAAGAAACCCGCCAGGGCAACTGTTTTCGTCGCCTCCGTGGGATACCACGAGCTGTATGTGAATGGCGAGCGGATTGGGGAGGAAGTGTTGGCCCCGGCGGCCACCGACCATACGAAACGGGCCCGTTATATTGCGTATGATATTGCGGATAAGCTCCGTCCGGGTGTGAATACCATCGGCCTCTGGCTGGGTACGTCATGGGCCATCTTTCCGGCTTACGTGCTTCATGCAGACCGGCCGCTGACCCCGGTTGTTTCGGCACAGGTGACGGTCTATAACCATCGTTTTCCGCAGGCGGATGAAGAGCCGGTGTACACGGCGATCACCGACGCTTCCTGGAAAACCCACCCCAGTCCCAGCCGGCTGCTGGGTAAATGGGATTTCAGGAAAATGGGCGGGGAGATCGTGGATGCACGACGGGATATTCCGGAGTGGAACAAGCCGTCTTATGACGATTCGGGGTGGAAGGCCGCCACCGAATACCCTGTTAAACTAACCCTTTCGGCACAGGCGGTGGAAGGCAATCGCCTGTTTGATGAAATCCGCCCGGTGGCTATTGAGAAACGCCCGGACGGATCGTACCGGGTAGATATGGGGGTTAATTTTGCGGGGTGGACGGAAGTGCGTGTGAAGGGCAGAGCAGGGGATACCATCCGGTTTCAGTATTCGGAACGTGCTGACCATGATATGAGCTTTAACCTGCACAGTGCTTACGTCATCGGCACCTCAGGGACCGGTACTTTCAAAAACCGGTTTAACTACAGCTCGGGACAATGGATAACCATACACGGGCTGAAGGAGGCGCCTGGTAAAGAAGATATTAAAGGGTGGATGGTACGGACAGATTACCGGGATGCGACGAAGTTCACCTGTTCCGATTCGCTGCAGAACTGGATATACGACCGTGTCTGCTGGACGTTTGAAAACCTGTCGCTGGGCGGCTATATCGTGGATTGCCCCCAACGGGAGCGTATGGGGTACGGCGGAGATGCCCATGCTACCAGTGAGACCGGCATGTTCAATTATCAGCTGGGCGCGTTCTATACCAAATGGATGGAAGACTGGCGGGACGTGCAGGGCACGGAGAGTATGGTGGGCGACATGCTTGACAGTAGTTACGCGCGTAAGGCAACAACCAGCGGACGGTTGCTGAACAACGGTGTCCTTCCGCATACGGCGCCTACGTATTGGGGCGGGGGCGGCCCGGCCTGGGGAGGCATTGTGGTGACGTTGCCGTGGCTCATGTACCACCATTACGGGGATAAACGGGTGCTGGAAGATAATTTCAGCCTGATGGGCGGGTGGCTGTCTTTCCTGGAATCTCACCGGGAGGAGGAGCTGCTTCGCCGGTTTGGCGGTCAATGGGATTTCCTGGGTGATTGGCTGTGGCCGAATGCGACGGCAGAGGGTATGAACAATGATAAGGAAGAAACGTTGTGCCTGAATAACGCTTATTATGTGTTCAACCTGCGTACAGCGGCAACGGTTGCCCGGATCATAGGACGTACTGCCGAGGCGGGCAAGTGGGAGCAGCAGGCGGAAGCAACGGCCCGGGCGGTGCAGGGCCGGTTTTTCCGTCAGGCAGACTATAGCTATGGTGACGGATCGATGGCTAACCAGGCTGCGGCGTTACTGGCCGGTATACCGCCTGCAGCGATACGGGAAGAGGTGATGCACCGGCTGGAAAAGGAAATCCTGGAAATCCGTAACGGACATATCCATGCGGGAATCACCGGAGGGGCGCTGCTGTTCAGGCTGCTTCGTGACGAGGGCAGGGATGACCTGATCTACAGCATGCTGTCCAAGACCACTTATCCAGGTTGGGGTTTCATGAAGGCGAGCGGGGCTACAACGCTCTGGGAGGCCTGGGAGAAAGACCTGGAGGGGCACTCGGTGTTACATAGCTCCTATCTGTATCCGGGTGCGTGGTATATCGATGGGGCCGCCGGTATCCGGCGTGACCCACAGCATCCCGGTTTCCGCCGGTTTATTGTCCGCCCACCGGCACCCGGTGCTACCGATCTATCCTGGGTGTCTGCAGCGTATGATTCGCCCGTCGGGCAGATCGTGGTGCGTTGGAGCCGGGAAGATGGCCGGCTGAAGCTTCAGGTTACCGTACCACCGAACAGCCTGGCCCTGATTCAGGTACATCCGACAGAGGAACTGGATGTATCCGGCTATCCCGGTATGCAGCGTGTGGTTTCGGGGGATGGGTTTGTGCAGTATGAGGCCATACCCGGAACCTATCAGTTGACAGCTGTATCCGGTATATAGCCATTGCAGGCGCTTAGTCGCGTCGGTTAGTAGTGCCTGAGAAGATTTTTCCCATACCCTGGGTGAGCCGTTGCAATACCGGAGCTGTTGTGATATCTTCGTACTCATCAAGGGAATGGCTGGCCCTTCTGCCGGGGAAGATTAAAATCCGGTTATGCTGCTCGTAAACTTTACCCAATTTCATCGGCAATACGTCAAACGCGTGCCGGTAAGAAACCTCTCCGCTGCGGGCGGAGACAAAGACAATGAGGTCACCGTCTTTAATGAACTCCGATAGTATGGCCAGGTCATCCCACCCGTCAGGCTGGGAAAACTGAATGCGTACCGTATATTTATTCATCTCCTGGTATTCTGTTATGGCTTGTTGGGTGCGCGGGTTACAAATAAACGACGTTTGGATGGAGAGTTCTTTTGACAGGCGGAAGACCTTCTCTATCCAATAACCGAATCCGAGTTCTGATTCTGCTAACGGCGGACAAAATACGATCATCCTTTTGTCTGCTATCAGTGGTTTATTAACATGGCACATAAATAAATTGGTGTCTGTCTGGTTCAGGATACTTTCCGTTTTTTCACCGACCATTTTTTCGATGATCCCCGCTCTGCTGGGCCAGCCCAATAAAATGCCGTCGGCACCAATCTCCCGTGCTGCCCTGCTGATCCCGCTGGCGATATTATAGTCAATGGTCGCCATCATATTCACCTCTGTTTCGCTGCCCGAAGCGTATCTGGCTGTAGAGTCCAGGTTCTTGCGTGCCATCTTCAGGTTCTGTTCAGCCATCTCATTGTTAGGTACGACCGTCAATACGGTCAGCGGGTGCGGTGAGCGGTTGCTTTTGATCAGGGTGGCAAAATCAAGCAGCGATTCCATATTGTTCAGATTGGCAATAGGCAGTACTAATTGCTCGTCTCTGGCTATATTCCTGTCCTCCGCCACCTCGTCCTGATCACCCGCTAATACCACTTTTCTGGATGCCGCCTCGGTAGCAAGTGTTGCTACGATACAGGTAACCAAAATAAGGAGAATAGTGCCGTTCAATACATTTTCATCGATAATTTCGTACCGGTATCCCACCATAATAACCGCCAGTGTTGCTGCTGCGTGTGCGCTGCTGAGGCCGAATATGAC
Organism: uncultured Sphingobacteriaceae bacterium; assembly: GCA_964546645.1. GTDB lineage: Bacteria > Bacteroidota > Bacteroidia > Sphingobacteriales > Sphingobacteriaceae > A37T11. The sequence goes on from CAZJKM010000060.1 coordinate 12,349, forward strand.
CTGCCGCTGGGCAGATGAATAGCCAAATGATAACTGTGTAAACCAGGCAGCAACCCATTTTCCCAGGATAGCGACGACCGTCAGTGTTGCCGCAATAAAGAGTGCTAACGGACCGTTAAGCAACACACTGACATCGACGATCATCCCAACGCTGATCAGAAAGAACGGAATGAAAATAGCGTTCCCGATAAACTCAATACGGTTCATCAATGCCGATGAGTGTGGTATGAGCTTATTCAGTGCCAGGCCGGCTACGAAGGCACCGATGATGTGCTCCAGTCCTGCAATTTCAGCCAGGAAGGCGGCAAAGAATACCACTGAGAGCACGAAAATATAATGAGCTGTTTTCTCGCCTTCCACCTTCTGGAAAAACCACTTGGCAATCCGTGGTATAATGCCGAACATAATAGAAAGAAAGATGGTGAACGAGATACCGAGGGTTACCCAGAACTGCTGGTCAAGCTGGCCCTGGGATGCACCGATAATCACGGCGAGAATAATCAGTACCGCCGTGTCGGTCAGGATAGTACCTCCTATACTGATGGCCACCGCCTCATTTTTCGATATGCCATAGCTGTTGACCACCGGGTAAGAAACCAGTGTGTGTGTGGCGAACATGCTGGATATCAGTATGCTTCCTAATACGTCGTAGCCCAGGATATAATGACAGACGGGATAGCCGATACTGATTGGAATGATGAAGGTGAAAAAACCGAAAAGCGCACTTTTATGGCGGCTTTTTCTGAATTCATTCATGTCCAGTTCCAGTCCGGCTATAAACATAATGTACAAAAGCCCTATGGTTGAAAACAGATCCACCGCTGAGCTCCTTTCCAGCAGATTCAGTCCGTGGGGGCCTATCAGTACGCCGGAGAGGATCAGCCCGATAATTCCCGGAATTTTTATTCTTCTCAGGAGTATGGGGGAAAGCAGGATAATAAAAAGGACCAGAGAAAATATGAGTACAGGATTGGTGAGGGGTCTGTCAAATGCGTGGGTTAAATGATCGAAAATACCGGCAGTCATACGTTTTCTTATGATGGAGTTTTTTCAAAAATAGTAAAATCAGTGAAATGGCCCGCTTTCTTGTCGAAAATAGGTCCGGATAATGTCTATCTTTGCAGCTAAGAGGATGGTTGAAAAGTGAAAGATGTTATGACGGAAATTTATTATCACGGCACGAAAGCAGACCTGAAGCCCGGCGATTTTATCGGAACCGGCTTTACTTCCAATTACGGCAAAAGGAAAAAAGCGAAGTACATCTACCTGTCAGCCACGCTGGAAGCCGCTGTCTGGGGAGCCGAGCTGGCGTTGGGCGAAGGCAGGGAGAGAATTTACAGGGTAGAGCCGACAGGCCCGATGGAGGATGACCCTAATTTAACGGATAAGAAATTTCCCGGAAACCCAACCAAATCCCATCGTTCCCTGCATCCGTTTAAAGTAATCGGAGAAGTTACTGAATGGCAGGGGCATTCGCCTCAACAGCTCCAAGCGATGAAAGATCACCTTGAGCAACTCAAACAGCAAGGTATAGAAGCCATCGAAGAGTAAAGGTGTAACACGTCGGATCGTGTGATTACATTACCTGTTATGGATATCAGCGCTCACAAAATAAACGATAAGGAAATAGCCGAGGTCGTGTCAGACAACGTACTCATTCATCATACGGATGATGCATTGGACCTGATGGGCAACATCTACTATCAGGGTTTTGACCGCATGATTATCCATGAAAAGAATATAACGCCGGATTTCTTCGATCTGAAGAATAAAATGGCCGGTGAAATTCTTCAGAAATTCTCCAATTACCGGATCCGTCTTGCAATCGTCGGCGATTTCTCCAAATTTACAAGCAAAAGCCTGAAGGATTTCATTTATGAGAGTAACAAAGGGAAACACATCAATTTTGTTAGTTCCCTTCGTGAGGCGTTGGACTCGTTAGCGAGGTAAAAAAACCAATTGCCTTTAAAACACAAAGTAGCGTTTGCAGGGTTTAAACAAGTATCAGAAGATAGAAAATTGACGAAATGACAAAGAAAGAAATAGCACAAGACTTTTTAAAACTTGCTTCCAAAGGACAATCACGGAAAGCGTTTGAATTGTATGTTGCGGACAATTTCAAACATCATAACGTAAATTTCAAAGGGGACGGAAATACTTTGATGATTGCAATGGAAGAAAACGCAAAAAAATATCCCGACCTGATTTCTGAAATTAAAAGAGTGTTGGAAGACGGAAATTTTGTTGCGGTACATTCTCACGTTAGAGCAACGCCAAATGATTTAGGCTTGTCTTTAATGCACATCTTTCAATTTGACAACGACAAGATTGTCGAGCTTTGGGACTTTGGACAAGCTATTCCCGAAAATATGATAAACGAAAATGGAATGTTTTGATATGGAAAATAATGCTATAAAAAGAGCTTCAAAAAATACAAAAGTCATCAGAGCAACAAAAGAGAATGTTTACAATGCGTTCACAAACCCCAAAGCGTTGGAATATTGGCTTGCTCCCAATGGAATGACGGGAAAAATCCACGACTTTAATTTAAAAATCGGAGGCGGTTATGAAATGTCGCTTTTTTATAATGATGATAAAATCGCAGGAAAAACATCGGGCAACGAAGACCGTTATCGGGCAACGTTTGTTGAACTGAAACCTTATGAGAAAATCGTTCAGACCATCCATTTTCAATCAGACAAAAGTGAGTTTACGGATAAAATGATTATGGAAGTGCTTTTGGATGAAGTCGAGAATAGGGCAACAAAAATAACCGTCATTTTCAAAAATATTCCAACAGGTGTTGACCCCAAAGACAATGAAACAGGGACGGAGCAATCACTTGAAAAATTGGAAAAATATATTGAACATCTACAATCGGAATGATGGAAAATAAAATCATTGAAGCGACCATTGAAATAAACGCACCATTAAGCAAGGTTTGGAGTGTTTTTACAAACCCCGACATAACCAAACAAATGGGCGGTTATTATGATACCGATTGGAAAATCAGGAGTTCATTTGGTTTCAAAAAAGCAGACGGCAACAGACTAACAAACGGAACTTTGCTTGACTTTCAGCCAAAGCGACTAATTAAACATAATTTGTTTGAACCCAACAGCGAAACGGTTATGGCAGTTATCACTTACGAATTTCAAGAGAAAAACGGAATTACTTTGCTGACAGGCAAAGAAGAACTAACTCAACCATTAGACAAAGCTACGTTTGATGACGCTTCCGCAGGTTGGAAATCCGCATTGGATTTTGTTAAACAAATTGCCGAAGCACAATAACAATAACATTTAAAAGCAATAAATCACAGCCCCGAAAATCGGGGCTTTTGTTTTGTGTTCCTGTTCTGCTTCGCAGAACCAAAAAAAAGAAAAAAAGGGGGCAAAAAAGGTGTGGCGAAGCCACCAATGAAATACCCAACAGCTTACGGTATCCAATGAACAGATCCGATGTATTGAAACAAGTCAGATGAGCAGGCAAAACTAATAAGCAGCATCAAAAAGGGGGCAGGCATTGCTGCCCACCCCCGGTTTAGCGAAAACAAATCCCATCAGATGGTATTCACTATGTATACATCACTGTAGGTGATGGTTGGGTCACTGCCGATATAGGCTGCTTTAAACTCGTAGGTGGTTTTACTTTTCAAGAGAGTGTAACTCAAACTGTGTCAAGGGATAAATCGGATACTTATTATTACATTCGAAATATCTATTGACATGATTATGAAAAAAGAAGAAGACTTTGACTTCGAGCGTTTCAAGCAAGAAGCGATGGAGGGTCTTTACGCCGGCAAGAAATTTGGTGGCACCGACGGGGTTGCCGCTCCGCTACTGAAGCATTTACTGGAATCCATGCTGGATGGGGAGCTGGCTCACCATCTGCAAGAGGACAAGGCTTCCGGGGCTTCCAACCGGCGCAATGGCAAGAGCAAGAAAACGGTCCGCAGCCTTAGTGGCGGCAGTTTTGAGCTGGAGACGGGTCGTGACCGTGCGGGCAGTTTCGAGCCGAAGATCGTTCCCAAGCGCCAGCTGATCATCACCGAGGAACTGGAGGGCA
>CAZJKM010000061.1:0-16189 GCA_964546645.1 uncultured Sphingobacteriaceae bacterium
GGGAACAGCAAAAGCAGTTTCTGGCCAATTCGCTCAAGGACATAGAACGGCTGGACGACCTGGTGGAAAATGTGCTGATCGCCACAAAACTGGAAAAGGTGGGGAGGAGTATGTCAAAAGAGGCATTCGATTTCTCTGAATTGGTTGAACGTATAGCCGACAGGCTGCAGATCCATTCATGTACGTCGCAAACAATCAAAACAGACATTGAGCCTGGAATATCCATCACGGCAGATAAATTTGCATTGATGTCAGTAGTGACGAATTTAATTGAGAATGCAATCAAATATTCTCCTCCGTGTGCCAATGTCGCGGTAGACATGCATCGCGAGAACGGAAGCATCCGCTTTTCTGTAGCAGACCACGGGATTGGTATTGAGGAGGAGGAAAAGAAACGGATATTTAATAAATTTTATCGCGTTGGAAGCGAGGAAACGCGGAAAACAAAAGGAACGGGGCTGGGGTTATATATCGTGAAGAATGTGCTTGATCGGCATAACGCACAGATCAAAGTAAAGGATAATATACCTACCGGAAGTATTTTTGAAGTAACATTTAATTGATATGCAGGCTAAACAACGAATTCTGCTTGTGGAAGATGAGGAACATCTTTTAGAGGCCATTAAGCTTAATCTGGAACTGGAGGGCTACAAGGTATCGACAGCAACAGATGGAAGAAAGGCACTTAAGATTTTTAAAGAAGAGCGTTTTAATCTGATTATTCTGGACGTGATGATTCCCGAGATCGATGGATTTCAGGTGGCTGAGACGATCCGTTTGGAGAACTCTGAGGTCCCCATTATGTTTCTGACGGCAAAGAATAGCAGTGAAGACCGTATAACCGGACTGAAAAAAGGGGCCGATGATTATCTGGTGAAGCCATTTAATCTGGAAGAACTGATCCTGCGGGTAGGTATACTGGTGAAGCGGAGCATGAAAGGAGATGATCTGAAAGAGTTGAATGCGTACCAGATCGGAGATAAAACAATCTACTTCAATTCGTTTGAATTGCACCATGCTGACGGTACGATTACACCACTGACCAAAAAGGAGACCATGTTGCTGAAGCTGCTGATCGAACGGCGGAATGAAGCGGTGTCAAGAGAGCAAATCCTGGAAACGGTCTGGAATTACGATGTGTATCCGTCAACGCGGACAATCGATAATTTTATCCTGACCTTCCGGAAGTATTTTGAACCCGATCAGAAGAACCCGGTCTATTTTCATTCTATACGAGGAGTGGGCTATAAGTTTACGGACAATCATCCGCACTGATTATGATGACTGCAAAGGCGCGGGTAGTAGTGTTGATACTGGCCCTTGGGATGCTTGTGTGGTCAATATATGCCCGTACCTACCAGTTGTCGGCTATAATAGCCGGCGGAATCGGCTACCTGATCTGGAGCCATTTCCGGGAAGGCACGGTACTGATGGCATCCGAGGCATTTCAGCATAAAGAATATCAAAAGGCGCGTACCCTGCTGGCTGATATTAAGTATCCGGAATACCTTCGCAAGCGCCGGCGGAATTATTACGAGTTCATCAGCGGGAGCCTGGCGCTGCAGTTGCTGGACTATGAGACTGCGGAGCGGCATTTCCAGATCGCCTCTCGCCTGCCGTTCAGGCGACCGAATGACAAGGCCATTATATTGGTACACCTGGCCAATCTCAACCTGCGCAAAAAAGCATATGATCGTGTGCGTGCTTACCTGGAGATTGCCCGTAAACTGGAAGTGTCATCGCGTATTGCACAGATAATTAATAAAATAGAAAACGAAATACCTAAAAATAGTGACTAATTTATCCAAAGACAGTTTATTTATACGGGCAGCATTTTCACAATCAACCCATCGCCCTCCCGTGTGGATGATGAGACAGGCAGGACGGTTTATGAAGGAGTATTGGGAAATCAAGAATAAGTACTCGTTCCTGGAAATGTGTAAAACCCCGGAGATTGCCGCAGATGTGACCATGCTCCCGGTGGATTTACTGGGCATTGATGCTGCGATCCTGTTTTCGGACATCCTGGTAACGGCCGAGGCAATGGGTGGGGAATTGAGTTTTGAGCAGGGAGTAGGTCCGCGTTTTGCCAATCCGGTACGTACCGCAGCGGATGTGGATGCATTGCGGACGGATGTCGTACATAAGCTGCAATATGTAGCCGACGCTATCCGGGTAACGCAGGAGCGTCTGCAGGGATCCATACCCCTGATCGGGTTCGCAGGAGCACCCTTTACGGTACTAAGTTATCTGGTGGAAGGAAAATCGTCCAAGGATTTTAAGCGGACGAAGCTGCTGCTCAACAATGAGCCGGAACTGGCACATGCTATTTTAGGGAAGATCGCAGCGGTAACAATTGAATACCTGAACCTCCAGATCGCGGCAGGAGTTAACGCGGTACAGCTGTTCGACAGTTGGGCCCTGGCGCTTTCATGGGATGATTACAAAGAGTTTTCGCATCATTATAATCAGCAAATTATTGCCGGATTGAACCGGAAAGATATTCCAGTGATCTCCTTTTGTAAAGGCAGCTCCGTATTTGCTCCGCTGATGGCAGAAGCGAAGCCGGATGTGGTATCGGTGGACTGGAATGCTGACCTGCGGCATATTAAGCAGCAGCTGCCGGCGGGTATGGCCGTACAGGGTAACCTGGACCCGTTTGTGCTGTATGCAGATAAGCCGGTGATTCGTAAGAAGGTACTGCATCTGCTCGAACGCATGCGGGGCGAGGATGGTTTTATTTTTAATCTGGGCCACGGGATTATGCCGGATATTCCATTTGATCATGTGAAGTATGCGGTGGAAGTAATCAAAGAATTCAGTTATTAGTTTTGTCGGAGAACCTGGTATGCTGTACCTCTATGCCAAGGCAATACATATCATTTTCGTTATCTGTTGGATGGCGGGATTGTTTTATGCAGTGAGGTTATTTGTATACCATACAGAAGCCCGTCAGCGTGTGGCGGCAGAATACGGTGTACTTCACCGGCAGTTTACCTTGATGGAGAAAAAACTGTGGTGGGTGATTACGACTCCGTCCATGTACCTGGCTGTATTGGCGGGGCTGACTATGTTGTGGCAGGCACCGGCTTTGCTGGCTACTCCCTGGATGCAGGTAAAACTGGGTTTTGTGGCGGTGCTTATCGCCTATCACTTTGTTTGCCAGCGTATTATGTTTAGGCTGGAAGCAGAGCGAAGCCGTTGGACGTCGGGGTACCTGCGTCTCTGGAATGAGGTGGCGACCGTAATCCTGTTTGCTGTCGTCTTTCTGGTGGTGCTGAAGCATGCGTTCAACTGGATATATGGTGTACTTGGGATTGTCGCACTGGCAATCGTATTGATGCTGGCTGTCAGGCTTTATAAAAGGGCCAGGGACAGGTCTTCGTGAGATTTATCAGATCGTTACGATAAAAGTCTTACTTTTGGAAATATATGTTTCATTAATAGACTAACGTTATTTCCTTATGTTTGATTTCAAAAAGAGTCCGTTATTGACGTTATACATCGTCTTTTTAACATTAACCCTGACTACCCGTGCTGAGACCGCTCATGGTGGAGCAACATCTTCCGATGACGGGGTGCTCCGGGTGCTGGCTATCGGTAATAGTTTTTCGCAGGATGCCGTAGAACAGTACCTGTATGAACTGGCAGCGGCGGCCGGCAAAAAAATAGTCATCGGGAACCTTTATATCGGCGGAGCGCCGCTGGACCTTCATGTGAAGAACGCGGAGGCTAACAAACCGGCCTATGGTTACCGGAAAATTGATGTTGCCGGGGAAAAAACAAGAACCGAAAAAATCAGTATCCTGACCGCCTTGCAGGATGAGCCTTGGGATTATGTTTCCTTTCAGCAAGCCAGCAAGTTCTCAGGTATGTATGACACCTATGCGGTATCATTGCCGGCACTCTATGAGTATGTCAGGAACCACGGGGTCGCCGAAACAAAATATATCCTGCACCAGACCTGGGCTTACGCGGGTAATTCAACCCATAAAGCGTTTGCCAATTATAAGAATGACCAGATGACCATGTACAAGGCGATTACGAAGTCGACCAAAAAAGCAAAAAAACTGGTCCCGATCGATCTGCTGATCCCTTCCGGTACGGCGATTCAAAATGCACGAACCAGTTTTCTGGGTGATCACCTGACACGCGACGGCTATCACCTCGACCTGAATGTGGGAAGGTATACGGCTGCCTGTACCTGGTTTGAATCGCTGTTCAATGAGTCGGTACTAACAAATACCTACCGCCCGGCTTCCGTGTCGGAAGCTGCCGCAGCGGTGGCCCGTCATGCAGCGCATGCAGCCGTACGCCGCCCTTTTACCATTACCAATATGAAGGCCTATAAAAAAGAGTTTTCGATGACTGAGGTTTTCTGATCGTCTGCTCCGTATGGCTGGGCCTCATTGTTTTCCGTGACGCATAGAGGTCTGTGCCTGGTTCTTATCAGTAGGTGTTCAACAGGGTAATCTCCAGAGGTTTTTATATAGATAGTATTGGAGTGCGGGGAAAACCATTGTCACCCTGTTGGTTTGGTTTACTATGTATGGTAATTCCAATATAATTTTATATTTTTATGCCAAAGGGTAATACAGGGTTATTAAATATAAATATATGTTAGATCGATCGGACGTTTGTGTCAATTGGGGGAATAAGCAATTGCAGGTATGAATTATTTATTAAAAGAACTGATTCCTCCCTTGTTGGGAACCTTGAAAAATTATAGTTTTGAATATGGATGGAAAGGAAATTTCCAAACCTATGAGGAAGCTAAAAGCAAATGTAAGGGATACGATCAAGAGCACATATTAAAGAGAATAATATCCACAACGAAGCTGGTAAAAAATGGGACAATACCTTACGAAAGAGATGGGATTCCGTATGATAAAATAAAAATTAACAGTAATTTGTTGAGTGTACTCCTGCTCATAGCTTCCCGCAATAACAACAAACTCACGGTCATTGATTTTGGTGGGTCCCTCGGTACATCCTATTACCAGAACCTTCCCTATCTGAGGCACATGAAACAACTGAGCTGGTGTATTGTTGAGCAAGCAAATTTTGTTGAGGCAGGGAGAGATTTGTTTGCTAACGAAAGTCTGAGATTTTATCGATCAATGGAGGAATGTATGCATGAAAATAGTGAACCTGACCTTATCCTGATTTCAAATTCGCTCCAATATATTGATAATCCGTACGGGATTTTAAAGGAGATCCAATCGTTTGACATTCCTTATCTGTTATTAGATTACGTAGGATATAATGATAAGCCGGAGGATCGGGTAACTATTCAATATGTGCCGCCTGTTTTCTATGGCATTGAAGCATCATACCCCTGTACGTTTTTTAATAAAGTAAAAATCCAGTCTCAACTTGAAAAAGATTATTCTCTCGTATCCGAATTTATATCTGATCCGGATACCTACTATGTTCAGCTGAAGCCATTTAAATATGAAGGCTCTTTTTGGGAGTTAAAAAAAACAGGAGACATTGGAGGAGGCACATAGCAAAAAAAGATTATCCCTGTTCCAGGAATACCGTGGTGATGAGGGACGGCCGGATGATATATTTTTGTATTTTAGGCCGCGAAAACGGTTGTGCATATTATAAATAACACGCTTATATGAAGAGAAAGCTTAGAATGGGAATGGTTGGCGGAGGTGTCGATGCGTTTATCGGTGCTGTGCATCGTATCGCCGCTAACATGGATGGACTGATAGAACTGGTTTGCGGTGCGTTCAGCGTGAATCCGGAGCTGTCCAGGCAATCGGGACAAGCACTTTTCGTGGATCCGGACCGGGTGTACGGTTCTTTCCATGAAATGATCGAAAAGGAAAGGCAACTGCCTGCTGATAAGCGTATGGATTTTGTAACGATCGTTACCCCTAATTTTGTGCATTTTGAGCCGGCAAAGCTGGCTTTGGAGAGCGGGTTCAACGTGGTGATCGAAAAACCCATGACATTTACACTGGCTGAAGCAAAGGAGTTGAAGGCGCTGGTGGAAAAGACGGGTCTTACGCTGGCACTGACGCATACTTACAGCGGATATCCGATGGTGAAACAAGCGAGATCGATGGTGAAAGAGGGTGTATTCGGTAAAATCCGGAAAATTATCGTGGAATACCCCCAGGGTTGGCTCAGCCGGTTGAGTGAGCGGGAGGGAAATGCACAGGCTGCCTGGCGCACGGATCCGAAACGATCCGGAAAAAGTGGTTCGATGGGGGATATCGGTACGCATGCTGCTCATCTGGCGGAATATGTCACCGGCTTAAACATTATAGAACTCTGCGCCGATTTGAGTATACTGGTAGAGGGCAGGCTGCTGGATGATGACGGTAGTGTGCTGTTGCGCTTTGACAATGGTGCCAGAGGAGTATTGACGGCTTCGCAGATTGCTGCGGGAGAAGAAAACGCATTGCGCATAAGGGTGTATGGTGAAAAGGGCGGGTTGGAATGGGCCAATGAAGACCCGAACAACCTGATTGTAAAGCTGCTGGACCAGCCACGGCAATATTACCGAACGGGGAATAGTTATGAACCTCCTTATACATTGAGTAGTTTTGCAACCCATAACACCCGTATCCCTTCCGGACATCCGGAAGGACTATTAGAGGCATTTGGTAATATTTATCGTAATTTTGCACTTACTGTTGCCGCTAAGCTGGAGGGAAGGGCGCCTACTCCGGAAATGCTGGATTTCCCGCAGGTGGATGAAGGGGTCCGCGGAATGGCATTTATCGATCAGGTGGTTGCCAGCAGCGGCAGTAACGAGAAATGGACGAAATTTGACGTTTGATTACAACTACATTGAAAAGTCGGGGCGCCGTTAAGGCGCCCTTTTTGCTGATGGATAAACCTCTGATCGGTATTCTTGGCCCGACGGCCTCTGGAAAAACGAAGCTTGCCATAGCGCTTGCGGAGCGGATAAATGGTGCCATCATCAGCGCAGACTCCAGGCAGGTATATAGGGGAATGGATATAGGAACGGGAAAAGACCTGGATGAATATGGCGCGATTCCGTATTATCTGATTGATACGCTTACTGCCGGGGAACAGTATAGCGTGTCGCGTTTCCGGCAGGATTTTGTTGACGTGTTCAGAAAAGTGGTGAACTCCGGCCGGTACCCCATCCTATGCGGGGGCTCGGGGCTGTATATACAGGCTGTGTTACAGGATTACCGTTTTGGTCAGGCTGAACCAGCTGGAGGAGCGGCGTTGCTTTCCGGCCATCGCCTGTTCGGAATCGACCTGCCGTTAGTCGTGCGGCGTGAGCGTATTACACACCGGCTGCGGCTGCGGCTGGAAGCCGGACTGATTGCCGAAGTAGAAGGGCTACTTCGGGCGGGGATACCGGCAGAGCAGCTGATCTTCTATGGTCTGGAATATAAATATGCTACTCTTTACCTGCAGGGAGCGTTAGATAAAGAGGTCTTCTTTATAAAACTGAATACAGAAATTCACCGCTTTGCTAAAAGGCAGATGACCTACTTCCGGAAAATGGAAAAAGATGGTCTGAGAATCCACTGGCTGGACGGTACCCTGCCCGCAGCGGAGAATGTCGTAGAAATCCTGGAGTGTGTGGATAGGCAGTAAGCCATAAGACACCTATAGCCTGCCGCGTAAAGCTTATAGCTTACACCAAAAAATCGTACCTTCGCAACGTATGTCTGATATTATACAGTTGCTGCCGGATTCGGTCGCTAACCAGATTGCGGCGGGGGAGGTGGTACAGCGCCCGGCTTCGGCGGTGAAGGAGTTGCTGGAGAATGCGATTGATGCGGGTGCCGATAAAATCCAATTGATTGTCAGGGAGGCGGGAAAATCGCTGATACAGGTTATTGATAATGGCTGCGGAATGAGTGTAACCGACGCCCGGATGTGTTTTGAGCGGCACGCTACCTCCAAAATACGCAAGGCTGATGATCTGTTTGCGATCCGTACGATGGGTTTCCGGGGCGAGGCCATGGCCTCTATCGCGGCTATCGCCCATGTGGAGCTGAAAACAAGACTGCACGAAGAGGAGTTGGGGACCTGTATTGTTATAGAAGGGACGCACGTGGTACGCCAGGAACCTGTCGCCACACAGTCGGGGACCAGCATATGTATAAAAAACCTGTTTTTTAATACCCCTGCCCGGCGGAATTTCCTGAAAAGTAATCCGGTGGAACTGCGGCATATCATCGAAGAATTCCAGCGTGTGGCGTTGGCCCACCCGGGGATATCATTCAGTTTACACAGCGATGGCAATGAAGTATTCCGCCTGTCGGCCGGAGGATTGAAACAACGGATCGTACATATTTTTGGTAATAGTTATAACCAGCGTCTGGTACCGATAGAGGAGGAGACGACTATCATTCGGTTGAGTGGTTTTATAGGTAAGCCTGAGTTTGCCAAAAAGACCCGTGGCGAGCAGTATTTCTTCATTAATAAGCGATTTGTAAAAGATCCATATCTGAATCATGCTGTGCTGAATGCATACGACGAAATATTGCCGGCAGACAGCTATCCGCTTTATGTGTTGTTTATAGAAATCGACCCGGCTGAAATAGATATCAATGTGCATCCGACAAAAACGGAAATCAAATACCGTGACGAACGTTCGGTATACGCCATTGTCCGCGCAGCGGTAAAACGTTCGCTGGGCCGGTATAATATTACGCCTACGCTGGACTTCGACCAGGAGACCGGATTCAATAGCTTGTTGTCACAGAAGGCACCTGACGAGATCGTGCCGCCGTCGGTGAGCTTCAATCCGGATTTTAATCCGTTTGAGGGTGAGCGTACAAACAATGACCGGCCGCCCTCACCCGGAAACTATTCAGGTAGTTACGAAAGAGGGCCGGGTATACCACAGAATTGGGATACACTGTATGAGATCGCCGAACGAGAGCAAAGCGAACAGATGCAGTTACACAACGACGAAATGGGAGACGTGGTAACCGGCCGGGAGAAACCAGCCACCAGGTTGTTTTTCCAGTTGCATAACCGTTTTATTATTTCGCAGATCCGTTCGGGTTTTATCGTCATCGATCAGCAAACGGCTCATGAACGTATTTTATATGAACGTTTCCTCCAGCAGCTGGAAAATCAACAGGGGGCCAGCCAGCAAAGTCTTTTTCCACAGACGATCACGCTGAATGCAGCGGATGATGCGTTAATGAAGGAACTGTTGCCCGACATACAGACACTGGGTTTTCAGATGCGGCCTTTTGGCCGGAATACCTATGTGGTGGAGGGAGTGCCGGCTGATATTGCAACAGGTGCCAGCGAAACGCAGATACTTGAACAGTTACTTGAGACGTATAAGAATAGCCAGTCCGTGCTTAAACTGGGAAAACGGGAAAGCCTGGCCCGCAGCCTGGCCCGGAATGCTGCGGTGAAACCAGGTACTGTGCTCAGTACGGAGGATATGGCAAACCTGATGGATCAGTTATTTGCCTGTAACAGTCCCAATATTTCAATCAGTGGTAAGCCGGTTATCCTTACCTACACCACACAAGAACTTCTGGAAAAGTTTGGTTATTAGTTGTATTACTTTTTACTTTTTTAACACCATATGCTCAACGCTTCATCCCCGTTTTCCAATATACCGCCGGTAGTTAAGAATTTGCTGATACTGAATATTATCTGTTTTATCGGTGCGGCATTTATATTTCCCGGTGCCAATCGGTTGTTTGGGGTATATTACCCTGATTCTCCGTATTTCAACTGGTGGCAGATCATAACGTACATGTTCATGCATGATACGTCAGGCTTTACGCATATTTTTTTCAATATGTTTGCGCTGTTTATGTTCGGCCCGGTGCTGGAGCATGTGCTCGGTACTAAACGGTTCATTAATTTTTACCTGATAACCGGACTCGGCGCGCTGGTATTGCAATTTGGTGTACAGGCATTGGAAGTGTACCAGATTACAGGAACCGCATTTGCACGGGATTATATAAACGTAGCTGTTGACGGTGATATGCTTCGCTATAACGCGAGCGTGCCATGGTTACAGGGAGACGATCTGACCACCATTGCTGCAATTTATGGAACTACTATGGTGGGCGCTTCAGGAGCCATATTTGGTTTGCTGGTTGCCTTTGGTTACCTGTTCCCCAATACCGAATTATTCCTGATGTTTATCCCTGTCCCCATAAAAGCGAAATATTTTATCCCGGTTTATATCGTGATTGAACTGGTACTCGGGGTATCCCGGGTAGCGGGCGATTCGGTGGCTCACTTTGCCCATCTGGGTGGGGCATTGTTTGGTTTTTTACTCATTAAGTACTGGGGCATCCGGCGGCCCGGTCAGTGGCATTAACATTGTAAATATTATCTTTGCTTTGTATCTTGCGGCATGAACAGATCGATTTTCGGAGAACTGTGGTATAAGGCATTTCGTTCAGGAAACCCGCTTTATTTGTTTATTGCCATCAATGTCGTGGTGTTCCTGCTTATTCGCCTCGGCGGGCTGATCGCCGTGCTGTTTGGGCTGCAAACTGATATCGGCACATTGTTATATCTGAATCTGGCACTTCCGGCTGATCCGCAGGTATTGCTGTATAAACCGTGGACGCTTGTTACGTATATGTTCAGTCAGCAGGAATTTTTTCACTTCCTGTTTAACATGCTGTGGCTCTACTGGCTGGGGCAGATATTTTTGTCATTTCTCAATAAGCGACAGTTCTTGTTCACGTACCTGGCAGGCGGACTGGCCGGGGCCTTTCTTTTTTTAATGGCCTATAACCTGCTTCCGGTCTTTCGTGGTGGTAACAGCTGGCTCATCGGTGCATCTGCCGGAGTAAATGCAGTTGTCCTCGCAACCGCAACACTCGTCCCCGATTACACCATACGCATGTTATTTTTTGGGAATGTTCGCCTGAAGTATATGGCCCTGGTATTGGTGATACTGGATGTTTTGTTTGTGGCGGGCGTTAATGCCGGCGGAAGTATTGCACATTTGGGAGGTGCGCTGCTGGGATTTGTGTATATACGGCAACTACAGCGGGGTAGCGACTGGAGCCGGATGCTTAGCCGACACAAAAAAAGGCTAAAAGTATTGCGTAACGATAAGGGGGCAGGCCACCGGCCTGCGGTTGACGTTCCTGATCAGGAGTACCTGGACAGCCTGCTTGACAAGATATCCCGATCAGGTTATAACAGTCTTAGCAAATCTGAAAAAGAAGCACTGTTTAAAGCCAGTAAGCAGGGTCAGCAGCATTAAAACAGGAATGGGAAAGAGAAGACGGAAACTGGGTGTTTTTCACAGACTGATATTGCTGGCGAATGCGGGTGCTATTCTGATGCTTTGCCTGAGCTACCTGGCACCGGTGGTGAACCCTCAACAGTTCTGGCCGATCGCTTTTTTTGGTATTGCGTACTGGCCGGTCCTGCTGGTAAACGTACTGTTTATCCTCTATTGGCTGTTCTTTCGTCGTCTCTATGCGTTGGCCTCCCTATTGGTTATTGTGCTTGGTTGGGGGCATTTACGCTGGCATGTAGGGTTTCATCAAGGCCTTTCAGAGGAGGCTGTGACAATAAGGGATACTGCAACAATCCGTTTGCTGACGTATAATGTGCATTTGTTCAGGGCATTTGATGAACATCACCCGGATGATTATATTGATCACCGGAAAAATATCTTCCAATTGCTTGAAAAGCTGTCGCCGGACGTAGTCTGCTTTCAGGAGTTTTTTACCCGGAAAAAGGGTGAAAAAGCGGTAATACCTGTATTGAAGAAGAAACTCAATATGCCGTATTATTATTTTTATCCAAGCAGTGAAAATGATTATGAAGGGTTTGGAGTAGCTGTTTTTTCCAGGTTTCCCATACAGGCTGCAGGACATATTCCTCATCCGAGAGGCGGCGTGTCCAGGATGATCTATACGGACCTGCTTTGGAACGGGAACATATTCCGGGTGTACAATGTGCACCTGCGGTCGATAGGGTTTCAGGCGGAAGATTATCGGTTTATCAATAATGCCCGGAATGCTGAGAACGAGGTTTCTGCTACCAAACGTATCGGCCAGCGGCTTAAATGGGCGTTTTCAGACCGGGGAGAGGAGGCCCTGAGCCTGCGCAACCATGCCGATAGCTGCCAGGTACCTTATATGATCGCCGGTGATTTTAATGATACGCCCATGTCCTATGCCGTCAACCAGGTTGCTAAAGGAATGACAAACAGTTTCCGGGAAAAGGGAAGCGGGTGGGGAGTGACCTACAACGGAGATTTTCCTAATTTCCAGATAGACTATATTTTTGTAAGCCCTCATTTTAAGGTAAAACAATACCAGATTGTTCCGGAAAAATATTCGGATCACTATCCGGTATGGGGGGATTTCGTATTTTCGCAACCATGAACAGTAAATTGTTTCTGTATAATACCCTGACACGCCGGAAAGAGAAATTTGAGCCATTATCACCTCCGTTTGTGGGCATGTATGTTTGTGGGCCCACGGTTTACAGCGATGTCCACCTTGGTAACTGCCGTACGTTTGTGTCGTTTGACCTGATTTATCGCTACCTGTTGCACCTGGGCTATAAAGTGCGTTATGTACGGAATATAACGGATGCCGGCCATCTGGAAGGTGACCGTGATGACGGAGACGATAAGTTTGCAAAAAAAGCCCGGCTGGAGAAACTGGAACCGATGGAAATCGTACAGAAATATACATTAGGTTTCCATGAGGTGCTACGTATGTTCAATACGCTTCCGCCCGGTATAGAGCCCACTGCAACCGGCCATATCTCAGAGCAAATTGAGATGGTAGAGCAAATTATGGCGAATGGGTATGCCTACGAGGTGAACGGTACGGTGTACTTTGATGTGGAGAAGTATGTACAGGAACACGATTATACCATCCTGACCAACCGGAAGCTGGACGATCTGCTGAATAATACAAGGGAACTGGGCGGACAGGATGAAAAACATGGCAGGCTGGATTTTGCATTATGGATCAAAGCGAAGCCGGAGCATATTATGCGCTGGCCGTCACCTTGGGGTATTGGTTTTCCCGGCTGGCATATCGAATGCTCAGCCATGAGCAGTAAGTACCTGGGAGAACAGTTTGATATACATGGGGGAGGGATGGATCTTGCGGCCACCCATCATACCAATGAGATTGCCCAATCACAAGCCTGCCACCATACGCAGCCCGCAAGATACTGGATGCATACCAATATGCTGACGGTGAATGGGGCGCGGATGTCCAAGTCGGCCGGAAACGGGTTTCTGCCGCAGGAGTTGTTTACCGGAAATCATCCGTTGCTGGAGCGGGGATACGGCCCGATGAGCGTACGCTTTTTTATGATGCAGGCGCACTATCGCAGTACGCTTGATTTTACAAACGAAGCGTTGGATGCAGCTGATAAGGGATATAAACGGTTGATGAATGCCCTTGCGCTCCTACCTAAGTTAACCACCGGTGCTGAAACAACCGGCTTTCATGCAAACTCGTTCCGGGAGCGTTGTTATACGGCGATGAACGACGATTTTAACAGTCCGGTACTGATTGCGGAAATTTTTGAGCTGGTCCGTTTTATCAATAGTGTATACGACGGTAAAGCGGGTATCACAGCAGAGGACCTGGAGCGACTGAAAGAACTGGTGCAGCATTTTGTCTATGATATCCTGGGATTAAAAGAGGAAGCAGGGAATGGGGGAGGAGATTTTGACCGGTTGATGGAGGTCGTACTAATGCTGCGCGCGGAAGCGAAAGCAAATAAGGATTATGCCACTTCGGACAGGATCCGGGAGTCGCTTAACGCAATGGGTATCCAGATTATGGATAGTAAAGAAGGCTCAGTCTGGTCAAAAATATGAAGCTGTATATACAATACATATGGTTATTGATGCTGCTGCCGTTTTCCATAGCGGCGCAGACGCTGGGGAAAGTCGGAAGTTTGGTGACAGCTGATCGGAGCCTGGGGAGACTGTCGAATACTGCCGGGCCATATAAGGCGCTGTTGGGAGCCTGCGACCAGAATAGTATATTCTTTAAGCCTGCACCGGTAATGGCGTTGGAGCATCTGCAGAACAGGCCGAATATACCCGACGTTATGAGCTGGACACCGGTTTATGCAAAAGTTTCCAAAAGTATGGAATGGGGGATAACCTGTGGTCCAATGGAATTTCAGCGTGTAGGTGCCCGGAAGCGCTATGGCCAGTATCTCTGCATCTGGAAACGGGATAAAAAGGGGATATGGAAAATCGCTTACCGTGCGGAAACGGAGCACCACGAGCCGAAGGTACAGCTACAGCAGACGTTTGAAGAACCTGATAATGCGGAATATGTTCAAGTTCGTTCTAAAGCGAGACTCAGCCAGCGCGAAGATATTATTTTCAGTACGGATCGGTTGATGGGAACCGTGTTAAAAGCGGATAATGCCACAGCGTACAATGAGTTCCTGGCTGCTGAGGCCCGTTTGCTCTTACCCTGGCAGGAGCCAATAGTCGGAAAAGAGGCTATCCTGTCTTTCCTGAAAAACAGTAAGCTGGATATCACGACCACCCCTGTTAAAGTAGATCGTGCATATAGTGGTGAACTGGCGTTTTCTTATGGCGACGCCGTTCTTGTCAAAGAAGGCAAGCAAGTAAACTATTATTACCTGCGTGTATGGGAAGTGCAGCCTGACTTCCAGTGGAATGTCGTGGTGGAGATGTTTATCGAAAAGTGAAGCCCCGTTTAGCGGAATGATCTGCAGGAGATTATTTTTGCCTGAAAAATATCTGTAGGGGTACTCCTTCAAAATCGAAATGTTCGCGCAGTTTATTTTCAATGAACCGTTTGTACGGATCTTTGATGTATTGGGGAAGGTTACAGAAAAAAGCGAACATAGGTGATCGGCCGGTGATCTGAGTGACGTATTTGATTTTTACATATTTGCCCTTGATGGCAGGGGGGGGATAACTCTCAATGATCGGCAGCATGATATCATTGAGTTTTGAGGTCGGTATTTTCTTGAATTTATTTTCATACACTTTGGAAGCTGCCTCAATGGTTTTGAAGATCCGTTGTTTTTCGGTCGCTGATACAAACAGAATAGGCACATCGGTAAACGGCGCAATCTTATCACGGATCTGCTCTTCGAAAACTTTTGTTGTCTTGTTATTCTTTTCAATCAGATCCCATTTATTGACGAGGATGACGATCCCTTTTTTATTTTTCTCTGCAAGGTGAAATATATTAATATCCTGAGCCTCGATGCCCTCTGTTGCGTCGAGCATCAGCAGTACCACATCAGCGTCCTCTATAGCTTTGATGGTACGCATAACCGAATAGAATTCAATATTTTCCTTGACTTTGGCTTTCCGGCGTAAACCGGCGGTATCAATCAGTATAAACCGGTGACCGAACTGGTTGTATTCCGTGCGGATCGAATCGCGGGTAGTGCCGGCAACCGGTGTGACAATATTCCGCTGATGGCCTAAAAGCGCGTTGGTTAAGGAAGACTTACCTACATTGGGTCTGCCAACAAGTGCATACTTGGGTAACGTATCTGCTTCTTCCGTGATATCTTCAAAATGCTTCACTACTTCGTCCAGTAGCTCCCCCGTACCTGACCCGGTCATGGACGATATAGGATAGATTTCTCCCAGGCCGAAGCTATAGAAAATACTGGCCTCATTTTGCAGTACATGGTGGTCCACTTTGTTTACGACTACAAACACCGGCTTTTTGCTGCGCCGGAGGAGGCTGGCTACTTCATCATCCAGATCGGTGATGCCGGTGGTTACATCCACGATGAAAAGGATAACGGTCGCTTCTTCGATGGCAATCAGTACCTGTTCCCGGATAGCAGACTCAAACATGTCCTCGGAACCATGTACGTATCCGCCGGTGTCTATGACGGTAAACTGCTTATCTGTCCACTCGGCCTGCCCGTAATGGCGGTCACGCGTAACACCGCTGAGATCATCCACTATTGCCCTGCGACTCTCCGTTAATCGGTTGTAGAGGGTTGATTTACCTACATTGGGGCGTCCCACAATAGCGATGATATTTGACATATTCTTATAAGATAAGTGGCAAAGATACATATATCTGGCGGGGAGGGCCTCAAAATTTTTATTTTTACTTTTTGAAATTCCGATGAAAGGTCTATCTTTGCAGACCGAAAAAACGAAGATTTTTCCGGAAATAAGTTGGCCCGTTCGTCTAGGGGTTAGGACGCAAGATTTTCATTCTTGAAACAGGGGTTC
>CAZJKM010000062.1:0-15982 GCA_964546645.1 uncultured Sphingobacteriaceae bacterium
GCTAAAGGGAACCGTTCAGTGGCTAAAGGGAACCATTCTGCGGCTAAAGGGAACCATTCAGCGGACGAAGCAAACCCTTTAATGAGACCCTCTCACTAAGTATATATGTCTGTAAGAGCTAAAGGCGTCTCACAAATAACCCTACAACCCATACATTCCATCTTTATAAATCAGCTTACCCGGTCCTGGCATCCAATCCGGGCCAATTCCTTTCCCCCGCAATACGACGCGGTGTTCGGCAGGCACCGGCGGAGCAGGGTACAACAGTCCGTCTGCATCGGGAGCCAGTGGGTTTTCTGACAATTGTACACCTTCTGGCAGTCTTTGATCCTTATAACGCCCGGTCAGCGTATTGTTTTCAAACCGGATATCCGCCCCCGGCTCCAGCCAGGTAAATACCGCTGCGCCGGCAGCAGCCTGTATCGCATTTCCGGAAAGCAGGACGTTAACCGGAGGCTCATTCACCGTCTCTTTTTTACCAAAGCCGAACAGGAACGTATAACGGCAGTTAACGAAGGTGTTCTCCCGGATCCGCGCATTCCTCACCTGGTAATACCCGTGCAGCGGCGAGTTCAGCATACCGTTCATCACGGAAAGGGCCGACCGGGCACCGTCGCCCGCCAATCCATGAAAATAGTTATGATAGATCTCCTGGTCTTCCCCGATCACCCGGATCCCGCCGGTCCTCGGCTTACCATTACCGATAAAATAGTTACCGTATACTTGGGTACTGTTGCCGTGGCGCAGGGTAAGGGCACCCTCACTTTCAAAAAATAGGTTATACCGGTAGGTATTGTTGCACGACTTATTGGTGATGATCTCTCCCTCGCCATTACACTGCTTAAACACATTGTACTCGACCGTCGTATAGGACGGCGTCAGGGAAAGCCCGCTGTATCCCACGCGGATACTCTCCCCACCGTTCTGTCCGAGCTCCGGACGGGGGCCGAAGTAATTGTGGTCGATCCGGTGGTAATTCGGTTGCCCTGTAATTTCAACCACTACAGTCGCATTTACATGATTTTTTCCGGTAAAATAGCAATGGTCGACCCGGTTATACATCCCGCGCAGCAGCACCCAGTTATAGTTCGTCTCCTTTTGTGGGGGATTGTAATCTATAATCGCTGTATTGGTCAGCCGGCAATATTCCGACATCTTTGAAAACATGACGACCGCACCTTTGGGGGAATAACCATCCGCAAACTTCAGTCCGTCAACCACCAGCCACCGACCATCGATCAGCAGCTGTGAAGTGCCGGAAAGGGTGACCGACCCGCCTTTGCGGACAATCAGCGTAATCGGCTTCCGGGGCGTACCGGTTCCTTTAAAAACCACCTGCTGGTTTACCCAGTTTTCTCCCTCCACATACACTTTATCCCCCGGTTGCAGGCTCAGGGCTGCCAGGGCAGCTGCTGAGTTGATGCTATACTCCGCACTGTGTACGAGTCCGGCAATACACATAAAAATAATACCTACGGTAACCTGCTGACCAATATATCTTTTATTCCATGCCGGCATGCGTTTCTGTTATTGATAACAAAATAAGGAAAACCTATCTATAAAAGCAAGCTTCCCGGAAACCGTAGGAAAGGAAAGCCTGTGCGGGCGGATCGTGATCAGTATTACTGAATGCCTGACAAGGACATTACCTGATCGATCATCCATTCCTAAGCCCTTACAACCACCTGCACCTGTGGGGTAGACAACGTATCTGCCCGGATGTTATTAACCGACCGTGGCAGGTCAGCCAATGTCGGCACGTCATTGACAAAATGCTGGATATAATATTTTCCCCGGTATCCGGATCGCTGCAAATAGGCGACCATGGAACGCAGGTCGTCTTCGCCGGTCAATGCACTATGCACCGTGGTTCGCACTTCAAACGGGACACCCGCTTCGTTCAGCAAGGCCAGGCTTTCTGTAAATGCACCGAACAATCCCGAACGGGTTATCTGCTTATATTTATGGTCTGTTGCCTTAAAATCCAATGCAACGTAATCAACCAGCCGCTGTTTCATAAGGGAGCGCAAGACCTCCGGACGGGAGCCGTTGGTGTCGATCTTCACACTAAATCCTTCCTCTTTCACAGTAGCAAGCAGTGAAAAAATCCCGGCATGGAGGGTGCATTCGCCGCCGCTGAGTACGACCCCCTGCAACAGGCCTTTGCGCGAACGAAGGAAATGTAATGCCGCGTCCATACCTATCCTGCCTTTGCCCAGCACGATCTCCGGATTATAACAATACGGACAACGCATATTACAGCCTGCAAACCAGAGGATGCAGGCTGTTTTGTCCGGAAAATCCAATAGTGTAAACGGCGTGATGTTATAAATCGGCACCGGCATTACGTTCGGTAAAATGCGTTCGCTGCCGGTGCTCTCCCTTTTTACCGATATTAAAACTTTCCACCGGCCGGTGATATCCCATTACACGGGTATATACCAGGCACTTACTGCGTTCTTCCTGGTGCTGCTGCAGCACCGGATCATGTTGCTGTTGTTTGTTCATCTGTTATCGTTTGTTGGTAAGTGGTTATAAGAAGGTCGTCGCATTTCGGACAGTATTCATGCTCACCGTTGAGGTATCCGTGTACCGGGCAGATACTGAATACCGGGGTAACGGTAATATACGGCAGCCTGAAATTGGAGATAACACTGCGTACAAAACTCCGGCAGGCTTCCGGAGAACTGATCCGTTCACTCATATACAGGTGCAGCACCGTTCCTCCGGTGTACTTGCATTGCAGGCTATCCTGCAGGAACAACGCTTCAAACGGATCCTCGGTGTGATCAACCGGTAACTGCGAACTGTTGGTATAGTAGATATTCTCCCCTTGTCCGGCCTGCAGGATATCGGGGAAACGCTTTTTATCTTCCTTGGCAAAACGATAGGTCGTACCTTCTGCCGGCGTAGCTTCCAGGTTGTACAGGTTGCCGGTGCTTTCCTGGAATTCACGCATCCGACCCCGGATATGTTCCAGTACGGCAGTGGCAAAAGCAATACCTTTATCGGATACGATATGATCGCGGTCGTCCGAAAAATTCCGGATCATTTCATTCATGCCATTCACCCCAATCGTGGAAAAGTGGTTGCGGAAATGCGGCAGGTACCGCCTGGTATACGGGTATAAGCCCCGGTCGTACATCTCCTGGATAAAGACCCGTTTTTTTTCAAGGGTGGATTTGGCCAGCTCCAGCCAATGATCGAGCTGCCGGTACAGTTTCACCTCATCCCTTTTGCACAGGTAGCCTAACCGGGCCATATTAATGGTAACCACGCCGATGCTTCCCGTCATTTCGGCACTGCCGAAAAGCCCGTTACCGCGTTTGAGCAGCTCCCGCAGATCCAGCTGCAGCCGGCAGCACATACTCCGCACGGCATTGGGCTTATATGCTTCCGGGTTTTCTACCCGGTTGCCGGATTCGTCAGTAATATACTGGCTGCCTACAAAATTCTGGAAATAGGACGAGCCGATTTTTGCCGTATTCTCAAACAGGAGGGTGGCATTATCACTTTCCCAATTAAAGTCCTCGGTAATATTCACCGTCGGAATGGGAAACGTGAACGGCTGTCCGTTGGCATCCCCTTCGGTCATCACGGTGTAATACGCCTTGTTGATGAGATCCATTTCGGGCTGGAAGTGCCGGTAGCACAGGTCTTCCGGTTCCCGGACACCCCGTTGCCGGATTTTCAGCAGCAGGGCCGGGTCGTCCGTGCCGGCAAACAGATGCTGGTCGCGCCGGGTGGGGATCTGTTCTTTCAGGTCCTCCGGGGCATTCCAGTCCAGCGTAATGTTGGTGAAGGGCGACTGCCCCCATCGTGCAGGCACATTCAGGTTATACACAAAGCTGCGTACCGCTTTCAGCACATCGGTATAAGACAGCTGGTCTTTAAACACATAGGGTGCCAGGTAGGTATCAAACGAACTGAATGCCTGCGCACCGGCCCACTCACTTTGCAGGATTCCGAGAAAATTGGCCATCTGTCCCAATGCTTCCCGGAAATGGGATGGCGGACGGCTTTCCACGCGGCCACGTACACCATTGAATCCCTCGTTCAGCAACACCCGCAGGCTCCATCCGGCACAGTAGCCCGAAAGACAATCCAGATCATGAATATGGATGTCACCGTTGCGGTGGGCATAGCCCTCCTCTTTACTGTACACCTTATCCAGCCAGTAGTTGGCAATGATCTTTCCCGCGGTATTGTTCACCAGCCCGGCGTTCGAGTAGGAGGTATTGGCATTGGCATTGATCCGCCAGTCGGTTTGCCGGATATACTCTTCGATCGTCTGGGTACTGTCTACGTAGGTGGTATCTTCATTAAACCGGTCAATATGCTCACGTTGCAGTTTCCGCGTATGGCGGTATACCATAAACGACCGCATGGCCTCGAAGTAACGCTTTTCATACAGCACCTTTTCAATGCAGTCCTGTATTTCCTCCACCGCCCAGGTATCTTTATCGTCTAAGGCCTGCATGACCTTTTCAAAGACGGCGGCATCAGGCTGCATGGATACACTCCGGAAGCCTTTTTCAATGGCATCTTTGATCTTGTAAGAAAGGAAAGGCTCATAAGTCCCGCTCCGTTTGATGACATATTTTTCCATATGCCAACAAAGATAACCGGTCCGTCGTCCGGGTTTTATGACCCGGCACACAAAAGCAAACAATCTATCAGGAGACACTCCTGCATCCAGATTTGGTGATAAGGAAATTTGGTGATAACTTGCGGAAGTTACACTTTATTTAACGATTAAATCACACTACCTGCAGGCCGGCATCCGCTGTAACTGCATCTCGCCGGCACGGGTTCACACACCGTTTGTTGACGGTTTTATCGCAAAGAATTATCCGGGACAGGAGGCTGAAATGTTTGACCAGCTATCCAAAAGCCAGCCGATCGGCCGCATGGGAAAACCGGAAGAGGTTGCCGCCCTGGCGCTGTATCTTTGTTCAGATGAAGCGTCTTTTGTAACGGGGAATGATTATCCGCTGGATGGCGGGTTTATCCGGTTGAATAATTAATCCATCCGGAAACGGACCATAGTCGCAGGTCAGGTTTATATATTCATGCTAATGAAGGAGGGACATACTTTCCATCCAATTGATACAACGGCCGAACCATTCGTCAAAAAGTGGCCAGGTTAAAAAACCATGCTCACCCCGGGCATAGATATGCAATCCTGCGGCCACGTTGTTTTTACGCAGCGCCTCATAAAACTGCAGGCTGTTGATTACCGGCACCACCTCGTCAGCGCCCGAATGGACGAGAAAAGCCGGTGGCGTTGATGGCTCCACGTGCAATTCATTGGAAAAATATATGATCTGTTCACGGGTCGGGGTATCCCCCACCAGATGGCTGCGGGAGCCGATATGGCCCACACTGTCGGTAAAGCTGATGACGGGATTGATAAGCAGCATAAAATCCGGGCGCAGGCTTATGTTTTTAGGGTTATCAATGCGCGGGTCGTTAAAATGAGTGCCGGCGGTTGCCGCCAGGTGCCCGCCCGCCGAAAACCCCATGATACCGATCTTATCCGGATTAATGTCCCATTCCCCGGCTCTTTCCCTGACCGCTTTGATGGCTTGCTGCGCATCCTGTAACGGGCCGATGGTTTTATCAGTCAGTACGCGGTTGTCCGGCAGCCGGTACCGCAGCACGATAGCCGCTACGCCCAGCTTATTAAATGCGCGGGCCACGTCGCTGCCTTCCCGTTTGCTGAGCAATACCTGGTAACCGCCGCCGGGACAGATAATAACGACCGTGCCGTTGGCCTTTTCTTTGGGAGGCAGGAACACGGTAATACTTGGTTCCGATACGTTAAATGTTAAGGTATCCACTTCTGCATTAGGCCGGTCTTCTTCCAGATTGGCTGCTGGTCTGGAATTGGGCACAGCACCGGGATACAGTAAGAACCGTTGCTGCGCCAGGGATTTCCCGGTATAGCAGCAAACTGCACAGATAACAAAAAGCAATACTCTCATAAACGGGGTTACGCTATTTAGCGGCCTGAAAACTATATCTACCTGAACCTGCTTCCAGCACGGTATAGCCGCCAGTGCTATTTACCGTAGTGAGGCCGGCCACCTGGCCTGCTGGCTTCCCTCCTTCCGTGATGCTCTGGCCGTATTGGTTAGGTATCCAGATCTCAGCACGGGTGTTAACCGGTATCTCCACATCCAGGAAAAAGCCGGCATCGGTGATCTTCCAGGCACTGCCGATATGGCCATAAACTGACCGGAAACTACCCGAAGCATGGGTCAGGTCACCAGCCGGTTGCGGCTTGATGATGATTTTCTTAAAGCCAGGAGCGGCATCATTGATACCCAGCAGTGAACGGTAGAACCACTCGCCTACCGATCCGAACATCGGATGGTTCTGTGAAAAAGTATTATCTGAATATTTCCAGGTTTCCCAAAGCGTGGTGGCCCCGTTCCCGATCATGTGCCCCCAGCCGGGAAAGTCGCGCTGGTTGGCCACGCGATATACCAGATCGTTCTGGTCGGCCCTGCGAAATACATCAAACATCATTTTTGTGCCAAATATACCAGTAGAGAGGTGCCAGTTTTTTTGTTCGAAAGCGTTTATCAGTTCTTTAAAAACCAGCTCACGCCCTGCTCCGTCAGCCATGCCGCTCCAAAGTGCAAAAAGCTGGGCAGACTGGGTGCCATTGGCAAATTTACCTGTGCCGGGATGTGAAAAGGCCTTGACGATGGATTTCCTGATCTCCCCGGCCAGCCGGGCATATTCCGCTTCATCAGCGCTATTACCAACGATGGCGGCAAAATCTTTCAGCAGAGTTACGTGCAGATGGTAAAAAACCGATGCGGTAAGCGGTATTGGCTTTTCATCCAGCGACTCATGGTCGCCCAGGTCGGTATCAAACAGGTTATCTTTGGCCGTCGACCGTAAAAACTCAATATGTTTGCGCACGGCCTGATAATTGTCTTCCACGATGCGCTTATCCCCGTAAAAATCATACATTTTTTTGATCATGAAGGGAAAGCCTACCTGGTAACCCAGCGGACCTGACTTATCACCCGGGCCTGCATCGGCAATACCAACGTACGGAGCCGTCTCCGTAATCCCACCCAGCGGGCGTTGGTCGTTGGCATGGTCGCGGATGACCTTAGCATAAAAATCGGGCATGTCGTAATTGAACATGAAGGCTTCTGTGGTACACAGTATATCGCCACCGTAAGCCAGTTTTTCCCTCGCCGGACAATCAGACAATACGCTGAACACATTGCTCAGGAATGTCCATTGGATCACTTCATCCAATTTGTTAAACATACTGTTGGATGAAGTGAACTGCCCGTTTTTCTGCAGGTCGGCATTCATGCGCAGCCCTTCGATATCATCCAGCGTGGGTTTGCCCGGCCAGCCTTTTACTTCCACGTACCTGAATCCGTGAAAAGTGAACCGTGGTGCCCACACTTCCGTTCCCCCGCCTTTCAGGATATAACTATCCTCCTGCCAGGCAATGGGCGGAGCACCCGGCCCTCCGTTTGATCCTTTGATCTGCCCGGCCACTGATGTCATCACATTCACGTTGCCATCCGGATATTTAT
The DNA here is from genome assembly GCA_964546645.1 of uncultured Sphingobacteriaceae bacterium. Lineage (GTDB taxonomy): Bacteria > Bacteroidota > Bacteroidia > Sphingobacteriales > Sphingobacteriaceae > A37T11. The sequence goes on from CAZJKM010000062.1 coordinate 7,575, forward strand.
CTTCGCCATAGCGGAGCGTAATTTTCGTGCCCGCAGGCCCGTTTATCTTAATACGTGCTACGCCGGCAAAATTCTGCCCCATGTCAAAAACAAACGTACCTGGCGCAGGCTCGGCTACAGCAACCGGCTTCAGTACGTTGGTCACCCGGATGGGCGGCTGCTTCTGCGCCGTCAGTATGCCTTTGGGACCGGTCACCACTACGGCATTTTTCCAACCTCCGGAAGGCGCTTTATCTGTGCACCAATCAGGATTGTCCAGACGCCCGTCCACATGTTCGCCCAGGTAGATATTATTGCGCAAAATTGGTCCCGGCGCAGTCTGCCAGCTGGTATTGGTTTCCACGACATCCATGGTGCCGTCGTGATAAACGATGCGGATCATCGCTTTGACTTTAGGGCGGCCGGTTGCCAGCGCATCGCGCCAGTTGAGTGCTCCCCAGAAACGCAGCGGCAGCATGTTATACCAGCCATTACCCAGCATAATGCCTGCTGTGTTATTGCCTTTTTTTACCTGGCCGGTAATGTCATATACGGTATACAGGATTTGCTTATCATAAGCCGTCCATCCCGGATCAAGCACATGGTCGCCCACTTTCGCTCCATTAATATACGCTTCGTAATAACCCAGACCGCTAATATACAGCCGTGCGGAAGCAATTTTTTTTGATGCCTTAAAAGATCTGCGAAACAAAGGCATCGGGTCTTCCTGGTAAAAATCTTCATCGTGGGTAAACTGTTTGCTGCCATCGCCTATCCAATCCCCGCGCCAGTCGGCCGTATTTAACAATGCCGTTTCAAACCATTGCGGCGCACTCCAGGCAGAGGCTTTCCCCTGCCCGTCATACACCCTTACGCGCCAGTAGTAACGGGTAAAAGACTGCAGTGCTTTACCGGCATAGGGGATATGGATGCTTTGGTCGGATGTTATTTTACCGGAGGCCCACACCTTTTGCTTTTTACTGTCGTTAAGTTGTTCATCCACCACAATTTCATAAGCCGTTTGTACCTGGTTGCGCGCAGACGAAAGCAATGTCCAGCTGAACCGGGGTGTATGGGTATCCAGGCCGAGCGGGTTTTCCAGGTATTCGCACGTGAGCCGGCCGGGCTTGACGAGCGAGGCCAGCGATACCAGCGGCATCAGGATAACGGCCAATACCGGTGCGGAGAACATGGAACGAAAAAGCAACTTCATGATACAACAATAAGAATGAACAGCGGTTAAAAATACCATTTATTTAATAATGATTTGAGCACAATGTACGGGGAACTTACCGTATTCATGATCGGTATCAGTTAATAGCCTTTGATTGAGATACAAAACAGTAGCAGAACCTTTCCTACCGATGTCAATGAATATCCCAACTTTGAAATTCAGATTATAAACTTTTCCCGCAAACATTTCTAACTTTGCCCTATGGCAAAGAATTACGTATCGAACTCAGAAGAGTCTACCCGGATGTTCAAAAGCGGTTTTCTGGAGTCATTGTCGAAAGTGCATTTCAGCGTACCGTTATTCATATACATTCCCACAGCAGTGTATTTCAGCTGGAAGGCCCTGGGGCCTGGCCAGATCGGCATCGGGTCGTTCATTGGCTATTTCCTGCTTGGCCTGGCTGTCTGGACACTATCGGAATACCTGCTGCACCGATTTGTCTTCCACTTCGCCCCGAAAGGAAAATTCATGGAACGCATCCATTTTATTTTCCATGGCGTCCATCATGATTACCCGCGTGACCGCCTGCGCCTCGTCATGCCCCCTTCCGCCAGTATCCCCATGGCGGTGATCCTGTACCTGTTCTTTTCGCTTTTTTTCGGTACTTATCAGCTTGCCGCCTTTTTCCCTGGTTTCATTGTAGGTTATCTTTTTTATGATATGACCCACTATGCCATCCATCACGCCAGCTTCAAGGGTGGGATCTGGAAAAAAATCAAGCAGCATCATATGCTCCACCATTACCAGGACCCTGAAAAGGGATATGGCGTAAGCTCGGCGCTATGGGATAAAGTGTTTAGGTCTGACTTTCCCGATAAGAAATCTCCGATCGAGAAGTAATTAAACCCGGACACATCACCACTACAGAAAATCTTTCTTACTTTGCGTTTGTTATAAACAACACGGTTTATGAACAACATACTGGCAACAAAGGAAACGCACGGGTTTGACTGGATTGATCTCACCAACCCGGATCAGGAGGAAATCAGCCAGGTTGCAAAGCAATATGGCCTGCATGAGGCGTCGGTAAAAGACTGCCTGCAGCCCGATCACCTGCCCAAATATGAGATCCTGGAGCAGTATACCTTTATCATCATCCGTGTCCTCACCGATGATCCCATCCCCGAAGCCGATACGATCCAGGAGCTAACCACCAAAATCGCTTTCTTTTACAGCCATGATTTCCTGATCACCGTGCACCGCCGGGGACAACCACTGATCGGCACCGTAAAGTCAAAGAAAATAGATTCGGGCGTTTGTAAAGACACCCTGTACCTGCTGAACAGTCTGATCAAGGAATCACTCCTCACGTTTGAGGAACCGGGAATGAAACTCGCAGAATCCCTGGATTATTTTGAGGAAAACGTATTCCTGAAACAGCGGAAAGCTCCTGTTCTGCGCGGACTATATTATGTGAAGCGGAAAGTAGACACCATGAAACGCCTGCTCATCCTTTCGTACGACATCGTTGACAAGATTGACTCCAAAGAAAACCGCAGTATTTACACACGGGATATGCGCGACCTGTATATACGGATGCAAAGCCTGTATGACAATCTTTCCGAAAATACCGCCCAGCTGTTGTCCGCCTACTTCTCTCTTGCCTCCCACCGCACCAATGAGATCATGCGGGTACTGACCATTTTCTCCGTCTTTTTTATGCCCTTGACGTTTATCGTTGGTATTTATGGCATGAACTTCCACGTCATGCCGGAGCTAAGCTGGCGGTTGGGCTACCCTGCCGTGATACTACTGATGCTGGCGATTACCATAGCCATTTATATATGGTTCAAGAAAAAGGGTTGGCTCTGAAAAGTACTTGTCTTCGCACAAAGAGGTAGGGGCAGTTTTATAATATACAAAAAACAGCCAATAATGTATACACCTAACCTTTCTATATCTTACCGAAATTCATAAAACCGGCACACGCGCAGGGACACCGGACACCGTTGTTACCGCTTCCCTACTGACAGTGTACAGCATCCGGTCTCGGTTTGAACTCACTTTGGCTAAACCAAAGCGAAACCGGAACGAGTCCAAAAGAAGACCAAAGAGAGACCCGAACAAGCTCCCCAATCGAAGCGATGCATGTTACAGTGCACAGGATACCTGTATTCGGACAGCCCGGGAGCGGAGATATATTCCACTTTTACGACAGCCGTCGAAAAAATCAAAAAAACATTTTGATTGTATACATAATATACTTATTATTGTATTCATTTTTAAATAACTTAAGAACCCTGACAATTACCTTTTGGTAGTTCCGGATAAAATTAAATAACTAAAAGTCGTTTTAACTATTCATTTCAAACCTGACAACAATGAAACTAAAGCAGTTTAACATCAGGGATGTCATAAGCGGGAGTTGCCTGATGGCAGCCATCCCCTTTATGTCATTGGGTGCTATGGCCGGCACACACCCGGAGGCATCTCCCAATGCCGCCCCCCCATCATCTTACACCCAACCTGCTACGGAAACTCCAACCCGTATACAGCAACAACTGACGGGACGGGTTTCAGATGCCGGCGGCCAGCCGGTTTCCGGCGTGGAGGTGCGCAATCTGAATACCAACGCTGTAACCGTGACCGACTCGGAAGGGCGGTTCAGCCTGAACGGGTCCGCTTCCGACAGATTACAGTTCCGGTCACTGGGGTTCAAAACCAGCATTACCGATGGCGGCAATGTACGGACAGTGATTCTGGAAGCTTCAGCAAACGAGCTGGACGAAGTGGTTGTGGTAGGGTACGGAAGCCAGAAAAAAATAAACCTGACGGGATCGGTATCCAGCATCCGATTTGAAGAGTCGACCGTCAGCCGGCCGACAATGAATCTCGCATCAGCGTTAGTGGGCATGAGTTCCGGACTGAATATTGCCCAGACATCTGCTGCTCCCGGCGCAGAGGGCTTTAACCTGCTGGTAAGGGGAATGGGGACGATGAACGATGCTTCCCCGCTGGTCGTTATCGATGGTGTTCCAGGGGCCTTAAACGATGTAAACCCGATGGATGTAGAGAGTGTATCCGTTCTTAAAGACGCCTCTTCATCAGCTATCTATGGTTCAAGGTCGGCTAACGGGGTTATTTTGGTAACGACGAAACGCGGTGGTGAGGGAACATTCAGTGTGACCTATAACGGGTATGCAGGGAAACAGGATGTCGCTAAAAACATCGCGTTCATTACGGATATGGCCACTCACATGGAGCTGGTGAATGAATCCGAAGGCCGCGAAAAATACCCCGCTACCCTGATTGAGGAATGGAGGAAAGAGTCTGCCGCAGGAAACCCGCTGTATCCGAATACAGACTGGTATAACGAAATGCTGAACAACTCGGCACTGACGGAGCATAACCTGTCCGTCCGCGGCGGCGGGCAAAAAGGCAACTTCGCCATGTCACTGGGATACCTCGACAACAAGGGTATCATCGACAACTCCGGCTATAAGCGTTACAATTTCCGGATCAATGCAGACACCAAAATCAAGGACGTATTGACCCTGGGAGGCAATGTGTTTGGCAGCTGGTCTGATCGGGGGACCCTGGATGTTGCCAGTTTCTTCTCAACGATACGTAACACCACTCCGGGCGTCATACCGGTTTACGAAGACGGTCGTTATGGTGGCGAAATGTTCCCGAACCTGCCTGCAGGTACCAATCCCAGGGCCTATGTGGACAACGTAATGGGAAATTACGAAAGACAGCGGCTGGGAATGAAGTTCTTCGGCATTGTGAACGTATTGAAAAACCTGGAGTGGGAAAGCAGTTTCGGTTTTAACTACGGAAACAACCGGAATTGGGAATACGCAAAACCTTATTCGCTCTGGAACCTGCAAACAGGCTTCGAATATCCGAAAAGACCCGCTATCAACAGCCTGTTCAACGGTAACCGAAGAGACTACTCCACCGTATTGAACACCCTGTTACGTTTCAGGGAGTCTTTCGATGGCGGCCACAACGTTGCCGCTTTGGCAGGTTTCGATCAGCAATACAACCGGATGGACCGGTTTGAGGCCAAAAAGAATGATATTTCAGGAAATGACGCCATCTATATCATGGATGCCGGTGCTAACCTGGAATCCATTACCGGCTCTGCAACGGACGACGCCCTCCAATCTTACTTCGGTCGGGTAAACTATGACTACCAGGGAAAATATCTCCTGGAAGCAAACGCTCGTTACGACGGGTCGTCCAGATTTGCCAGGGAAAACCGGTGGGGTTTCTTCCCATCGTTCTCTGCAGGCTGGCGTATATTGGAAGAGTCCTTTGCAAGCCCGCTGAGATCGGTGTTTGACGATGTGAAACTGAGAGGTTCATGGGGTCGCCTGGGGAATAACCGGATCGGGGATTACACCTACCAGGTGGTGTATGGCACCTATCTGTATCCGTTTGGAGGCCAGGTGCGGCAAGGCGTGGCACCCAGGGAGATCGCGAACAGCAAAATCAAATGGGAGACCACCACAATCAGTAATATCGGATTGGACATTGCCCTGCTGAGAAACAGATTGACATTCAGTGCGGAGTATTTTGACAAAACAACCAGTGATATCTTAACCAGGATCCCTATTCCATTGACATTGGGCAACTTCCTGCCACCGTGGCAAAACATTGCCGAAATGACGAATAAAGGAATGGAATTCCAATTAACCTACCAGGGCAAGGTTGGGACAGACTTTTCATACCAGGTGAGTGGCAACCTGTCGACCGTAAAAAACAATGTAACCAGGTTCAATGGCGACCGGTCGATCAGCGGCCCGAACATTACACTCGAGGATAGCCCGTTCAACGCCTATTATCTGCTTGAATTTGACAGGATCCTGCAGGATCAGTCGGAGATTGACGCGCTGCTCGCTGACGGGTATACTTTCGGAACGTACGTAGGCGGCATACCTAAACCCGGAGACATGCTCTATAAGGACGCAAACGGGGATAAGGTTTTTGATGATAAGGATCGGGTGACCAAGGACTATTCAGCTCTTCCGAACGTAACGTACGGAATAAACTTCAGCGTGGCATACAAAGGTTTTGATCTGAATGTGGTCGGACAGGGAATAGGCGGAGTGATGCAGTATTGGGGTAACGACGGGTTTAACACCTTCAATATTAATGAAGGATTTCTGCAACGTGCAGAAATCCTGAATCGGTGGACCCCTGAAAACAAGTCGACTACCCACCCCCGCCTGCTGACATCAGGATCGGCGCTGAATACGATGTTCAGTGATTACTGGCTGCACAACACCTCGTATTTCCGGATCAAATCGTTGCAGCTGGGATATGCGTTACCGAAAAACGTAACTTCCAGGTTCTCGGCAGACCGGTTCAGGCTGTATGCAAACCTGGAAAACTTCTTTACGTTTACGGATTTTGAGGGATACAATCCGGAAAATGCTGCTATTGCTTACCCGCTGATGAAGCAGTGGGTCATTGGTTTAAACGTGACATTTTAATAGAAAAAGCCATGATTAAAAAGATTAATAAAATAGTACTGGTGTCACTCGCACTGTGCACACTGGGATCCTGCAGCGATTTTCTGGACAGGAACTCGCTGGTGGGGCTGTCAGAAGGTGATTTCTGGAAATCGGAGCAGGACGCCGTCATGGGGGTCAATGCGATTTACGATGCCAACCGTGAATTTACAAGCAGTATCGTGATCCAAGGCATGATGGATGATTTTACCGATATTGCCTATCAGTCGTTCGCCACCGGGTTAACCACAGGCGTGTTTCCCGCCAACGCGGCATTCTATTCAACTTCCTGGGGTATCTTTTTCAAAGGAATCTACCGGGCCAATACCGTATTGAAGCATGTGCCGGGCATCCAAATGAACGGAAGCATGAAAAACCGCCTATTGGGTGAGGCTACTTTTTTAAGAGGGTATTACTATTTCAAATTGTGGGACTATTTCGGTGGAGTTCCACTGTATGACAATCCGATGAATGTCGATGAGGCCTATCTGCCGCGTAATACGGACAGGGAGGTGTATGAATTCATCGTGAAGGATATGACAGACGCATACGGATTGCTTCCTGAAAGCTACGACGCAGCTAATAAAGGCCGTGCAACCAAGTGGGCGGCACTGGCCATGCGCGGCAAAGCTCATCTCTGGGCAAAGGAATATGCAAAAGCAGCAGCTGACTTTAAAGAACTAATGGAAAAGAGTGACCGGAGTCTGCTCAATGATTACCATACGCTGTTCCGGGTGGCCGGCAACAATAATACGGAAGTCATCTTCGACGTTCAATATATTGCAGAAGCAGGACGTGGAATCGCGACGGACCGCAACTATGGTAATGCCAGGGGTGCCACATCCGGCTCTCAACGTACGCGGCCCACGCCCAAACTGGTGAATGCCTATGAAATGATCGATGGCACTCCGTTCAGTTTTGCGAACTATACCAATGCATCCGGCGGAACGTTTAACCCCAACAGTCCATCAGACTGGGCGGACGAAGCGTCCGTGAGGAGGCTATTTGAAAACAGGGATCCCCGCATGCACCAATCCATTGTGGTACCCTGGTCTACTTTTGTCGGCCGGACCGGAACCACTTTTCTCTACAGGTTCCCGGTAGCCGCCTCCGATGCTTCTGCGTATGTGCCTGTATGGACAAACGGAAGTTATGCCTGGCGGAAGTTTGTGGAAACCGGATCAGTGTATACGCTGCAGGATAATATGCCCCAGAATTTCCCACTCATTCGCCTCGCAGACGTTATGCTGATGTATGCAGAATCCCAGAACGAAGCGTTGGGTGCACCTGACCTGAGTGTTTATAATGCCATCAACGCGGTGCGGAACCGCGCAGGAATGCCTGACCTTCCTAACGGACTGAGTAAGGAACAGATGCGGGAGCGGATCCGCCATGAGCGGATGATCGAACTGTGCGGCGAAGGCCAGCGCTATTCGGATATCCGCAGATGGCGCATTGCCAAAGAGGTAGTGGATGGTGTTTGGATGACAGAATTTACGGGCGTACAGATCCGGCAAAGAGGATTTCCGGACCACTATTACCTGTGGCCGATACCGCAAACTGAAAAGGATGTGAACCCTGCGCTGACTCAAAATCCGGGTTGGGAGTAGTAATTTTTCTACTCCCGATCAACTGATTTTATGTATTCTTGTATGGTGATAAGAGGAAATTTAGCCGGATTTATTTTAACCATTCCATTCATACTTTGTGTACTGTCTGGCAGCGGACAACAGAAG
>CAZJKM010000063.1:0-15440 GCA_964546645.1 uncultured Sphingobacteriaceae bacterium
ATTCAGGATCCGGACCCGGCCAATGTCGTAGTCTACCGTAAAATCAGCCCCTTCCTGAAGGGGCATGTTGCCGGCAAATACTTGTACAGACCCGTAGGGGACATTAATGGCGCCAAGCTGGAATTCCGTACCGGTTTCCGACTCATAGGTGCCTTTGATGACATAGCGGTTCTTGTTGGCGTGTAGCTGTTGTGCGACCATCACGACGGAGTCGTACAGCGCCTGGAAGGCATACTTTTCGGCAAGTTGTTGTTCGGAAGCAGTAAACTGCCTGGCCAGGTCGTTGCCGAATGGCTCAATCACGGGGAACATCAGTCGCCCATACTGTGCATCAATGGTCAGGCCATCCAGAAAATCGAATACCCCATCCGGCTGTTTATCATTCTGGGGGTTAAGCCGGTCCAGACCGGTCAGCTGAATCCAAAGCTTATTCTGCGTTTGCTCACCCTCCGCCATAACCGGCCTTTCCACGCCGCTTTCATCTTCCAGGCGGAACACATTCAGGAAAAAATTGTTGCGGGATACCCGATAGGCGCCGATGGAGTAGATATTCTTCATCATCAGGTCCCACACCGGCAGGTTGGTCTTCAGAATCTCGTTCTTCAGCAGTTTGGTATACAGTACTTCCGGGTTTGACGGATTGATGGCGCGGTCGGTAGAGAATTCCCCTACCTGGTATTCCTGGCCGTTGGCCGTATACCGGTAGGCGACGGCCAGCACCTGGTCAGCATTTAATGCAATATTCAGGGATATGAATCCCAGGCGGGTATTGAGCACATATTCGTCTGGTCGCAGCTTTCGGGCATAGGTAAGCTTGGCATAGTTGTCGTTGCCACCTGAGCCGGCAAAATATCCCTGTATGAAGTTTGAGTTGGTTAGCCGTGCCTGATCGCGGATGACGGTTGTCAGGTTGTTGGACAGCGGGGTGCCGGGATCATTGGGGATGCCGGATGAAGGAAGCCGGGAGTTCGCGGGCATGAATAAGGCCGTATTATACGGGTTATATTCTCCGAGATCCATAAAAGCCAGTACGTCACGGGCATCCACAAAGGAATTACTCCGGTTGCTTACCCACACTTCGATCTGTGTGATATTCACGTCCGTCAGCAAAACGGGCGCATTGCTCATGGCCCGGTTGAAGTTGTCCCGGAAGTATTGCGACAGAAAATAATGGCGGTTCGCTTCGTAAGCGTCAGCCATAATACGGAACTCGCTTTGCTGGGCACCGTTACTGATGGTGATCTCCCGTTGCTGCGATTTCTGTTGTGATAATACGGTGGTCACGCCCAGGCGGCCGAACTGTAGTTGTGTTTTAACTCCGAACAGCGCCTGGCTGCCGGTAATGAGGCTGGAGTTCAGTGGCATGCTGACATTGCCGACTTCGATCCGGCGAATGATGTCGTCATCCTTCCCGGTATAATCCAGCCGTATCTGATTCTCAAAGTCAAACTGCGCCTCCGTGTTGTAGTTGGTTGTAAGCCGCAGGCGTTCGCCGATCTGGCCGGTGAGGTTCATCTGTATGCGCTGGTCAAAATCAAAATTGGCCTGCCGGCGCTGCCGCTCATTAAACAGCGGATTTTCATTTCGGTTCAGCTGCCCCATCAGGGTTACATCGGCGCTACCGCGCGGAATAATGTTAATGGTGTTACCGCCGAACAGTTTTTCAAACGTTTCGCTTTGCACCTCAATGGTTGGTATCAGACCCTGCTGCCTGCGTTCCGTAATGGGCCGGTCAGACAGTTCGCGCCAATAGTCACGCTTCAGCAGGTTGTCATTGTATCGTTGGTATTCTTCGATCGTGAGGTATTGCGGAGGCCGGTACAGCCGGTCGCCCAGCTTTTCCCGGATGATATACTGCCGGGCAACCGGGTCAAATTCCACGGTACGTTCAATGTTCTGCGGACGAAGTAGGTTCAGGCCCTGTTGTTTGGGATAAAGGGGTAAAAACGGTTCATCCTTGAGAGGGTACCGCAGGGGAATGCTATCCCGCTTTAGCGAATCGGGCTGCTGCGCATGCAATGAACAGATACTCAGCAAAGCCGATAACAGTAAGAAGCTGCAGAATAGGCGGGTAGTTTTCAATTCCGTATTATAATTTCTTTAATGCAGCTTTAATCAGCTGCTCAACCGACCATCCCGGTTCCGTCCGGTTAATCTCATTCAGTACTTTTTCAGCCTGCGGCTTCTGGAAACCGAGCATCACCAGTGCAGAGAGGGCCTCTTCAGGGACGCTCTGGCTTTTAGGGACCATGGTCAATGTGCCGCTGCCCTGCTTTTTCAGCTTATCCTGCAACTCAAGTACAAGGCGTTGTGCGGATTTAGGGCCAATACCTTTGATACGCTGAATAAGGGGCAGGTTACCTGTTACAATGGCAGATTCCATTTCTTCCGGTGTAGCCGATGACAGGATCATGCGTCCGGTATTGGGACCGATACCCGAAACGGATATCAGGTGTTCAAACAACCGCCGTTCGCCTTCATCTGCAAATCCATATAAGGTATGGGCGTCCTCCTTTACTTGAAAGCTGATAAACAGTTTGCACTGTTCGCTGTCTTTTATTAATGAAAAGGTGTGGAGGGAAATATGCACATGGTATCCGACACCGCTCACATCGATTACTACATAGGTAGGGCATTTATAAACCAGTTTTCCACTAAGATATTCGTACATAATGGTTATTTTTTTCTAACGGGTACCTTCTGTGCGGACTGAACGTCTACAACGGCAATCGTCACCATATTCACGATTTCCCGTACAGAGCTGCCCAGCTGCAGGATATGCACCGGTTTGTTCATCCCAAGCAAAATAGGGCCAACAGCTTCTGCGCCACCGATTTCCTGCAGCAGCTTATAAGCAATATTGCCCGACTCTAAGTTAGGAAAAACAAGTGTATTTGCGGGATTTCCTTTCAGGGCGCTGAATGGGAAGTTTTCCGCCAACAAGTCGCTGTTCATCGCAAAGTTTGCCTGCATTTCACCGTCGGCCACGATTTCCGGATGTTTTTCGTGGAGTATCCTCACTGCCTCGCGCGCTTTGGCGGGGATTTCCCCTTTCGTGGAGCCGAAATTAGTATAGGACAACAGGGCGATGCGGGGTTTGATGTTCAGTTTTTTCACCGCATCATGCAGCATGACGGCAATACTGACCAGTTCGTCGGCGGTAGGGTTTTGGTTAACCGTGGTATCACCAAAAAATACAGGCCCTTTTTTTGTCAGCATCATGTACATACCCGCCAGTTGTTTTCCCGGTTCGGCACCGATCACGTGCAGTGCGGGCAGTATGGTGGTCGCATAATTTTTGGTAAGCCCGGAAATGAGGGTATCCGCCTCCCCGAATTGTACCATGCAGGCACCAAAATAATTCCTGTCCAGCATCATCTTATTGGCATCCCGCTCACTCACGCCGCGTCGCTGGCGCCTGCTGTATAAATATTCCACGTACCGTTTAAACCGTTCCGTGTCTTTTTCCTCAAATGGGTCAATAATATCAACCTCGTCCAGTTCGATGGCGTTTTCTTCAATAATACTCCTGATCCGGTTCCTGTTTCCAAGTAATACCGGTTCAGCAATCCCTTCATCCCGCACAATCTGGGCCGCCCGGAGGATGCGGTAATTGTCTGCTTCAGCAAATACAACCTTTTTAGGATTGCGCCGCGCGGCCGCACTCAGGTCGCGCATCAGCACATCATCCAATCCCAGCCGGCGGCGAAGTTCTTCCTCATATTGCTCCCAGTCCGTAATGGTTCTGCGGGCAATACCGGTTTCAATAGCTGCTTTGGCAACAGCAGGTGCCACCTCTGTGATCAGTCGGGGATCATTGGGTTTGGGAATGATATAGTCTTTGCTGAATTTAAGACTGTGATCATTATACGCCAGGCTGACGGACTCGGGGACCGGCTTCTTGGCTAACCGCGCGATGGCATGAACGGCCGCAATTTTCATTTCCTCATTGATACGGGTGGCGCGTACATCCAACGCTCCCCTGAAAATGTAGGGAAACCCCAGGACGTTATTCACCTGGTTGGGGAAATCAGAACGCCCCGTAGCCATAATGACGTCTTTTCTGGTCCTGCAGGCCAGGTCATAATCAATTTCCGGATCGGGATTGGCCATCGCAAACACAATGGGGTTTTTGGCCATGGTTTTCAGTGCCCCGGCGGATAAGACGTCAGCTGCGGACAAACCGATGAATACGTCCGCGTCTTTAACAGCGTCGTCAAGGGTATATACATTGCTTGCTGTCGCAAATTCCTGTTTGATCTCATCAAGCGATGCCCGGTCTTTCCGGATCGCACCCGAGCGGTCGACCATGATGATGTTTTCGGGTTTTGCACCAAGTGCAATATACATGCGTGTGCAGGACACTGCTGCTGCGCCTGCTCCGCTCACCACAATCTTAACCTTCTCTATTTTTTTCTTCTGCAGTTCACAGGCGTTGATAAGTGCTGCGCCTGAGATGATAGCCGTGCCGTGCTGATCGTCGTGCATAACCGGTATGTTCAGCTCTTCTTTCAGCCGGCGCTCTATTTCAAAGCATTCAGGCGCTTTGATATCTTCCAGATTGATGCCGCCAAAGGTGGGTTCCAGTGCTTTTACCGTGTTTACAAACTGATCGACGTCCCTGACATCCAGTTCCAGGTCAAATACATCAATGTCGGCAAAGATCTTGAACAGGAGCCCTTTCCCTTCCATGACGGGTTTGCCCGCCTCCGGCCCGATATCCCCAAGCCCCAGTACCGCTGTTCCGTTGCTGATAACAGCTACCAGGTTGCCTTTGGCTGTATATTTATAAGCATCTTCTTTATTTTCAGCGATCTTCAGGCAAGGTTCTGCAACTCCGGGCGAATAGGCCAGCGAGAGGTCACGCTGTGAGTTGGTAGGCTTGGTGGGTACTACAGCAATTTTTCCCGGCCTTCCCATTGCGTGATAGTTCAGTGCCTCCTGCTTTCGATTGGTTCTGCTCATATTGAAAAGTCGTGTTTTTCCGTGCTACTCAATAATTTTGCAGCAAAGTTATAATTCTTTTTTAAGAGGCCGTTTAAATTTTCCTGTTCAGTTATAATTACCAATGTTTTATGGTTGGTCTGTATATAGGCGTGTTTTAAATTTTCATGGGCAATTAATCGTTATTTCGTGTCAATAATCGTACCTTTGCCGGCTAGAAAATCCAAGGGTTAATTATATTTATTTAAATAATTCATTACAAACAAACACTCAAACATTTAACCATTCAGCAAATGAAAGTTGCAGTCGTTGGCGCTACCGGCCTGGTAGGTTCGGAGATGTTAAAAGTATTAGCAGAGCGCAATTTCCCCGTAACAGAATTGATTCCGGTAGCTTCTGAGCGAAGCAAAGGTAAGGAAATTGATTTCAGGGGAAAGAAATATAAGGTTGTAACGGCTGACGAAGCGATCGCACTGAAACCGGATGTGGCTTTATTTTCTGCTGGCGGCAGTACGTCCCTGGAGTTGGCACCGCGGTTTGCGGAGGCAGGTACCACAGTGATTGACAATTCTTCTGCCTGGCGCATGGATCCGTCTAAAAAATTAGTTGTTCCGGAGGTGAATGCGTCGACGTTAACCCATGCAGATAAGATTATTGCTAATCCTAACTGTTCTACTATACAGATGGTTGTTGTACTGAAACCACTGCACGATGCCTATAACGTAAAGCGTGTGGTGGTGTCGACCTATCAGTCAGTTACCGGAACGGGTGTGAAAGCAGTACGCCAGCTGGAAAATGAACGGGCAGGTGTAGAAGGCGAAGCGGCCTACCCCTATCGGATTGATCTTAACGTGATTCCTCATATTGATGTGTTTCAGGAAAACGGCTACACAAAAGAGGAAATGAAGATGATCCTCGAAACGAATAAGATTATCGGGGATGATCGTATAAAAGTAACCGCAACAACCGTACGTATCCCGGTGATAGGCGGGCATTCAGAGTCGATAAATATTGAGTTTGAGCGCGACTTTGATTTGCAGGAGGTAAGGGAACTGCTTGCCAGCCAACCCGGAATTATCGTTGTGGATGATCCGTCCAATCTGAAATACCCGATGCCGAAAGATGCTCATGGCAGGGATGAGGTATTTGTAGGGCGAATCCGCAGGGACGAGAGCCAGAAGAATACGTTGAATTTATGGGTGGTTGCTGATAACCTGCGTAAGGGCGCAGCAACCAATGCGGTGCAGATTGCTGAATACCTTGCTGCAAATAACCTGATTTAGCACTGGTTTTACTATGCGGGTTTAAAACAGTTTTGCTACAGACAATGTCGTTAAATTGCTACAGGGCATTTTTTTGATATTGTCTGTATTTTTTTTGGCATCCTGTTTGCCTTATCCTGATTAATCAAACGAATAAAAAGAGGTCATCATGAATACATATAGAAAGAAAATAGCCTTATGGGGGGTTTCGATAGCTGCTTCTGCTTTTTTGTGGAGCGGATGCAGTACCTATAACTCCATGAGTAATACGCAAAAAGGTGCTGCGGGAGGTGCGGTAGCAGGTGGTGCCATCGGTGCCATTATTGGTAACAAGGCAGGCAATACGGCTGTGGGAGCCGTTATCGGTGGTGCCATCGGAGGTGTAGCAGGCGGCCTGATCGGGAAGAAAATGGATCAGCAGGCAGCTGAAATTGAGCGTACCGTGCCCGGGGCCGAAGTAATCAAGGCAGGGGAAGGGATCATTGTGAAATTTGACAGTGGTATCCTGTTCGGTTTTGATAAGGCGGATCTGACCGCTACAGCCAAAGCGAATATCCAGAAGCTGGCTGAGTCGTTGCTGAAGAACCCGGATACCGATATATTGGTTATCGGGCATACGGATAACGTGGGTTCGGCATCGTATAACCAGGGCCTTTCTGAAAGGAGGGCGGCTTCTGTGAAAAATTATGCAGTAGCGCAGGGCGTGAGTGCCAATCGTGTTACCACGGAGGGCAAAGGGTTGGCAGAGCCGATTGAGCCAAACGATACGGAAGCCGGAAGGGCAAAAAACAGACGGGTCGAGATTGTGATCGTTGCCAACGAAACCATGAAGAAGGAAGCACAGGCAGAGGTAAATTAAGAAGGAGAGTGGACGGTTTACTTACTGTCTGTATACAGAGCCCCGCACTTGAAAGAGCTGCGGGGTTCTTTTTTTGCGGGTAGCCCGGTTTAACAGACACATTTTGTTAAAAAATCTTAAATACCGGTATTGCTATTATAAAATAAAGTAACTTCACATTGCAAAAGTAACTTCACGCTCAGCGTGTCATCAGAAAGACGTATATGAATAAATTGTTACTGTTCTTTATCGCGTTTGTCCCGTTGATTGTTCCGGCGCAAAACAAGAAAGCTAAGGTATTGGTGTACGGAAACGGGCCGGATGCCTATGCGGCGGCAGTACAATCTGCTTTGTCGGGGGTGCAGACATTATGGCTTACCGGAACGGCAGCTGTGGGCGGAGAACTGATAGAAGGCAGTGCAGTGCGGGAAATTACGTCCAATGATCATCTGGATGCCGGTTTATGGGCTGTTTTTCTACAGAAGCTGGTCAAAGCACCCCAAGCCACTGATTCAGCATCTATCGCGGCAAAGAGATATATCCATCCGCGTGTCGCTGAAAATGTCCTGAATGAAATCATGGATACGGTGAAAAACCTGACGATACTCCGGGATGTACGTGTGCTGGCTGTAAAATCTTCCGGTAAAGGCTGGAATGCCTCGCTCAGCAACCGGCAGCGGATAAAAATTGCGGCAGTCGTGGATGCGTCCTTGACGGCCGAGCTCTATAATCTGGTTGGGGGTAACCGTTCTGCAGCAGGGCAGGTTCCTGTAAAGAGCACATTCAGTATCAGCGGAGTGCGCGACATGTACAGCCATAACAAGCTTCGGACCAGTGTTGTGGCCGGCAGCCTGAAAGCCAAAACATTGGTGATGCCGTTGGATGCGCTGATGCCGGAAGGAATCAGTAATTTTTTTGTAACCCGTCATCTCGCCGGAACCGACAGTTTATATACAGGGACGGCAGACGATATACCGTTGCTAATGGCACAGGCACAGGCTATCGGAACGGCAGCTGCATATTGTGCGTTTTTTAAAACGACAACCGATAAGATAGCCATTCGCACCCTACAGGGGGAGTTATTGGCTTATGGGGCCAGATTGATTCCGTTTCAGGATGTGCGCTACGAGGACGTACATGCGCTCCCGATTCAGCGCGTTGCCGCCACCGGTGTGTTAAAAGGAGTTCACCGCATAGCTGATGGGGAAGAGCAGTACTGGTTTTACCCTGATACGACCGTTTCGGCAGCTGACATCGAACCGGTTGTACGCCAACTATACACCCGTAGCCAGATCTGGTTCGGTGATAACCAGCGTACGGATGCAATGAGCCTGGGGGATCTGCTCGGACTGATCAAATATACGGCTAACCGGGGCAGCGAACTGGACGCAGAGGTGGAGAAGGGTTGGGAAAGACGATTTAAATTCAGCGGGAAGTATGTGCCCGGCCATCCCGTCACCCGCAGGCAGGCAGCCGTACTGCTGGATACGTATCTGAAACCTTTTGCTGTCAGGGTCGACCGGAGCGGGAATTTTCAGTATTAACAAAAAATGCACCTGCCGGAACAGGTGCATTTTTTGTCAGTGACTCCTTGCGGGCTGCTTATTCATCCTCAAATTTCCAGCGTACGAATGCTTCAATGGCTTCATATTCCGCCAGGCCAAGCCGGTCATACAGCTGTGCTGTTTCCCGTGTGCGTTCTTCTGCGCGTACCCAGAATTCGCGGGCATCATCTCCCGGAAAAACCGGAACGTCTTTTTGTGACTGGTGTTTAAAGATCGCATGGCGCTTGCGCAATACTTCCTGTGGGGAAAGCGGAACGGCCATTTCTATTTCATGTATTTCAAACTCATGCCACGCACCGCGATACAGCCACAGCCAGCAGTCTTTTGCCCATGCTTCTGTCTGGCGCAGCCGCAATAATGCCTGATAAATAATGTCGAAGCAAACCTTATGCGTACCGTGTGGATCCGCAAAATCGCCGGCAGCAAATACCTGCTGAGGCTTAACCTGCTGCAACAACTTCATGGTTTGCCGGATGTCGTCTTCGTAGTCAATCTGTTTGTCGTACTTTACACGGTCGTAGAAAGGCAGGTTCTGGAAGTGGATATTTTCGTCCGGCAGTCCGGCAAAACGGGCTCCGGCAATGGCTTCTCCCTTACGTATCAGTCCTTTCACCGTCATGACTTCACTGGTGTCAATCTGGTTCGGTTTCTTGGAAGCGAAGGACTGACGGGTCTCCGTGTACAATTTGTCCAGCGCAGTGGTGTCCAGTCCGAGGGATTTGTAAAAATCCGCAGCAAATTCCATATAACGGAGGGTCTCATCATCCCAGACAGCGGTGTTTCCGGAGGTCTGGTAGGCAACGTGCACCTCATGTCCCTGGTCTGCCAGGCGGATAAAGGTTCCTCCCATAGAGATCACGTCGTCATCAGGATGCGGAGAAAAGATGATGGAACGTTTTTTCGCCGGATTAGCCCGTTCGGGTCGCTGGCTGTCATCCGCCCCCGGTTTGCCTCCCGGCCAGCCGGTGATGGTATGCTGGATTTTGTTGAAGATATGGATGTTGATGTTATAAACCGGCCCTTTTTCAGTCGCCAGTTGCGCCATACCGTTGTTATTGTAATCGTCCTCAGTTAGTTTGAGGATCGGCTTTTTCAGGGTTTTGGCCAGCCATATGACGGCTTTCTTGATCGTTGCCTCATCCCATATGCAATCTTTTACCAGCCAGGGGGTATCGAAGCGGGTCAGTTCGGCTGCTGCATCTTCATCCAGTATGAATTCGACATTGTCAGACAGTTGCAAATAGGTTGCCGGGACGTCGGATGAAATTTCGCCTTCCACCGCTTTTTTTACGATCTCCGCTTTTTTGCGGTTCCAGGCCATGAGAATGATTTCCCGGGCTTTGAAGATCGTTCCGATTCCCATCGTGATGGCCTTCACCGGCACATTTTCCTTTCCGCCGAAATCGCGGGAGGCATCGCGACGGGTCAGGTCGTCCAATGTAACCAGGCGTGTTCCTGAGTTCGGGGCGGACCCGGGCTCGTTGAAGCCGATGTGTCCGGTACGGCCGATACCCAGTATCTGAAGGTCCAGTCCGCCAAATGCTGATATTTTCTGTTCATAGCGTAAGCAGTAAGCCTGGACCTCATCCTGCTGCAGGGTGCCGTCAGGAATATGAATGTTCGCCGGGTCAATGTCAATATGACCAAACAGGTTTTTTTTCATAAACGTGACGTAGCTTTGCGCGGAATCGGGCTGCATCGGATAGTACTCATCCAGGTTAAATGTAATCACATTTTTGAAGCTGAGTCCCTCCTCACGGTGCATACGAACCAGTTCTGCATACACTTCAACAGGAGTTGCACCTGTAGCAAGGCCAAGGATGGCCTGCTCACCTTTTTGTTGTTTTTCTTTGATCAGTGTTGCAATGCGTTGCGCGACGGCCAGTGAGGCCTCATGCGGAGTTGAATAAACGGTTACAGGGAGCTTTTCGAAACGCGTTTCTTCCAATAAGTTTAAACGAGCCATTGTTTGGATAATACAATTTAAGGTGAGATGCAAAAGTAATAGAATTTTTGCATCTCTGATTGCTCTTTAGTTAAAAAGTCATATTATTTTCCGCTGATTTTCACGCAATCGTGTGTGTTGATCGTCGTATGATCAGCGTTTCTTACAGAACTCCTGTATGGCGATCGCGGGGTTATCTGCTTTCATAAAATTCTCTCCGATCAGAAATCCGTTAAACCCGGCTTTTTTCAGTTGCACAATGGTCTCCGGGTCGCTGATACCGCTTTCGGAGACTTTCAGGAAACGGGCCGGAATATGAGATACGAGATCCAGTGAATGCTGAACAGACACCGTGAAATCATTCAGGTTCCGGTTGTTTACGCCGATGGCATCCAACTCATCACAGATGCTGCGGTCCAGTTCTTCGCGGTTATGGACTTCCAGTAGTACACTTAATCCGAGTTTTCCGGCGTAGGCTGCCAATTGCTGTATTGCTGTGGGAGACAATACGGCTGCGATGAGCAGGATAATATCCGCACCGTAGGCTTTTGCCTCGGCAATCTGATAGCTATCAATTATAAATTCTTTGCGGAGCAGCGGAATCGCCACTGTTCCCCGTGCTTCTGTAAGGTCGTTCAGGCTACCGCCGAAAAATTTCTGATCGGTCAGCACGGAAATGGCAGAGACACCGGCGGCATCGTATCCGGTCGTTACGTCCCGTACGGATGAGCGGTCATTGATGATGCCCTTAGAAGGCGATGCCCTTTTGAATTCGGCAATAATACCGTTACGACCGGCGGCCAGCATAAATTCGCGCAAGCTGAAACAGCTGCGGGCAAACAGGGGCGACATTTCCAGTTCCGCCAGCGGGACCCGTTCTTTTGCGAGGGCTACTTCTTTCCGTTTATGTTCAATAATCGTGTCTAAAATGCTCATAGTTATATGTGTACGCTGGTGGAACCATTAATTATTCAGCCAGTTCTGTATAATCGTTTTGCCATGTTCGCTCAGCACAGATTCCGGGTGAAACTGTACGCCTTTGACGTCGTATTGTGTATGTGCCAGGGCCATGATCACTTGCTGTTGGTCAAGTGCCGTCGTTCTCAATACCGGTGGCAGATCTTCCGGAGTAACGGCCCACGAATGGTAACGGCCTACCATAAAATGTTCAGGCAGTCCCCCGAATAGTATTTCACTGTGATCTGTTATGTGTATTTCGGTCGCAGTGCCATGAACCGGTTTTTCAAGGTTAAACAGGCTGCCACCGTACACTTCAGCAATCGCCTGTTGGCCCAGGCATACCCCCAGGATACTTTTCTCAGGGCCGTATTTTCTGATTACATCCAGCAGATGCCCTGCTTCTTCGGGAATACCCGGCCCCGGGGAAAGCAGGATTTTATCGAAAGGCGCTACATCTTCGAGGTTAAACTTGTCGTTCCTCCATACAGTGGCATCTACGCCACATTCGTGCAGCAGATGGACCAGGTTGAAGGTAAATGAATCGTAATTGTCAATTACCAGTATTTTTTTGTCGGTAGTCATTTGTTATGTTAGTTATTAGTTATTAGCGACTTGTGATTAGTTATGGTCACCAGTCAGCCTAAAGCGTTTCTGCAATTTCCAGTGCTTTTCGCAAAGCAGCCACCTTATTGTTCACTTCATTCAGTTCACTTTGCGGGTCAGATTCGGCGACAATACCCGCCCCGGCCTGATAATGCAGTACGTTCTGCTTACTCAGGAAAG
This sequence comes from uncultured Sphingobacteriaceae bacterium, assembly GCA_964546645.1. Classification (GTDB taxonomy): domain Bacteria; phylum Bacteroidota; class Bacteroidia; order Sphingobacteriales; family Sphingobacteriaceae; genus A37T11. Next base: position 12,298 of record CAZJKM010000063.1, read on the forward strand.
TCCTGATCATGATGGCATGGTTAAAATCGCCGTCAAAACCCATAAACCCAAGTGCTCCGCTGTAGAACCCCCGCTGTGTCTGTTCATAACGGTCAATGAGCTGAATAGCCATATGTTTGGGTGCACCGCTCAGGGTGCCTGCCGGGAAAGTGTCTCCAACCACATCAAACGGATTTGCTTCCGGCTGCAGGATACCACTTACTTTTGAAACCAGATGGATAACATGCGAATAATACTGTGCCTCTTTAAACGTTTTTACGCTCACCTCCCGGCAGTGCCTGCTCAGGTCGTTCCGGGCGAGGTCAACCAGCATGACATGTTCCGAACTCTCTTTCGGATCAGCTTTTAGCGTTTCGGCCAGGCGGAAATCTTCCTCCATAATTCCTGTTCTCCTGAAGGTGCCTGCAATTGGATAGATGGATGCCTCCCTGTTTTTTATCGTGAGCTGGGCTTCCGGTGATGAGCCGAAGATCCTGAAGTCGCCATAGTCAAAATAAAAGAGGTAGGGTGATGGGTTAACAGATCTTAATGCACGGTAAACGTTAAATTCGTCGCCGGTGAACGGAACGGAGAAAGCGCGGGATGGGACAATCTGAAAAACGTCACCCCGGTAGATGTGTTTTTTCATCCGGACCACCAGTTCTTTGAAAGCCTCGTCCGGCATGTTGGAAGTCTCTTCACCAGCCAATGAGAAATGGTATTCAGGAAAATTTTTATTTTGAATCAGGTATTGCATTTTATCAAGCCCTGACTCCGGCATGTCGTCCGTACGGTGCTCAAAAATATACAGTTCATTGCGGAAGTGGTCAATGGCGATGACGTACCGGTAAATCTGATAATTCAGATAAGGGATTTCGCGGGATGCATCCACCGGAGTCGTTAAGCTGATGTCTTCAAAGTGACTGACCGTATCAAAGGTAAAATACCCGAACAGTCCGTTGGATATAAATTTGAAATCTTCCGCAGGAGTGTAGTCAAATGATTCCCTGAAATCGGACACTTCTTTTCTCAGGTTAATCTCTGCGGGGTTTTTCTGCATACTGCTTCCGTCAGGATAATGGATCGCCAGTTCCCGGCTGTCCAGTCGGATGCCTGCAAACGGCTCGCAGCAGACATAACTCATACTGTTCTCCCGGTTGTGGTAATCAGAGCTTTCGAGCAGGAGACTGTTCGGAAAAACATCACGCAGCCGGAGGTAGATACTCACCGGCGTAGCGGTATCAGCCAATAGTTTTTTATAGGTGGTCCGTAACGTAAATTTTTTTGTCATAATAATATAATTATTTGATTGTCAGCGAGTCCATAAAAAAACCCGACGTTTCTGATCAGAAGCGTCGGGTTCTACTTTTTAGCCTTGGTTGGTTAACTAACCTATATACAACAAGTCCCGGCGCCGTTCTGTACGGGCCACCACCAGCTGATATGTGCATTGTTAATCAACATTACGGGGGCAAACTTATTAAAAAAAATGTGAATTGCAAATTAAAAAATATCCGGACTGACCCTGGAAAATAAAAACCGGGGTCGGTCCGGAAAAACAGGTACACCCATATTACAGGTTGCTGCCGAAAATCGTAATTCCTTTGGACGGATTGTTCAGTGCGATGAGGACGACAACCACTGCGATGGTATAAAATATCGCAATGGTTTTATGCTTGGCAATAGCGTCTGTGTGTTTTTTGGACCGGGAGTGGCCGATCGTGATCAGCACGACGGCAATCAGCATCATCACGGCATGTTCCACCGTCCAGTATCGCGATACCGGTTCTTTCATCGCTTCCCCCATGGTACCGGGTTTCACCAGTGGGCTTATAAAATACAATATCAGGCCAACCAACAGCTGAATATGTGCCGAGATGAGCGTGAGCAGATTGAGGCGCCGGTTACCGTTGGTATAGTTTTTTTTGCCGAACCAGCCTGAAAAGGCTCCGATAATGGCCAGCACGACCATCAGCAGCACGACATAACGCCAGCCTGAATGCAAATGTTTTAATGCGGTATACATGTTGTTGAGTTTTTAGTGTGTCCAAACATACGGTTTTTTACTAAAACCCTTCCCCACCCTGGAAATCTTCCTGTGAGCGGTTGTCATTCCTGCGCTTTTTCTGGTTCATATCATCCCGTCCGAACCGGTAGTTGAACGACAGGGTTGCCATTCGACGCATCCACCGGTGTTCAAACTGTGCTATAATCAGGTCGTTTTGGATGGTCCCGCCATAGCGCCGCTGATTGAATAAGTCGCGTACATTCAGCATGACACTGCCTTTTTTGTTCATGACGTCCAGCCGTAGCCCGGCATCCATTACAAAAGAAGCGATGGTCCGGCCCTGCGCCCGGACACGCGGTGCGTAATAGTCAGCCCTGACCTGTGAGGAAAGGGTTTTGGTGATCTTAATATTGTTGGTGAGGTTGGCATTCCAGTTAAAGCCTTCGGCTGAGGGAATGTTAAACTGTTGGCTGCCCGAAAACTTATTATAAAATACGTTTACGTTGGCAGTGGCATCAAAACTTTTGTTGAGGTTCAGTTTAGATATCAACTCAAAACCGGTGATATCGTTGCTCGTCAGGTTTTGCCACTTGGAAAAAGTAACCCCGTTTGCATCGTCTGCCCGTTCGGTGATCATCTCTACCACGTCATTGATCCGCCGGTAGTATACCGATGAGGTAAGGGTAAGCTGGTTCCAGAACTTGGCATAGCTGAACTCGAAAGAATGAATATCTTCCGGAAGCAGGTTCGGGTTACCCTGACGGATATTCATCGGGTCAGAAACATTGATAAAGGGGTTTACCTGCCATCCGCGGGGACGGCTTACCCGCCGTGTGTAGCTGGCCTGCAGCTGATGACCGGCATTCAGCTCCTGTGTAAGGAATACGCTCGGATATACCCTGAAATAATCCAGCCGCCCTAACGCACTGCGTTCGTTAGCGGGTAAAGAGGGATCGAGGGAGAAATATTCTGTATTCAGATACGCCTGTTCCGCCCTCAGCCCGACCTGAAACCCCAGCTTATCGGTTATTTTGTTCTGGTAGTTACTGTATACAGCGTGTACGATATCTTCCAGGTTAAAATCGTTGCTGATATCATAATCCGTAATGAATTGGCCGGAGGTGGCATCAAAGTGTTCTGAGTATTGGTGCTCATC
>CAZJKM010000064.1:0-15355 GCA_964546645.1 uncultured Sphingobacteriaceae bacterium
ACCTGATGTATTTTGTTTAAGTTTGCGGCATGAATGCAGCCACCGGAGAAGCGTTTGAAGTGAAGCTGCCCCAGTTTGAAGGGCCGTTTGACCTGCTGTTGTTTTTTATTGAGCGGGATGAACTGAATATACATGATATTCCGATTGCCCGTATTACAGATGATTTCCTGAATTACATACAGCATCTGAACAGCCTGGATATAGAGGTGGCCAGCGAGTTCATTTTTGTTGCTGCCACCCTGATGCGCATCAAAGCCAGGATGCTGCTGCCAAGGCCGGAGCTGGATGCGGAAGGAAACGAGATCGACCCGAAGCAGGATCTGGTACAGAAGCTGATCGAATATAAGAAGTTCAGGCTGGCGGCTGAAGAACTGAAGCTGCTGGAAGAAGAACGGCACCGGATGGCGCGGCGCGGAAACATCGCGACGGATCTCCGGTTAGCGGGGGAAAGTGCGGAAGCCGGGGCAGAACTGGGCAACATCAGCCTGTATAAGCTGATGATGGTTTACGAGCGGCTGATGGAAGGATACGGCCATCGCAGCAAACAGGTGAAGCATACTGTCGTCCAGTTTCCTTATACCATTGAGCAGCAGAAGCAGGCGATTGTTCGTTTGCTTGCCATTAACAAACAGCTGGATTTTAACGCATTGAAAGCAAATTCAGAGAACAGGGTTCATTTCGTTTTTAATTTCCTGGCGGTGCTGGAGATGCTGCAGCAACAGTTGCTGGAGATCCGCACCGGGTTGGGTTACAATAATTTTAATGTGTCAGAACGTACGATGTAAAGGTGCATTTCTGGTGTTGCCCGGCTTCAGAAAATGACCGTAGCCATTTGCGGGTTATGATCCGAGGGATAAAGATCTCCGCGTTGCTCCGCAATATTGATAAAATGGGAAACCCTCACCTTCTGATTCGTGAAGATATAATCAATCTTCGGCATGGCTCCTGTCGGTATAGACCCAAAACCGTGGTAGGTCCAGAAAGGGCCGTAATATTTTTCGGCCAGTTTACGGGTGTCGTATAATGCGGGAACAAAGTCGTATCCGGTTGTGAGCAGGGCGTAATACGGGCTTTCTTCCCGCAGGTTAAAATCCCCTGCAATAAAAGCGGGGGTATCGCCGGCTATTTCCTGCACCTTCTGCAGGAGGAGTTTGGCACTTTCTTCACGAGCTGTCTTTCCTTTGTGGTCGAAATGCGTAACGAAAAAATACACTTTGCGATGGCTGGATTTCACGTTAAACGCACCCCAGCAGACCGTCCGCCGCAGGTCGGCATCCCAACCGACGCTTTGTTTATCAGGAGTCTGAGACAGCCAGAAGATCCCGGAATCGATGATGGACAGACGATCCTTATGGTAGAAAATAGCGACCGACTCAGCGCCTTGCCAGCCTTCTGCAGGACCAAAAGTCCCGTACTTCGGAAGCAGCGACCGCATATCTGTATACTGCGGATAATAGGACTCTTGGGTACCTAATAAGTCGGGTTGATACCACTTAATGAGGTCGGTCAGATACGTCCGGCGGAATTGCCAGTTGTTGGGTCCGTCATCCTTATAATTCATCCTGATGTTGAAAGACATGATGTTCAGCGTTGTACCGCTGTCCTTTTTCTGCTGTGCAGAAGTTTCATGGATAAAAAGAAGGTATACAAAGATCGTCAGCAAAGGAAAAACGTACCGTTTCATGATTTTATAGTTCGTGGACTCTACGTTAAAGAATACAGTTAATAATAAGCCCACATCCTCCCAACCGTGCGGGGAGGATGTGGGCTGAAAAAGCTATTCCACCACTTTTGTCGGCAGCCAGCCCTCAGACGTACCGTCTGCTAACGGAAATTCCTTTTCCAGTTCGTCTAAGGTCGATTCCAGCGACAAAAGCAGGGTGCGGTCCATCCGTGCTTTTATCCAACGGCCCAGGCGGATATTGTATTCTCCTCCCAGTTTATAAAAATAACCGGCTCCTTTACGGGTGATGTAAATGGTGTTGGAACCTTGCTTATAAAAAGGTTGATCCTGCAACGTGACAGGATTGATAATATCGTACCAGTCTGTATTGGTAATACGTAGTCCGGCCTGCTGTGCGACATTCAAAATAGAACCGTTATAACCGGTAACGATCACATCGATAGGTATTGAAAACTCGTCTACCGTTGTTCCGGCGAAGACGGCAACAGCATCGGTAAAAGCACTGGTTGCATTGAGGAACAGGTCTGTGCTCGGGTCTCCGATACCATCACCCCGTACAGAGCCTGTTACCCTGGATACGATCCATTTGCCATGCGCCATAGATGCAGAACCCACGCCGTTGATAAGCTTAGAAGAATTACCCACATAAAAATATTCACCTTTTTGGACAGTGCCGCTGGTAAGATCAAATTTGTAGGAACGTCTTCCCCCTGTAGCCCATCCCTTAAGGGGCACTCCGGTGGGCTGATAGCCTGAGCTGGTGTTGTGCGTGACCACCGAGAACGGCGTGACGGAAAAGTCGATATCCTGTGTTGCCAGAAACTGCATATACTCGCCATCCAAATCGGTGCCCTGTACATCCCCGATGTAACCGGAAATCACAATCGGTGCACGGATGACCGTGGAACTGAGTACGGTAATGTCTTCCGCCCTGCGGATGCGCAGATGGGGGGTGTGGTTTCCGTTATTGTCTTTGCTGTAAGCCACTACGCCAAAGAAATTGGCCATACCCGGTAAGGGTTCATTGGCAAATGTGGCACCCTGCTCCGTATGCAGGACAAAGTTGTCAAAACCGTCATTGACGAGCTTATCACCGCTGTACGTGTCGGTTGGCTCCGGTATAGGATCAAAACCGCCTTTCACGATGACGAGCTCGGTACTTTCATATTTGTCCGGATCGGCCAGAATATAGCTGCTCGGCACCCGGTTGACTGCTATCGCCTTTCCTGATGCAACTTTGGTCACCACTGCACCATCCAGGCCCGTCACCTGCAAAATCCCGTCTATGCGCTTCATGACACCGCCGGTTAAATCGACCGTGACCGAATCCCCGGGGACATAGTTTGCAGCATCGCCCCCTATATGTATCGCGATCCCCCGCAACTCATTCAGGCGCATCCTGTCCTGCACCATCAACAACCCTTCCGGTAAATTCCTGCCACTATGATCGGACACGACCACACCGGTAACTCCTTTTGCCCCCAGCATGGATTCTACTGTCAGCGGATAGTCCGTACCTTTGTAAAAACTCCGCAAGTCATAGATCGCAATATGCGGGTTAACTTCTGCTCCGGGAAAGTTCCCCGTTTTGTCGCATGCACTGAACATCAGCAGGACGGAGAGCAGTGACATCATATTTGCTATTAACCTGTTCATATATCAATAGTTTAAAAATAGAACATTCCATTCACTATGGCTTCTGCCACCAAACGAGCGTATTGACATCGTCACCCCCCATATTGGCTACTGCTTTTTTGTAGTTGGCCGAATTGGCAGACTGTACGTATATCGGGTAATTCAACCGGACGGGCAATCTGCCGCCGTTTCTCAGCCCGGCTCCTTTGGGCATGATCGGATGGCCGGTACGCCGGTGCTCGAACCACTGCTGAAAGTCAGTCATAAAGAGACAAAAATACTTATGCTCATGGATGCGCTCCATCTTACTGTCGCCCGCAGGCGCATCCAGAGGCAATGTATCATCCCACCCGATCCGTGCATTCGTCATATAATCCGTGAATTGGGGATCGGAAATAGCTGCCGGGAACGAAGGCACCCAATAGTGGATGGCATTGGCTATTCCACGATAATAGTGATCAGCCGCCGAACTGCTTATCCAGCCTTTTGCCGCAGCTTCTGCTTTGATAAATTCGATCTCTGCATAGGTCATCAGGATACCTGTCAGCGGGCTCTTGTGCAGGGAGAAGTCGGACGTTCCGAATGCGTAAAAGTAGGCTTGCTTGTCTTCTGCCGCACCAGGTTCGTAACCACTGTCTATGCCGATAAACCCTCCCTGACCAGGAGCGATTCCCAGGCGGTTCCGCGTGCCATTACCATAAGGCAGGGCCATGTCAATCCGGGGGTCGTTCCAACCGTTCAGTTTAAGGAGGAAAAAATTGCATAGAGACGGAATGGTGAAATCCAGTTCACGTAACGAAGTCACGTAAGGATTGGTAAACGGATCGGTCGTCACAGTGCCTCCGGTCCATTTCAGTACAGCAGACTCTTCATTGGAAGTGAAGATAGGATAGTTGGCCGGATGGTCTTCGATGATTTCCCGGATTTTGGCAATGGCATCGGCTGAAACTTCTGCTTTTCCCGATACTCTTAAAAGTAGCCTCAGGTACAGGCTGTTACCAAATTTTCGCCACGAAGCCACATGACCCTTGTAAATCGGATCACTGGACTCCACGACATCAGCTGTGCTGACGGATAACAGGTTATTGGCCTCTTCCAGCTTGTCCAGCAGTCCCTTATAAATATCTTTTTGACTGTCAAAAGCGGGTTCAACGATACCTTGTTTTCCTTTATTGGCTTCGGTAAACGGTACATCACCATATGTATCTGTCAACAGAGAGAACCCCCAGACTTCGCAGATCAACGCGATACCTTTATAAGAATCATTCTGGTATGCTTCGGTTGAAGCAATTTCGTAGATATCCCTGAAGTTGGTCAGTTCAGAATACCATCCATTCCAGGTATAATCAGCCACGTTGGGCCTGAAATCATATCTGAACACGGCATTCTCGTCTTCACTTCTGGTCACGGTCACCTGCATCAGCTCGTTGTTGAAATTGCGGTTGCGTATCAGGTTCGTGCGCAACATATTTACCAGAGCCGGAGCCAGTAGTTTGTCGGGTGAAGCACTTATAATACTGATTGGATCGGTATTTATTTTTTCGAAATTTTTGGTGCAGGCCGTGAAACACAGAGCAGTCCATAAAGCCAATGCAATAGTTAAAATCTTTTTCATGTTTCTGATCATTGAAAACCTACCACTAAATTAAAGCCATATGTACGGGTGGATGGAAATTGCCCTACTTCAAATCCTTGTATAATGTCTGTACCGGCCAGCGTGCCAAACTCCGGATCGAACATCGGCCAGGTAGACCAGATAAGCAGGTTGCGTCCGTAGATACCGATGCTCGCCCTTGACAATTTAAGCGGTGCCAATACCGATTTTGGTAGTGCATAATCTAACCTTGCCTCCCTGAATTTGATGAAATCAGTCTTATAGGTTGCTCCTTCCGCGTTGGCCGTACCCATCGTGAAGTTATAAAAAGTGGTAATATCCCGGGTAATGGTTGTGTTCGGGCTGAACGTGCCATCCGGGTTTTGTACTACGCCGTTTCCGATGATGCCACTGTACCTTCCGGGCAACGTGGACGTCAGTTTGCCGAAATCTGCCAAACGCCCGTGTGTATAGGAATGTGCCACGCCTCCCTGCTGTCCGTCAAACAGGACTTTCAGCCGGAACTGCCTGATCGTAAATTCCGATCCGATACTGGCCTTGTATCGGGGAATGGTATTTCCCAGATAAATGGGCTCAGAGGTCATCTGGGCAAGACCCGATGCGGCATCATAGATCACCTGTCCGTCCGGAGAGCGTTGGAATCCTATACCGTACATATCGCCCATGCTTCCTCCGACCCGGGCCACAATCTGTGCTCCTCCGACGGCGCTGGTACGCAGGATGACGGTACTATCCTGTTCGGCCATAGACACGATCTTGTTCTTGTTGGTGGAGAATGTGGAGAATGCCTTCCACCTGAAATCTTTGCTCTGCACCAATGTGCCGTTCAACGCGATTTCCAAGCCGGTATTGTCCACTTGTCCCGCATTGATAATCTGTCTCGTATAACCCGATGAACGGTCTACTATCCTGTTCAGGATCTGATTTCTGGTATTTCCGCTATACCAGGCAACATCTAATCCTAAGCGGTTTTTGAACATCCGTAGGTCTGCCCCTATTTCAAATGTGGTTGTTTTCAGTGGTTTCAGATCCGGGTTGGGCAGAACCGTCGGATTGTGGAGGGAGCCGTCGGGGTAAATGCCATCGGCCGCCAGGGGATAGGCGTAAGCGGTGAGATAAGGAGTAACGCCACCACTGCCCGTTTGCGACAATGACAGCCGGAGCTTGGCCAGATTGAATGCGTTCGGCATGTTGAAATAATCGGAGGCGACGAAGCTCAGGTTTGCTGACGGATAGAAGAAGCCCACATTGTCTTTACGTATAGGCGTGGCCAGAATACTGCTCCAGTCCTGCCGGCCTGTCAGGTCCAAAAACAGGTAGTTCCTGTAGCTCGCGGAAAACAAGGCATACAAACTGTTAATATTGAAACGGGCCGTATCCGGAATCGTGACCAGGTCATAAGCGGCATTGTCAAAGCGATATACATTGGGTTCGGTCAGACCATCGGCCCGTATTTCGTTCTTATAATAATAGTTGCTGAGCATACTGCCCCCCGCCGAGGCAGTCACCTGGATATCCGTATTCAGTTGCTTGTCGTATTTCAGTAAGAGATCCGCGCTCGTTTCACGGATATTGATGTCCTGTGTGCGATAGGATCCCAAAGGCAAACGGGCTGCCGTCCATGGGCGTTTCTGGTGCCGGTCGTCATCCGATTGGTCCAATGTTCCCCGGACTTGCAGGCTCCACTCTTTTGAAAAGGTATAATTTGCCTGTACGTTGCCGGTAATACCGTCGCGGTTAGAGCCGTTGATAAACTCATACGATATGGCATAAGGGTTTTCCGGTGCCGTCGTAAAGATGTCATGCAGTTCCTCGTATTCCTTGTCTTTAACCCAGTAATTTCTCAGCCAGTTGATGTCGCCGTTGGGAACCCAGAACACGTACCAGTACATGACGGACTGGTTACCATAGCCCATTCCCGGCAGGTTGTCACTGAGTTTGTTGGTGTAGTTTGCCTTGACAGATAAATCCAGCTTTGATGTGATTTTGCTGTTGGCTGACAAAGAAATATGGGTACGTTCGTAACCCGTATTGGGAATGATCCAGTTATTCCTGCCGTGTGTCGCAGACAGCCGGTAGTTTGTGTTTTTGATGTTTCCATTGATGCTCAGCGAGTTGGTGATCGTGCGACCTGTTTCAAAAAACTCGCGGATCTGGTTACGATAGGGTACCCAGGGCGTGGGTGCTGTTCCTGCCTGTTGTGTTTCAGGATCGTATTGGATAAAGGACTGTCCGTTAAACCGTGGCCCCCAGGTCAGGCTGGTTCCGCTATTTGTGCCATAACTGTAGGTGGCAGCGCCGTTTAGTCCTTGTCCGTATTCGTACTGCAGATCAGGCCACCGGTTGGCTTCTTCGAACGATGCATTGGAAGTAAACGTGATGCTTGGTACGGCTGTTTTACGTTTTCCACTACCGGATTTGGTCGTGATGATGATGGCTCCATTGGCTCCCCGCTGGCCATATAGTGCCGATGCTCCGGGGCCCCTCAATACGGTTACGCTTTCGATATCTTCAGGGTTGAGGTCGTTGATTCCGCTACCGAAATCCGTGGGCTGCACACCGTCTTCAGGGCCTGCTGCATTGCCGCCGGTTGCGGTCCTGCGTCCGCTGCTGGTGTTCAACACGACTCCATCCACAACGATCAGCGCTTCGTTCTCTCCGGTGAGGTTGTTTTCTCCCCGCAGGATGACCTTATTCGACCCTGTCGGGCCGCCGTTGGATCGTACCATGTTCAGCCCGGGTACTTTTCCCGACAGGGCATCGAGCCAATTGCCGGACGGAGCATCGGTCAACTCTGAGCTGTCTATCTTGGTGATGGCATATCCCAATGCCTTTTCTTCCCGCTTGATGCCCAGGGCTGTGACCACCACTTCGTTCAGTTCTTCCACGCTTCTCTGTAAAACGATGGAAATGGTTGTGCGGTTATTGATGGGCTGCTCCTGTTTCTGAAAGCCGATCCCGCTGAAGACCAGGGAGGAACTCCGGTCATTAATCCTGACGGTATATTCACCGGCCGGATTGGTTGTCCCCAGGACGATGCCATTCTGGTCACTGACAGAGATCCCCTCCAACGGTTTATTGTCCGTGTCCACGACCCGGCCGCTGATGACTGGCCGCGGTTGGGAAGCCTGCATTTGAGGGGTGAGCGGCTTAGGGGAAACGATCACCGTCCTGCTCTCAATCAGATAAGTAAACGGCTGATCGCTGAAACTCTCCTCCAATACCTCCCTCAGAGGCTTATTTTTGACATCGATACTGACTTTTTTTCCTTTGCTGAGCAGGTCATGCTTGTACACAAAATCATAACCGCTTTGTTTTTTGATCTCCTTAAACAGCTCGGAAAGGCTGATGTTGCTCTTTGCCAATGTAATATACTGTGCTTTGGCAGCAAAAGAGATTTGCAGAAATGCAAGTAAAAGGAGAATACAAGTTAATTTGACCCGCATGAGCAATGATTTTAAATCCTGGCAAGGGAAAGATATCCTGTCCGTAAGGAACTTGTTGTCACATGTGCTAACAAGTTTTCCCTCACATTTTGCGTAATTTTTATACATTTGTTGTAGGTTTCTTTTTAATACTTATTGTTTCGACACATTATGTATTGATTTTACGGAGAACCACACTTAACCGGGAACGCGCCAACGTTTCCGGTTACTTTTTACGGCTATCCTTTGCTGTTAAACCGATAACCTCACTGCATAACCAGTACCCTCCTTCCTTCCAGTTTAAAGTTTACTCCCTTGGTCATCGAAAGCACTTTCAGTACTTCCTGTATATCTTTTGAACGTGATATGGAACCACCGAACCGGATATCGCCGATGTCATGCCGGTACACGACCTCCACACCGTACCAACGGCTGATCTGTTGCATGATCTCCTTGAGTGCTATCCCCTCAAAAGCAAAATCTCCGTTTTTCCAGGCGACGGTCTGATCCGTATCCACCGGATAAACATGGATATTCCGGCCTGTGACTGACGCCTGCTCCCCCGGCCTGAGTATCCTGGACGCCGCATTATCCAGAAAAACCTTTACGCTGCCCTCCAGAAGGGTCGTTTTTACGGCTGTTTCATCTTCATAGGTGTTGACATTAAACTTCGTACCCAACACTTCTATGGTCTGCTTTTCCGATACCACACGAAAGGGTCTGCCCTTGTCAGACTTTACCTCGAAATAACCTTCGCCACGAAGTGTGACTTTTCTTTCGTTTGCAGCAAATTGTACCGGATATTCTAAAGAAGATGAGGAATTTAACCAAACTTTCGTTCCATCCGGCAAGATGGCCTGATACTGTCCGCCGACCGGTGTTTCTATCGTATTGTTCCCGGCCGGACCGGCAACCGGGGAGGCCTTTCCGGAAACTTCATATACCAGCTCGCCACGCTGTTTCTTAACAACCCTCACTCCTCCCTGCTCCAGCAGGATGCCGTCTTCCCTGTCGCTGAGGTTAATTTTTTTTCCGTCGGCTAATGTGAGGTATGCCTTGTTCCCTCCGGGACGGACCGGATCATTATGCACAGCGAGCCCCGTATCCGGAGCAGAAACGGTGCGGTCAGCCAAAAAATAGAAAGCAAAACCCATTACCAAAAGTACCGCGGCGGCCAGGGCTGTTTTATAATACAGTTGTACCGGGCGACGTTCTGAAGATACATCCGGTCTTTGGGAGACAATGGCTTTCCAGACCTCCTTTTTGGCAGAAAACAGCTCGTATTCCTGCAATTCAGGTTCTTCAGACGTATCCGAAAGGTGCAGATACCATGACTCAACCCATGCTTTTTCCTCTTCAGAACACAAGCCGGCCTGATATTTTTCCAGAATGTCCCTTATTTTTTTATCATCCATAAACACTGATCTGTCCTGTTACAGATAGTATGACAATCTTCAGGGAGAGAGGTAGTAGATTTTTTTTAAAATAAATGGCCAGGGAAAGGAATGGTGCAATTCAGGAAAAGGAGAGGTGTAATTAAAAAAGAGACGTCATAAAAACGGCTAACGCCGTAAACCCGTTTAATTTCACGCGAAGGATTTTCAGGGTATTGCTGACTTGCTTCTTTACCGTTTTATCAGAGAGCTCCAGTTCTTTGGCAATCTCCCTGTAAGAAAGGTGCTGCATCCTGCTCATTTCAAAAATACGCCGCATCTTAGCGGGCAGATGCGCAACCTCCCTCTCTATCTTTTCGCGGAGCATCTTTTCACGTAACGGATGATCGGTAATAGCTTCTGATTTTTCCATAAAATGGACAAAAGAACGGATATATTCCTTATGCATCTTTTCTTTTTGAAGGAGATTCAGGATGCTGTTACGGACAATGGCATATAGATAAGAACTAAGAGGCCCCTTAAGGTCCAGCGCTGGAATCTTATCCCACAGGTTGACAAATACCTCCTGAACCACATCCTGTGCTGCAATCTTATCTTTAAGTAACCGATGGGCATGCCGGTACAACGGAGCCCAGTACCGGTCATATAGCTCCGAAAACCCCGCTTTGTCCCCCGCCTTACACAAAGCCAATAGTTCTGTATCGGTATATGTCTTATAATTGCTCAAGATAAGGCTTTGATTAGCTTTGCTAAAGTTAGAAAAAAGTTTATTCCTTTCAAAAAATTGTTGACAGATCAAAGTTACAACTTTATCTCGTGTCAAATATTACGTAAATATTAATTTTCCTGTAGGGTACGATCGGCATGCCCGCTGCAGGCTATAGCTGCTTTTGTGTAACGGTACTTTTTTCGTTAAGTTTGGGGCATGCAGGAAATCAGTTGGAACGATTTTGAAAAAGTAGAACTGCGGGCGGGGACGATTATTGAGGTAAACCCGTTTCCGGAAGCCCGGAAGCCTGCGTATCAGCTGACGATCGATTTCGGGGATGAAATCGGCCTACGGAAAAGCAGTGCACAGGTCACGTCCCTTTATTCACCGCAGGAGTTACTTGGCCGGCAGGTAATAGCCGTCGTGAATTTTCCGGTAAAGCAGATTGCCAATTTTATGTCAGCTTGTCTGGTAACCGGATTCCCGGATGAACAGGGCCGTATTGTGCTGAGCACGACGGAAAGAAAAGTGCCGGATGGTGCCAAATTGTGTTAGGACTGATAGCGTATGCAGCCATGAGGTACATTAATTTTGAAGATACAGGCGATACGGTTTCGGATGCCCTCTTTATGGAGGAGGCGTTGAAAGAGGCACTGGCCGCACAGGCGAAGGATGAAGTGCCGATCGGGGCGGTGGTGGTTCATAAGGGCCGGATCATCGGCCGGGGACATAATCTGACAGAAACGCTGAACGATGTTACCGCCCATGCGGAAATGCAGGCGCTGACCGCTGCTGCTAACTTTATAGGAGGTAAATACCTGAAGGGTTGTACCCTTTACGTGACCATAGAGCCGTGTGTGATGTGCGCAGGGGCGTCCTATTGGGCGCAGCTACGCCGGATCGTTTTCGGTGCCCGGGATGAAAAACGGGGGTATTCTACCCTGAATAAAGCCATTATACATCCGGGAACGATCGTGGAGGAAGGGGTCATGGCGGATGTTTGCGGCCGGCTGGTCCGGGATTTTTTTCGGGAGAAGCGATCGGGACGCTGACCGTGCATGCGGAGAAATGACATAAATCTGAATTTACGTGTGAACAAATGCGGGCAGTAAATCGTTAATATTGCTGCGATGCGTCAGTTGTTATAACCGTCGGTTTTTGCTAAGTTTGTAACAGTTGGGTGTATCACATCAGATCACAAGTAATAAATTAAAAATTTAAGAAGCTATGGCATTTGAATTACCGGCGTTACCGTACGCCTCAGACTCTCTGGAACCGCATATTGATCAGGCAACAATGGAAATCCACCACGGAAAGCACCACCAGGCTTATGTGGATAACCTGAATAAAGCGATTGCGGGCACGGACGCGGAAAGTTTATCGATAGAGGATATTTGTAAAAATATCTCCAAATACCCGGCAGCCGTCCGGAATAACGGCGGCGGCCATTATAACCACTCCCTGTTCTGGACCATCCTTTCCGGCAATGGTGGCGGTGCCCCCTCCGGAGAACTGGCGAAGGCCATTGATGCTACGTTCGGCTCGTTCGATGAGCTGAAAAAGAAACTGCAGGAGGCCGGTGCCACCCGGTTTGGTTCCGGATGGGCGTGGCTGGTGGTAGACGGAAGCGGCAACCTGCAGGTGACCTCCACTCCTAACCAGGACAATCCCCTGTTTGACATCGCTGATGTGAAAGGTACACCGATCCTGGGTATTGATGTATGGGAGCACGCCTATTATCTGAAATACCAGAATAAGCGTCCGGGGTATCTGGAAGCAGTTTTCAACGTGATCAACTGGGATGAAGTAGCGAAGCGCTACGCAGCAGCAAAGTAACATAAAAAGAGGGCGGATCACACATCCGCCTTCTTTTTTTAACCAATTAACCTTGAATGACCGGCAAAAGCAGTCGTGTCGGGAAAGGGGCCGCAAATGCAAAAAAAGTGTTAAATAGAGGCACGGGTTTGGTGCAGACCGGTTAAAAGGATATATTTATCCGGCCATAAGCGCTTCTCATCGGATGAATAATAAAATAATACGGATCGTTATTTCTTCTTTTATTACTGCCTTCAGCCTGCACTGCCAGGCGCAGCAGGACAGTATCCCTCTGCAGAGTGTCGTTGAACGGACCCAGAAGCTGCTGGGCGGTTATCCGATTGAAAAAATCCACCTGCATTTTGATAAACCTTATTATGCAGTAGGGGATACGCTTTGGTATAAAGCGTACCTGACCAGTAACCTGCACGATTACCAATGGAGCCGGATGGTGTACGTGGAATTAATAAGCAGCAAAGATTCGCTGCTGCGTACGTGGCGGTTACCATTAACCGATGAACACACGGCATCCGGATATGCTGTGCTGGATCCGGAGAATTTCAGGCAGGACAATTATCGCGTACGTGCTTATACGCGGTGGATGATGAATGCCGGTCCTGATTATTTTTTTGATAAAGTGGTGCCTGTTGGTGATGCCCTGCGCAAGCAGGTAAACACACAGATCAACTTTAAGGACCTGTCCGCGGGTAACACCGCCCAGGCCCAGGCTTCTATTGTATTCAGGGATAACAGCAACCGTCCTTATAGTAACCGCAAGGTGAGTTGGGAGGTGGTATCCAATTTTGAGACCATTGCCAGGGGGCGGGGAGAGACCGGAGCGGATGGTACCCTGAACATCACGGTCAGCAGTGAAAAGAAGGAACAGATCCGTGCAGGCAGGCTGGTCGTTGCGCTGACACTGAACAATCCGGCAAAGCCGTCCATTGCCACCTTCCCCCTGCGGTCGGCATTGACGGATGTGGATGTGCAGTTCTTTCCCGAAGGGGGCGAGTTATTGAATGAGATAGAAACGGTGATCGCCTTTAAGGCAATAGGCAGTGATGGCCTCGGCCGGCCAATAAAAGGGGAGGTGGTGGATAAAGACAATCAGGTGGTCACCGCTTTTGCGTCCGAACACCTGGGCATGGGAAAATTCTCCCTGCTCCCGCAGGCCGGCAATACGTATTCAGCGCGGGTGGAACTGCCGGGCGGTGAGGTACGCACCTATCGTCTGCCACGCGTAAAAGCGGCAGGTATCAGTCTCGCCGTCAATAATTCCGATTCTGCTCAACTACGGATACAGATTACAGCAAATGATGTTTTTTACCAGCGCAATAAGGGCAAAGGTTTTTATATTATGGCGCAGGCTAATGGCATGTTGTGCTATGCCGCACAGGCGACACTGCGGAATAAAGTCATCCAGATAGCGGTGCCAAAAGACAAATTCCCTGCCGGCGTGGCGCAGATCACGTTGTTCTCATCCCGCGGCCAGCCGCTTAACGAGCGGATGGTGTTTATGTACAGGGGGGATATGGTGCTGGACCTGTCAGTAAGAACCGACCGGCCGGTATACGGGATTAAACAAAAGGTATCACTTGACCTGGCAGCGACAGCAGAAGGCCAGGCCGCGGCAGGAACATTCTCTGTTTCTGTTACCGATGAAACAAAAGTCCCCTATGCAGATGAAGAGGAAGTGTCGGTTCTGAGCAACCTGTTGCTGACAACTGACCTCCGGGGTTATGTTGAAAAGCCGAACTATTATTTCATGCAGACGGATAAACAGAAACTGGCCCATCTTGATCTGCTGATGCTTACACAGGGCTTTCGGCGGGTGGATTATCGCAACGTGCTGGCCGGCAAGTATCCGGATATACACCTGTTCCCAGAACAGGGGATTGATATTACCGGAACGGTACGTCTCAGAAATGGTTTGCCGGCGGTTAATACCGGGTTAACGATTTCGATTCCTGACAGGCGTTATACGTCGGAAACCAGGACCGACGAAAACGGCCGCTTCCGTTTTCCCGGTCTGGTATTGGGTGATTCCTCTTCTGTCACCATCAATGGACGGGGCAACGATAATTACCGGGATCTGGTGATTTCGTTGGACGGCGGCCAGTTCCCTACGATCAACCGGAATGTCAATACCCCGTCTGAGCTGCTGAACATCGATACCGACCTGGAGCCGTATCTGCAAAACAGCCAGAAGACGTATCGCAGTGAGTTCCTGCTGGACGAAGTGGAGATTGTGGCCAAGCCTGTTGTAAAGGCCAGTCACAGGGATTACTCGGCCTTGTCGGGCCTTGGGATGATGCCTGACCACACCGTTGATGGTTCAAGCCTCAGCGGGTGTAATGCCTTGCTGATGTGCTTGCAGACAGCAGCGATGGGCCTCACCTATGAGCGGGAGTATTTTTATGTAACCCGTGACTATAATGCCGGCAGCAGGGTCCCGGTTCAGGTGTTTCTGAATGGGATGCCGGTAGACGTTCATGCCCTCCATACGGTTGCCCCTTCTGATGTGGAGTCGGTAGAGATTTTCACGAGGGATGAACTGGGGACCGTGAACCGTGCGTATCAGACAAACGGTGTATTGGTGGTCCATACCAAGAAGAAACCTGAGGGAGAGAAGCTTTCTATCGCCGATCTGGAAAAACTGATTCCTAAGAGTAATATAGTGACATTCACGCCATTGGGTTATTTAAAACAAAGGGAGTATTATACGCCTAAATACGAAACGCAGGAATCCAGGAATATCAGCGACCTTCGGACGACGATTCACTGGGCTCCCCAGGTGATCACCGATGCGGAAGGAAAGGCCAGACTGGAGTTTTATAATGCAGACGGAAAAGGAAGCTACCGGGTTGTCGTGGAAGGGATGGATAAGATCGGACGCCTGGGACGGCACGTTTACCGTTATACGGTCCAGTGACCCTTGGTTGGATGGTACACAGTAAAGAAGACAAATGAAGAGGATACGGATGACAGGTGTATTATGGGTCGCCGCTATGATGGTGTGTGGTTGTGTGCAGGGCCGGAAGCCTGCCGTACAGACGGTCGGGCAAAACCGGGATACGG
>CAZJKM010000065.1:0-15152 GCA_964546645.1 uncultured Sphingobacteriaceae bacterium
TCACAGCATAGGTACGCATGGTATAACGTCCCGCCACCGGGACTTCCACCTCAAACACCAGGTCAGGCTCGGCCCGTTCACCACCGGTGGCAGCAACTGCGTCTGCTTTCAGCGTTATTCCTTTCCCGGCAGACAGCCGGTCGTCCGACACAACTGCTGCCACCCGGCTGTTAACCTGTGCCTCACCGGCCTCCAGCCGTACCTTATAAGGTGCCTGTGCACGAACTGCATGCTCCGGCAAACCGGCCAGCAGCACGCAGCTGATGAATAAAAAAACAAATCTCATGGAAACTATTCCTCTTCTAAATCACTATGGTTTTTAAGTTGTTCAATAAAAGTTTTGCTGATGCGCATGCCGGCATCCCGGCAGTCCTGTATGACCTCATTACCCAAGCGGGTGCCCAAATGGTTAAACTTCACATAGTCATTCAGTTTTACCAACCCGGGCAGGTGCAGCAGTCCCCGCATACGGTTATCGCCCACCAGCGGAGCATGAAGGACGCAATTGATCAGGTTCGTACCCAATATCGCATCCAATGTGTAATACCTGTCCCATGCCATTTTCGAATTCGGCATCAATGAGCAGTCCGAAAGTGTCAACCGTCCCGGCATTTTCCCGTTATCTGAACAGAACAGGCTGCTGATGGTCGACTTCCGGAAAGCAATATCCGCAACGAAACCATTCAACACACCACGGAAATTCCTGCAGTCGGCAATGGTCACATCCGGATAAAACGAACCGGCCGTGTAAGCAGCAGGGTCCGCACCTTCCACCACGAAATGCCCTTCGCCGGTATTTTTATCCTTTCCGGCATCAATGTCTTCCAGTTGCACGTGCTCAAATAACATCCGTGCATTGGTTTGCAACAGCTGCCCGTCATAGCTGCCTTTGCGTAACGCTCCGTAGTATTGTGGTTCAGTGAGCTTCATCAGGCGTACCCCTTTCTCCCTGCCATATACGGAGATGTCTTTAAACACGACGTCTTCCGGAAAAAACAGGACCTGCCCGCCTTTCAGTTTGGAGAAACCCGGCAGATCCATCAGCCAGCAAATCGTATCCGGCCGGGATGCTTCCGGGTAATCAATACGCAGGTCTTCTATCCGGACCGATCGTCCGAAGCCCAGAGGGTACCCGTATTCCGCGTCCGCCGGCTGAAAATATAACACCGCATTGTACGCTCCCGGAGCAGGAATGAAACGGCAGTTGGTAATGCGGATATCACCCTCCCATTTCGCACCGAAATCACGCCGGAAATTGATGAAGAACCTATTGGTGCACACCGTATTTTCCACGAACAGGTCGCCGCCACCTGTTACCGATATACCACGGTATCCGATCCGGCAATCCCGTATATAAATATTCCAGCCATGGAAATGAACGTCTATCCGGTTCAGGTTGCACTGCTCCATGCGGAAGTTCTTCACCAGGTTGGTACCGAATACGCCCCAATGGACGCTTCCGCCTTCTGCGGTTACGTTGCGGAACGTACCGTTCATCATACGCCCGGCACTGATACCATAGGTACCCGCGCCCACATCGCGGTCTTTCCCCTCCCGGTCCTGTTCCCAGGGGATCAGCCGTACATTTTCCAACGTCACTTCAAAGACATTGGAAAACGAATAAAATCCGGAGCGCGGCGTGAGTGACACATCCTGCCGCTGCTCTTCGAGACCAACCCATTGGTTACGGATGATCGTGCGGCTCCGCGTGATACTGAACCCGTTCTTATAATAACCGTTGTAAGTATCCCCCGGATTATCTCCCGACAAATAAAAAGTACCACCTTCGATCGTCAGGTAACTATCATCGCAGGGATATGCCACCAGGCTGGTATAATCGTTAAACTTCCAGGCAATATCACCCAGTATACGCCCGTGCTCTTCCACGTAGAAGAACTCTTCCCGCGCCCAGGACTGGCCTGTGTACTTAGCACCGGCCCGGAAACCAATCCGGTCTTTATCATCCTTCACAACCACCAGGCAATTACGATAGGGTGTCAGGGGTTCAAACGCCTGCACCCCCGGCTTCAATGCATTCAGGAAGGCTTTTTTTACCTCATTGTCCCATTTTATTTCCTGCTTTTCCTGGTTACTGCGCACCAAAAACCGGGAGGCGGATTGCTCATTCAGGCTCTCATCAATGTGAAAGATGGTCTGCCCCCATTGTGTATTCGTCCGAATATCAATCTGGTTGGCCCCTTTTATCCAAAACTCGCCTTTCAGGTTCACTACGGGCAGCTGGTGTTCATTGGCATAGGCATGGGCCATTTTAATGGCTGTGCCATCATCGTGTTTACCATCCCCTACCGCTCCGAACATGAAGTAGTTCACGGCGGTTACGGGATCGGCACCCTGTGCTGCCGGTGTTCCGGCTTTTGCAAGCCCGGCCAATCCTGTCAGGCCAAAAGCAGCCAATACCTTCCGGCGGGACCATGTACTTAAAGGTTCATTCATTGTACGAAAAAACTTTGTGAAATGATGATCGGGGTGTTATACTGATTTCGTTTGCGCATTCACTCTTATTGTCAGATTCTCCTGCGTATATACAGGTTTATCAAATCGGTAACGTACACGCTAAATACTACAATATATTCTGCAATTCCAAACATTATTTGTATATTATTGGTTACAAGCAACACCGGTATGCTCACGTGCACCTTGCCAATTGCAAAGCTATTCCAGTCCCCTTCCGATAAAAAAATTTGGAAATCCTGATTTTAATGATTTACTTAGCGGGTACGTTACCGGTACCTCTTTGTGAAACCGGTCAGAACGGCACACCATTATACAGGAACCAGCATCTGTGCACTGCAATGACACACAGCCCGCTGCTCACTGATTTAATTATGATGAAACCCGCATGAATAACCATTCGCAAATGAAAAAAATATATACCATCTGCATTCTCCTGTTAGCGACCTTTCCGGACAGCCTGCATGCTCAAACCGCTACGGAGCGACAGAAGGAGTACCTGAAGGAGATACAGACATTCAACATCGCACAGCGCTTCCGGGAAAATACGCGGCGGGTTTCCGCACAGGACAGTACATGGGACGACTGGCTGAAACGTACCGGCGAGCTGCCGCCCGATTTCGCGCAACTGCCCTCCGCCCCGTTTTTGCCGGAACCGTTGGTACAGGTACGTAACGGCAAAGAAATACCCATCACCACACCGGATGAATGGAACCGGAAGCGGGAAGAGATCAAAACGGCTTACCAGCATTGGGTTTCAGGCCGCTTCCCCCCTGCTCCGGACAACCTGACAGTCGAGGTGCTCTCCGATAAAACGGAAGGCAGCGGCACCCGTGTTCAGCTGATCCGACTACGGTTCGGTCCCGACCGGCGGGCAACCATGACCGTCGAGCTGATCATCCCACCCGGAAACGGTCCATTTCCCGTCTTCATGACCCAATGGAACCATCGAGAATGGGCACAACTTGCGGTGAAACGCGGTTACATTGGCTGTGTGTATGCCGCCGCCGACAACAAAGACGATACCGAGCCCTATCTGTATCTGTATCCGGCATATGATTTCAGTGCGCTGATGCGCCGGGCGTGGGGAGCCTCCCGTGTCATAGACTATCTGCAGACACGCGGGGAGGTCCATAAAAAACAGATTTCGCTATCGGGCCATTCCCGCAACGGGAAACAATCCTTATGGGCGGCAGCCTTTGACGACCGGATTGCCGCCGTTGTTTCCAGTAGCTCCAGCACGGGCGGAGACGCGCCATGGCGCCTCGGAGATCCGCAATACGCCAGTGAAACGCTGGACTATGTGACTGCACTGAATGGGCATTGGTTCCATCCCCGGCTGCGTTTCTTCTTCGGGAGGGAAGATAAACTTCCGGTAGACCAGAACCTGCTGGCCGCGCTGATCGCTCCCAGGGCTCTCCTGTTCCATTACTCTATTGTGGAAAGAGGACTGAACTCCTGGGCCAATGAACAAAATTATTATTCCGTTAAAAAAGTATACGATTTCCTGCAGGTACCGGATGCTGTTGGTGTCCATACCCGTATGGGCGAGCACGCCGTGGCAGCCCGTGACATTGAAGCCACCATTGATTTCCTGGATATACAGTTCGGGCGGTCGACCGCTGCATGGAACAATATGCTGTATTATCCGTACCAGTTTTCTGACTGGGTAAAAACACCCACCGCCACCCGGGCTGAAGCCACAAAGCCGGCTCCGGTACGGCTCCGGGAGCATTACGATGATATGGAGACCTTTCAGAAAGACAGAGAGGCCATTCTACATCATCTCAACTGGCTGCTCGGTGACGAACCCGCTGGAGCCCGGGCCGTGAAAACCGGTACGTGGGACAGTCCCCGGCAGGACTGGATGGACAAAATCAATCCACGGCCCGTGGTAAAAGGGGCAACATCCATCCATATCGGCCCGTATACGTCCATCGGCGACCATGTCGAAGGCCGACTGTATTGTCCGGCTGACGCAGCAGGGAATATCCGAACACCCCCCGGCGGCAAGTTTCCGGTGATCATCTACTCCCATCAGTATGCCTACTCCACGGGGTATGCCAAAGGCTACGATAAAGACGGGCGGCCCGGCACCGCGGGCCTCTTTGAGGAACTGATCGGGCAGGGGTTTGCGGTACTCGCGATTGATCTGTTCGGCTTCGGAACACGGATTGAAGAAGCCACCAGGTTCTATGAGCGGCATCCGGAATGGTCCAAAATGGGCAAGATGGTGAGGGACCTCAGGTCGTGCATCGATGCGGCTGAAGAGCTGGAATACCTCGACAACAACCGTATCTATCTGCTGGGCAATACCATCGGCGGTGCCGTTTCGCTCATCACCGCTGCACTCGATCAGCGTGTTGCCGGCGTAGCAGTCGTAGCAGCAGCCTCTCCCTGGCGGGCATCGGACAATCAGTATGAATCCCTGCGGACCTATTCCCATTTTCACGGTTTTCTCCCGCGCCTCGGCCTTTTCGCTGCTCATCCGCAACAGGCTCCGATCGACTTCGGTGAGATCATTGCTGCCGCTGCTCCCAAGCCCATACTCATCATTGCTCCTGACCGTGACCGTTATACGGATAACGAGGCTTTCCGGAAGATGATGGTCCCTGTCAACAACCTGTACCGTTTTTATGGTACACCTGATCCACTGACCGTACAATATCCCCGTGAGATCAACCGGATGACGCGGGAAATGTACCGTGAAGCCGGCACGTTCCTCCGGGATCTGGCTGAAAAGGCCGACACGGCAGACCAGCCATTCAGTTACAGCAGGCATTTTGACGATAGCTCAAAAACATATTACTATCTGACCCGCATCAACCACAAAGACCGGCAGGGTACGATCATTCCGCTTCGCCATGCCCACGCTGCCAGTGATTCCGGGGAAACGGTCCCGGAATTTGCCAAACGCATGCACACCGCCCTTGCCTTTAACGCTTCTACCCAGCGCAGTCCGAAGCCCGGTATCCGCAAGCCCAGCGGCGTGCAGATTGTTGATGGTGTCATCATACAGGATTTGCCTTCCAGTGCACATACACTGGGCATCAAACGGGATAATACCCTCGTCGCGTACCCGTCGGGTACGCGGGCAACAGATATGCTGAAGGACGGTGTCGTCCAGGCACTGACGGCCTTTATGCCGCTCATAGAGAACCATACGCCGGTGCCGGACGCCGTTCTTGCCCTGCGAAACAATTCCGTACAAAAGCACCCACGGCAGGTGATCGCCCAGTTTGACAACCGGGACCTGCTGTTTCTAAGCTGCGGGGGCAGGGGGTTTGACGGGGAAGGGATGACCGCTGCAGATGTCATACGGATTTTAACTGCACTGGATGTCCGGTTTGCGTATAACCTGGACGGCGGGGGCAGCACCTCGACGGTTGTCGGCGATGAACGGATCACCGTCCGGATTGACGGCAAGGGTACGCAGGACAGACCACGACCGAATTTTTTATATATCGAAAAAAGGTAAATTTGCATAGACAACGAATAAACAGGGATTCATCCTTTAGGAATCATTATTTAACAAAACGTTTACGTATTGTTTTCATCAGTGATATATGGAGTGTCCATATTTGACCGTCTGAATCAGGAAAGAAATGGCAACGAAAAACGAGTTGGCTTTATTAATCTCCCGCGGAGATGAGCAGGCATTCAGCAAGGTCTATTTTTCCTTGTTGCCGAAGCTTCGCCCGTTCGTGCTTAAGTTCACCCGTTCAGAAGCAGATACGCAGGAGATTATTCAGGAAACGTTTACTAATATCTGGCTGCATCGGGAAAAGCTCGCAGCGGTAGACCAGATAGAAGCCTGGGTTTTCAGGGTTGCCAGTAATTGCTGTTACAATTACCTGCGTAAACAAGTAATAACCGAAAAAGCATCAGCGGTCCTGCTCCACCGTGCGACTCCGTATTGTGACAACACGGCGGAAAAAATACAGTACAATGAACTGACCTCTCTGATTGATGACATTGTGGAAAAATTCCCTGAACGGCGCAAAGACATCTATATCATGAGCCGGGTACAGGGTATGAGTATCCCGGAAATTGCTGATACGCTGGGTATCTCTCCGAATACCGTCAAAAATACGCTGGTACACTCCCTCAAACAGATCAAAGAAAGCCTTAAACATCACGGTTTCTGCATCGGAGGACTGGTTTTGCTGGCTTCTGCCTGGTATATTTTCAACTGATTGGCGGCAATCTTTTATTCTCCAATCGGTGCTTGTTGATTATCAGGTTCTTTAGCTATATCCCCCATGTTGCATCCTTTATCTCGGCTTCGGACGAACGGGCTGCCAAGGATACATACCAATGTAAGAAAACCATTGGAGATATTGGCTAAAGTAAGACACTGCAGTCCTGGAAAACGGGTGATTATACCCGCTAAAAATTATCTTATCATAAAAATATTATCGTTTAAGTTATTTAAAAATAATCAGATGGATCCCTCTCAAAGGGAATTTAGTGGTTTCGGCCCGAAATAAAAAGTCACTTCGGCAACTTTTTAACGCTCCGAAGAGACTTTTCCGACTCTACGAAGAGACTTTGACAACTCATCGAAGCAAATTTTTTTTTCGCCTCGATGAGTTTGGGGGTAAAAAACACAAAAAGCCGGACTTCCCCTCGGGAAGCCCGGCTTTCCTGAAAACCGCTGATAACAACTTTTAGCTCATTTTCTCAAAAGTTAAATTATCCAGCGTGGCTTTCACCTGTCTCCCCGGATGAAATAAGATCCGCTTGCGGAACAGGTTATTCGCCGTCACCTCATCGGCAGCAACGCTGCCTCTACTGTTGGTGCTGAGACGGAAAGCCCCCAGGTTACCCAGACGGACAATATTGCCCCTGGCTATATTCTTTGGAATTTCACGTACCAGGCTTTGCAGCACGGCATAAACATCTGACTGGTTAACAGAGGAAGCATGTGAGATATCCTCACTCAGCTCATCCAGCGTTACCTCGCCGGTCGATACCGGCCTTGCGTAAAATTTCTGCGGAGCACCCGGATCCCCCGGGTTACGCTTCTCCTGAACTTTGTACTTAACTGACATAATAAATAAAATTTAAAAAGTGAACAAATCTGCGATGACCCGGCCGGTAATCATCGCCTTCTTTCAACACTACAAAGGTCGGCAAGGCACGCCCCCTACTTTGGTATATCCGGATATTTTTTCTGCAGGCGCTGAAAAAGTTTTTGTACCGAATATACCAAAAATGGAGACACTCAGGAAACCCCGCTCCGGCATTCTTTAGGCGTCAACGCAAACTCTTTTTTGAAAAGTTTGGTGAAATGCGACTGGTCATGACAGCCAACCAGTGTACCGATCTCACTGATGGGTATATCAGAACCGTATACCAGTTCACGCGCTTTTTCCATCCGCAGGCTGTTTATCATGGCGTAAATACCGGGCGACTGCTTCCAGAACACCTTCTTAAGGGTACTGGGGGATATGCCAAGATCCCTTGCCAGAGCGGTCTTGTCAAAATCAGGATCCATATAGTTCTTTCTGATGCTTTCGATCGCCTTCTCATATAACAGCCACGTGCCGTGAAAAAGCGGGCCGGAGCGGGTAGCAATCCGGTCGTGCATCATGCGTACCAGCTTATATAGCTCCGCATTATACAGTTCACACTGCGCCCAATGGGTCTTCGTACTTTTTCCAAGCCTCGCAAAGATATTGGCGTCACGCTGTGAATACACAAACAACAGCACTTCCTGATTGAGCGGCCTTTCATTGGGCGATTCCCACAACACAGCCAATTCGGGCATTTCAGCTTCATACAGCTTCATCAGTGGTTCGGAAAGAAAGATGTAATAAAAACGGTGCAGGCCGCGATGCAAAAACATATGATGCAGGCCTTTCTCCATCGGAGAGCTTACCTGCGTTTGTGGCAGCGCGTGTACGGCGACATCCAGCCCGGCAAGGCCGAAGTTGACATTGCCGGTGATCCCATAAAGCAACAGCACACCCCTCGTTCTGGTAAATATACTGCCCTCAAAAAGATGGCGGCACGCTGTCTGAAAAAAGCCGAACTGAAAACCGAACCCGGGAAATGATTGTATAATCACATCCCCATTGGAACCGCTGAACGCCGAAGACGACAGGTTATTCATTGGTGGCAGGAAACTTCGCGGCGGTGATACCGCCAAAGAAGCGTCCGGCTTCAGATACCCGAAAAAATCAAACACAAAGAAAGGGGTCATAATCGTTCATATAGTTGATAAAAGGTAGTCACGGCATATAGCTGCCATTAGTTAGGTGCTAAATTACTAAAATTATTTTTCTCCTGAATAGTCCTAACCCTCCCTTTGCGTTTCATACCTTATATAAAGCCGGTAATGGCACCGGCCCATAATGAACCATTGTGAAAGAACGGATAACATATTTACTACAGCGATACCTTGAACAAGATATTTCTGAAAACGAACTGAACGAGCTAACGACCCTGTTAAACAACGATGAGCATGCGGATAACGTGAAAGAAGCCATATCTGCACTGATGCTTGCCAGTCCGGTCGGAGAGCCTGTCAACGAACCAATATGGCAGGACCTGTTCACGCAGATTGTCGCGACGGAACGAGCTACGGAGCCGCACACCATACAGCCGGTACGCGGCATCCGGAAAATGATGCGCTATGCGGCCGGATTCGCGGCGGCGGCGGGGATTGCTTCTTTGTTTTTCTATACGGTATATCAGTCTGCCGGCCCGGAAAAGCCTGCGTTGGAAGTGACAGAGAGTCCCGCTCCGATCATTCCAGGGACGGACAGGGCGATCCTGGTATTGGAAGACGGCACGGCCGTCCACCTGGATAAAGAGGCGGACACAAACCGTCCGGAAGCGGCAGCAGGTTATACCTACAACCAGCAGGAACTTGTTTACAGCGATCCGGTTCCTGCAGCAACAGCCAACCAGGCCACGGCATACCACCGGATCGTCGTCCCCAAAGGAGGGCAATACCGGGTAACACTACCCGACGGAACGCGGGCATGGTTAAATGCAGAAACAGAACTGAGATACCCCGTACAGTTTACACAGGCCGAACGTACTATTGAGCTACGGGGTGAAGCCTACTTTGAGGTTACCGACGATAAACACAAGCCGTTCCGTATCCGCATTGATGGCAGGGACCATATCCAGGTATTGGGCACACGGTTTAACGTAATGGCCTATGCGGACGAGCCACAGGTAAAAACCAGCCTGTATGAAGGATCGGTAAAAATCACGGAAGCAGACAAGACCGCCTTACTCCGTCCGGGGCAGCAGTCGGTCGCCGATAAAAAGAACCGGCAGCTGATGGTACGACCACTGCAATCAACAGACGATATGGCATGGCGGGAGGGTTACTTCGTTTTTGACGGGGAAACCATCCAGGCAATTATGAAAAAAATAAGCCGCTGGTACGACGTGGAAATCGAATACCGCGGTACACCTACCAACGAGCTTTTCCGCGGTACAGTCTCTCGTTTTGAGCAGGTCAGCGATGTATTGAATACGCTGGAACTGACAGGTATCATCCAGTTCAGCATCCAGGAAAGGAGAATTATTGTAACCACCCTGTAAATAACCCCGTGGGCCTGCCCGGCCACCCGGCGCAGCGCTTACGGATCGTATTGTAAACAAGTAATAAATGAATAATTATTGACAAATGAATACGCTAACCCAAAAGATCCTTTGTGGCAGAATAGGTTTACAAAGAGTACTTTTACTTTTTCTGGCCATCGGTTTTCTACAGGCGCACGCCATCACCCTGGCACAACGGCTCAGCCTGAATGAAAAAAATGCCTCATTAGAAAGTGTGCTCCTCCACATCAAACAGCAAACGGGCTTATCTTTCCTCTATAGCGAAGCTATGCTGCAGGAAGCGAAGCCGGTTGATATACAGGTCGAAAAGGCCTCTGTGGAAGAAACCCTGCAAAAGGTATTCGCCAACCAGCCGCTTGATTTCACCATTAACAAAAATACGGTCGTTATCAAGCGTAAACGGGCAATAAGCAATAGCCTGCTCCAGCAACATGCCGTAAAAGGAACGGTAACCGACTCCACGGGCCTCCCCATTTCCAATGTGACCGTCCGGTTAAAGGGGACGAGCACCGTCACCATTACCAACCGACAGGGGGAATACCGTATTTCTGGTATCTCCGAGGATGCTGTGCTGGTTTTCACCCACCTGGTTTTCAATGAGCAGGAAATTCCTGTTGCAGGCCGTACATCGGTAAACGTCACCCTGAGCGAGCGGGTAAACACCATGGACGATGTCGTGGTGATCGGTTATGGGTCGGTCGCCCGCAAAGACCTGACCGGATCCGTGGCCCAGGTCAACATGAGCGATCTGACCAAAGCTCCTGTTGCTGCTTTTGACCAGGCGCTGGCGGGACGGGTGGCCGGAGTACAGGTCTCTGCGGCCGAAGACGGCCAACCGGGCAGTGGGATGAACATTGTGATCAGGGGTGCCAATTCTCTGACACAGAGCAATTCTCCATTGTACGTCATCGACGGCTTTCCGGTGGAAGGACCTGAAACGGCCGGTATAAATCCCGACGATATCGAATCGATAACCGTATTGAAAGATGCTTCCGCTACGGCTATTTACGGTTCGCGGGCCGCGAATGGCGTTATTGTGATCGAAACCAAAAAAGGGAAAATCGGCACCCCCGTCATTTCCCTCAATTCATCGGTCGGCCCGCAGACAGCCCCTAAAAAGATGGAGATGCTGAGCGCTTACGAGTTTGTACGGTATCAGATCGAGCGCTATGGAGAAGGAGGCATGACAAGGTATGCACCTGCGGAATTGGATCCGTCACATGCTTTTTATGACCCGGCAGGTAAAACACTGGAGTCGTACAGAGATGTGAAAGCCATTGACTGGCAAGATGAACTGTTTCAAAAAGGCCTGACGCAGATTCACAGCTTGTCGGTCAGGGGAGGAAACCGGGAAACAAGATATTCCATCTCCGGTTCAGCCTTCGATCAGGATGCTATCGTCCTCAGCACAGGTTATAAGCGTTACCAGACAAGGATTTCGCTGGACCAGGCCATCAGCCAAAAATTAAAGGTGGGGATGAACGGAAACTACAGCTACCAAAAAGGCTACGGACAGATCCTGGGACGTACTTCTGCGACATCCGCTACCACGATCAGCGGATACCTTCTTTATTCCGTATGGGGTTATCGTCCGGTGACCGGAAAAGAAGGCGACCTCAACTACGAGCTGGAAGATATACTGGATGGTGTTGTTGACGAAGATGTTGACGACGCGAGTGCGGATTTCCGTATCAATCCCTTGGTATCCGCGAGGGAAACGTTGCGTGACCGTTATACAAATAACTTTGTAACAAATGCCTATGCCACCTACGATATCACCAAAGGTCTGGTGCTGAAGGTAACAGGTGGCCTCAATGGTACCACGATACGTGATGATGTGTTTTATAACAGCCGGACAGTACGAGGTACGCCTTTGCGCCCTAATAACATAAATGGCGTAAATGGTTCTATCCGAAACAACCGGCGCTTTGATTGGCTTAACGAGAACACACTGACGTATACCAAAAGGTTCAATAAAGCGCACCGCCTGGAAGTATTGGGAGGGATGACCCTCCAAAGCAGACGCAGCACGATGGACGGTTATGCGGCGATACAGGTTCCCAATGAAGAACTGGGAATATACGCATTGCCTATGGGGCTGCCCTTGGAAAACTATATCGGGGCAAGCGAAAACCGGCTGTCATCTTACTTTACCCGTGCAAACTACAACTATAAGTCCAAATACCTCCTGACTGCGACCATGCGGGCGGATGGCTCCTCAAAATTTTCACCACAAAACCGTTGGGGGTATTTTCCTTCCGGTGCATTTGCGTGGAACATGGGCCGGGAAGATTTTCTTAAGGATATAGCCGCTATTTCTGATGCCAAACTGCGGGTCAGCTATGGGATAACAGGTAACAACCGTGTCAGCGATTTTGCCTATCTGCCTTCTGCAGAGTGGAACGACCTGTCGAGTTATTCCTTTGAGAATGTCCGTTATTTCGGTTTGGGTATGGGCCGGTTGAGCAATCCAAGGCTGAAATGGGAAAGTACCCGGCAGCTTGACATCGGTTACGATATTAGTTTATATAAAGAACGTGTAAACTTTATATTCGACTGGTATCGCAAGACGACCTACGACCTGTTGCTGAATGCGCAGCTACCCTTTACCACAGGATACAGTACCGCTTTTAAAAATATAGGAAGTGTACGCAACGAAGGATTGGAATTTACATTGAACACGGTCAATGTCCGCACAAAGGATTTTGTCTGGGAAAGCAATTTCAATATCAGCTTTAACAAAAACAGGATATTGGCATTGAACGAAGGCCAGCCGAATATGCTTTCTTCGATTAGTGCTTTTGTGTCCAGGATGTCCGCAGAGCCAATGTATCTTGCAGAGGTGGGCAAACCTGCGG
This sequence comes from uncultured Sphingobacteriaceae bacterium, assembly GCA_964546645.1. Classification (GTDB taxonomy): domain Bacteria; phylum Bacteroidota; class Bacteroidia; order Sphingobacteriales; family Sphingobacteriaceae; genus A37T11. Next base: position 12,918 of record CAZJKM010000065.1, read on the forward strand.
CCATGTTCTATGGCTATATCTGGGATGGCGTTTACCAGTACAGCGATTTTGATGAAGTATCCCCGGGAGCGTACCGGTTAAAACTTGAGGTGCCGGACAATGGCGATTCGAGAACGACCATTCAGCCCGGAGACATCAAGTACAAAGACCTGAACGGTGACGGTGTGATCGATGCGAGCGACAAAACCGTCATCGGAAACGGTTTACCGAAACACATGGGCGGATTTAGCAATAATTTCAGTTACAAAGGTTTTGATCTGAACGTACTGTTCCAATGGTCGTACGGAAACGACCTGATGAACGCTAACCGCCTGATATTCGAAGGAAATATCACCAATGTGCATCACTTTAACCAGTTCGCCAGCTGGGCAGATCGTTGGACACCGGAAAACCCGAGCAACACGATACACCGTGCCGGTGGTGGTGGCCCGCAGGTCATATCTTCCCGTACGATAGAAGACGGTTCATACCTGAGATTGAAAACAGTTATGCTGTCCTACACTATCCCGCAGGCGGTTACGAAAAGGGTTGGCATCAATTCGCTGAGCGTAAATGTGGCCTCCCAAAATCTGCTGACATGGACCAACTACTCCGGAATGGATCCCGAAGTATCCGTTCATAATTCAGTGCTGACACCGGGATTTGACTTTTCGGCATATCCACATGCCCGCACCGTGGTATTTGGTCTTAAAGCGAGGTTCTAAATAATAATGATAGTGACTATTAAAAAAAATATCATGAGAACATTAAAGAATTTATTAGCCGTACTCATTATGCTGGCAGGTAGTTCCTGTTCAAGTTTTCTGGAAACCGAACCGGAGGATTTCCTTTCGCCGGAGTACTTTTATAATAATGAGGAGCAGGTGAATACCGCATTGGTCGGGATTTATAACACGATGGCCGATACGCGGAACGGAGCACCGCTGTATTCGTCGGCATATTTTACGTTTATGGGCACGGAAGGCGATGACGGACTTTACCGCAAGGGACCGGAACGCAATCTGCCGGGACAGTTTTTGTACAATGCCAGTGCACCCCACGTTGCCAACCTCTGGCAAGTGCTGTACCAAGGTGTCAACCTGGCCAATGTCATGCTCGAAAAGCTGGACGGTGCCGATATGGACGATGAAAAAAGAGAGATAGTAAGAGGAGAAACCTTATTTTTAAGGGCGTACTACTTTTTTCTGCTGATTTCCAATTACGGAAACATACCGTTGCCCCTGCGGTCGACCGTCACCCCTGATTTCAACGACATCGAGCAAGCCCCTCCGGCACGTGTTTATGAACAGATCACGAGGGATATGGAAAAAGCCTATGGGCTTGTTCCTGCGGCTACGCAGGTTGGCTTTGGTGGAAGGGTCAATAAATCTGCCGTTGCCGGCATACTTGCCCGGGTATACTTGTATTGGGCAGGCGAGCCGATCAAGGATGTTTCAAAATACTACAATGTGAGGGACTGGGCCTATACGGTGATCAGTTCCGGTGAACATGCCCTGAATCCGTCTTTTGACGATGTGTTCAGAAGACTGGCAGCAGATGAGTATGACATTAAAGAGTCGATATGGGAAGTGGAGTTTTTCGGCAACCGTACGGATAGGCCGAGACAGGCTGGCATGTTGGGCAACTATATCGGTATCTATAATGACGACCATCCGGATATCGGGAACAGTAATGCCAATATATGGGGCTCGGGCAGGCTTTACATGCTCTATGAACCCGGTGATTCGCGTAGAGACAGGACATTGGCACCGTTTATCTATTCGCCGTCGTCATCAAACATACAGTCGCCTCTTGCCGCTACCGCTATCTGGACACGCTATGCCGGAAAATACAGACGGTCGGAAGAGAAGTTTCTGCCGAGATCGAGCGGATACACGCCTATCAATTTTCCGTTGCTCCGCTATTCGGATGTACTGCTGATGTATGCGGAAGCGGAAAATGAAATCAACGGTCCGACGAACGACGCAGTTAAATACTTCAATATGGTTCGGCGTCGTGCATTTGGGTTCCCTTATACCGATGCCGCTTTGTTGGCCCCTAATCCTGTAAGCGATTTGGCGGCTGAGGATAAATCGAGTAAACTGGCTTTTTTGCTGGCCATCCAGGACGAACGTTCGAGGGAACTGGCCTTTGAGTGCCTGCGCAAATACGATCTGGTCAGATGGGGAACTTATATCTCTTCTATGAAATCGTTATCCAACCTTTATCTGAATTCAACTGCTTCAGCACAGGCGA
>CAZJKM010000066.1:0-15150 GCA_964546645.1 uncultured Sphingobacteriaceae bacterium
AGTCGTTAGACATGAACCTTATGTCGTTAGACATGGACCTTATGTCGTTAGACATGAACGTTATGTCGTTAGACATAGACCTTATGTCGTTAGACATGGACGTTATGTCGTTAGACATGAACCTTATGTCGTTAGACATAGACCTTATGTCATTAGACATGAACCTTATGTCGTTAGACATGAACCTTATGTCGTTAGACATAGACCTTATGTCGTTAGACATGAACCTTATGTCGTTAGACATGGACGTTATGTCGTTAGACATAGACCTTATGTCGTTAGACCTGTCACCCTTGGGGTTTCCGTTCGTCCTGCGGACGTCGTTGGCAGAATTTCCGGTAGGCATCTGTAAATTGCTTCGAATGAAAGTAACCTACCCGTGCTCCTATATCAGTAATCATCCTATCCGTAAACAACAACAGCCACCGGATTGTATGCCGGTTTTTGTCTGACTATCGTAAAAGATAGCCCTGTTACTAACATCCGACTGATTTTTTCAAGAACACATTTGTTATTCTCATTAAAAGTCTATTACTTTGATGTGTATTATTGGTTACTAAAAAAGGAGAACAGATTATGAGTTTACAACTGGGGGATACCGCGCCGAACTTCAGGGCGCAGACAACAATTGGTGAAATTGACTTTTATGAATACCTGGGCGATAGCTGGGGATTATTATTTTCGCATCCGGCTGACTATACGCCGGTCTGCACAACCGAGTTAGGTCGTACGGCATCTCTTAAATCAGAGTTTGATAAGCGTGGCGTCAAAGTACTCGCGCTGAGTGTGGATCCGCTGGACAAGCACATCGGATGGGTCAGTGATATCAATGAAACACAACAAACAGAAGTCAACTTCCCGCTCATCGCTGATGAAGATCGTAAAGTGTCGGAATTATACAGCATGATCCATCCCAATGCTTCGGCGACGGCAACGGTACGGTCGGTATTTATTGTCGGTCCGGATAAAAAGGTCAAACTGACACTGACGTATCCTGCGTCGACAGGAAGGAACTTTTTGGAAATCCTGCGTGTTATTGATTCACTGCAGCTGACAGACCAGTACAGTGTAGCTACACCGGCTGACTGGAAGGATGGCGAGGATGTCATTGTAGTACCTGCTATCAAGACAGAGGATATTCCGTCCAAATTTCCGAAAGGGTATACAGAAATAAAGCCGTACCTGCGCACAACGCCACAGCCGAATAGATAACAGCTTTAAAAGGTTGGTATACTATTATCTATAAGAATATCCAGGAATCCCCGATGCTAAAAGTGTCGGGGATTTTTTTATCAGGGATTCAGGCCGGCTTTTTTCTTTTTGCTACCAAAAGAACGTAATAATATTTTATTGTTGATTAAAGAAGACAGATGATAATGAAAAAAATGATTCGATTAGGATATGTGACCGGGTTTATAGGTTTTCTGACATTTCATATGGCGAGCGCCCAGACGGCCCCGACGGGAAGTAATAAGACAGATCAGGTGATAGCAACTGCTACACAAACCAGTGTTGTAAATTCACAAACGATTGAAAGTCCGGGAAAAGAGCAAGAGTCCGAATTAAAAAGACTCAAAAAAGAGGAACAGGAGAAAACAAAGGCTGCAAAAGAAACGGCAAAACGCCAAAAGCAGATTGAAAAGCGTGAAAAGCAACTGAAGAAAGCGGCAGCCCAACGTGAAAAAGAGCAAAAAAAACGTGAGAAAGCTGTTGCAAAAGCTGAAGTGCTGGCAAAAAAGATAGAAAAGCAGGAAAAGAAAGTTGAAAAACTGGATAAAAGTCTTGAGAAAAAGATACGCAGGGATAAAATTTCCGGAATTGAAGAAGAAAAAGCCAGAATAGAAATAAGCAAACAAAACATTAAGCTGAGAGAGTACCAAAACGACCTGGAAAAGGCTAAAGGTGAAATTTCAAGACTTCGGTAAGCCTATAAACTTTTTAGATACCTTCTTGGTTTTTTAAGTTTTTATATTAACTTTGGTGTCGTTTAATAAACTGTTTTGCAATTGTTGACGCTTAATAAAAACAGTGTTTTTATCGTTTCATAGAGTAAGAATGGTTTTTTAAGCTTTTTATAAATGATTTTTGGATTTCTGTAATGAACAGAAATACGGCACACAAAACAATTTTTATTCTCACAATGGCAAGCGGTAAAGTAAAATGGTTTAATGCCCAAAAAGGCTTTGGGTTTATCGTAAAAGAAGACGGCACAGATATTTTTGTGCATTTCAAAGATGTAAAAGGAGGAGCCGGCGTACTGCGCGACGGGGATTCTGTAACTTTTGAAGAGGAACAGGGCCGGAAAGGTCCCCAGGCAGTACGGGTGAGCAAGGTATAGAAGCGTATTTGTAAAGCAGACAAAAGCGTACGGATGACGGTCCGGTACGCTTTTGTTTTTTATGGATGTCATGGTGTCTGTGTCATGTATTTTTTGCAATGGATTGTTGGGTTTTTGGCAGTAATTTGGTAGTATTGTATGTGTGTCAGCACGTGGCTTTTTTTAACACTAAATACGGTGATTATGGTGAACGCAGAATGGATAGACAAGGAAAGAATCGGGGACATCAGAATCATTCCCGCTCCCGAAAATCATACGAATGAATTGAGAGATAAACTACGCAATGCATTGCGTTTGGGAAATGAATTCAAATCAAAGTCGGTCATTACATTCTTAACCGAAGAAGGGCCGAAAAAAGTAGAAACAACGGTGTGGTCACTCACAGATAACTATATGCAGTTAAAAGGAGGAGTGCTCATTCCGTTAAAGAGCCTGCTGGACCTGGACTATTAGTGTCGTTGTCTCCGTTCTTTCATTTTAGCCGACCTCCCGCATATCCACCGCTACCACTCTGGACACACCCTGCTCCACCATGGTAACGCCGTAGATAATGTCTGTACTGGCGATAGTCCGTTTATTGTGTGATACGATAATAAACTGCGATTGGTCAGAAAATTTCCGGATAATCGTGTTGAATTTATCGATATTGGTGTCATCCAGTGGTGCATCCACCTCATCAAAAATACAGAAGGGAGCCGGCTTCAGCAGGTAGAGTGAGAACAGCAACGCTGTTGCTGTCAACGTTTTCTCGCCGCCTGACAGCTGGTTGATGGATAGCGGACGTTTTCCCTTTGGACGGGCAACGATGTCAATGTCTGCTTCTAAGGGATTGGTCGGATCAGTCAGCAACAGATCGCAGGTATCTTCCTCGTTGAAGAGAGAGCGGAATACCTGTATAAAGTTTTCACGGACCTGGTTGAATGAATTCATGAATTTCTCCCGTGCCGTATCGTCGATTTCCTTAATGGTTTTCAGCAGGGACATTTTTGCATCTGTCAGGTCCTGTTTTTCTTTACAGATAAATGTATGCCGTTCGTACATTTCCTGATAGGCCTCCATGGCCATTGGATTGATGGAACCGAATTCATCCAGCTGTTTCTTTAGCTTAGCTGTTTTCTCGCGTAGTTCTTCTTCCGTTGCCATACCCCGTGGGCTCACCTCCGGTTGGTCGTTGTGGGCAGGCGGGACTTCTTCGTTTGCCTGGATGAGGTCCTCAATATCAATAGAAAATTCGACAGCAAGCCTTTCCTTCAACGCGTTGAGCTCTATTTTCAGATTTGTTTTCTGCTCTTTGATCCCGGTGATCAGGACATCCGCCTGTTCTTTACGCCGACGTTGCTGTTGGATGGCTTCTTCTGTCTCATTTATTTTCCCACGCACGGTATAATACGCCTGCTCCATTTCCTTCAGTCCCTGTTCCAATGTTTCTTTCTGGGCGTACATCGCCAACAGGTCTTCATCCGAGTGATCCACATGCTTCAGCGTTTCCATCATATCCTGCCGGACGGTTTGCAGTTCGGCATCATTACGGGTAATCCGTTTCTCCAGGGTGTCACGTTGGCTCTCCCGGTATTCCAGGTCCTTGTCAATTCCTGACAGCCGGTTCAGTTGCTGGTGATATTGTATATTCGCTTCGTTAAAGACGGTTGATTGATCCGTCAGTCGCCCGGAGAGATCGGCAAAGTCATCCTGCTGGGTCCTCAGGTCCGCTTCTTTGATGATTTGCTGCGCTTTCGATACTTCCAGCAACGGTTCTGCTTTTTGTAGTTCATCCGTAATCCCGGCGATCTTCGATTCAATGTCCTGTTTCCGGTGCCTGCTGCTGTCTATGAAAGCAATATATTGCTCCTGCTTGGTTTTGACGGTAACCAGCTCGTGCTGTAAGCGGTTTAACTGTTGTCTGGCCTCCTCCAGGTATGCCTGGCGGGAACTGCTTTTCAAGGCATCGATCCGTTCGGCCTCTGATGCCATGCGGTTTTGCAGTTGGTGCATGTGTTGGGTCAGTGCTTTGGTTTCTTTTGCCAGGATTTCGAGATTTTTGGCCCGGCCGATTCGTTTTCCTTCAAAAAGACCGACAGATCCCCCCGACATGCCCAATCGGTTTTTGCTGAACTTGCCTGATTTGTGAAGCAATACCACCGGATGTTCGGGAAGGGGTGACGCCAGGTCACTTTCATCGTTTGCCCTGATCAGGAATACATTGCGCAATAGCAGTTCACAGAGTTTCTGATACTTTTTCTCCACATCAATGACGTCCAGCGCTGGAATGAGACGGTCGTCTTCCGTTTTCATCAGCCGGGCCTCCTGCGGTTCTACTGCCTCAAGGACAAAAAAGCTGACCCGGCCTCGTGAGGCGTCATTCAGCAAATGGATGGCCAGAATGGCGTCACTATGCTTTTCAACCACGTAGTGATTCATGACGGGTTCCAGGTAATTCTCGATCGCCACGCGGTATTCTTCTTTACAGAACAATACGTCCGAAAACAACGGCGCCTGTTTAGCCCATCCTGAATGTTTGCGCAGAAAGCGGATGGACTCCGGGAAGCCTTCCAGGTTGTCAACCAGTGACTTCGTCAGGTTGTATTCATTCTGTTTGGCATCCAGCATCCGACCCTCCCCACCCAGCTCATCTTTGAGCGACTGGAGTAATTGTTCTGATTGCCGGATCTGTTGCTGCAGGCCGGTTTCCTGTTCTGTTGCCGTATCCAGTTCCTGCTGCCGGGAGGTCGTCTCTTCTTCCAGTTGTGCAACCAGTTTGTTGAACTCGTTCAGCTCCGATTCCTTTGATTCGGCGTCTGCTACATTCCGGCGGCTTTCCTGAGCCAGTGCGTCCCGTTGGATATGGAGTACAGCGATTTCCTTTTCCTGCTTATAAATGTTGTTCTGCAGTTCTGTGAGTTCTTTTACAAATGTATCCAGCTTTACCTTGGTACTTTGCTGCTGGCCACGCAATGCGTCGGTATGATCCCGCTTTTCGCTCAGCGATACCTGAAGCGTTTTGAGCCGGTTTTCTTCTGTCAGATGCTCTTCCTGCAGCCGTTTCAGGTTATATAGGATATGGTTCAGCTGCTGCTTGTCCTGACTCAGTTCCTGCACCAGGTTCCTTTCCTTTTCTTCCAGATGACGCAGCTGCTGGTTCTTTATTTTTTTATCGCTTTCGTAAGCCCGTATGTTGCCAACATATTCGTTGGTTGCTTTTTGTTGTATGCTGAGGTTTTTCTCTTTCGCCAGGCTTTCCTGTTTCATTTGCTGCAGCAAAGCCTCCATTGTGGCGGTCTGCGCCGCAATACCCGCACGGATGATTTCCTGTTGCTCTTCATTACTGCTTAGCCGCTCAAACACTTCCGTAAATCCTGCAATACGCAGCCGGGCCAGTTCCACACTGAAGGCCTTATACTGTTCCCTGATACGGTAATACCGCTCTGTTTTTTTTGCCTGGTTCTCCAGTGTCTTCAGGTTTTTCTCAATCTCGAACAACAGGTCTTCCACCCGGTTCAGGTCAGCTTCTGTATCTCTGAGCTTACTGAGTGTTTGTTTTTTACGTACTTTGTATTTCGAAATACCGGAAGCCTCTTCAAACAGCGCCCTGCGTGAATGCTCTTTGTTATTGATGATCTCATCAATCATGCGCAGTTCAATGATGGAGTAGGAGTCGGCACCAATACCGGTATCCAGGAACAGGTCGGTAATGTCTTTCAGCCGGCACTGTACATCGTTCAGCCGGTACTCACTTTCACCGCTCCGGTATAATTTACGGGTAATCGTAACCTGGGAGAATTCGGTAGGCAGTATATTACGTGTATTATCGAAAGAAAGGGATACTTCTGCCAGGTTAGCGGGTTTCCGGCTTTTGGTGCCATTGAAGATGATGTTCTCCATTTTCTCCGATCGTAGCATCCGGGTGCTTTGTTCACCCAATACCCAACGTATCGCATCCACCACATTGGATTTTCCGCAGCCGTTCGGTCCCACAATTGCCGTAACCCCCTCATTAAAATGAATGGTTATCTTATCGCCGAAACTTTTAAATCCTTTTATTTCAAGCCTGTTCAGCTGCATATTTTATAGTAATGCCTGTTTTTCAGGGTCACTAAGATACTATATTAATGCAATACTCCGGTTAATCCGGGTACAGCAAATGGTGCTATTTATACTTTTGGTGCCAAAAATACAATTTGCGGTTGTTTTTATTTATATTCAATCTTTTCTCAGTACCTCAAACTGCTGCACCAACCGGTTGCCATCGTCGTCAACCAGCGTAATCCGGTGTTTGCCGGGCGTTGTATTAAAACCGATCTGGTGTGAGTTTTCGGTTGTTCCCAGGTAATCGCTATCCAGATGCCAGTAAATGCGGCTGCCGGTTTTCCGGTGTGCGGCTGTGAAAATCACATGGCCACGATTGCCGTCAATCTCCAGGGGGATATAGATACGTGCGTTTGGCCTTGGATAGATGAGATCCATCATTCGTTCCCCTTCATTCCCGCACTCTGGTGCAAATGGCGGGAGTTCCTGATAAGAACGATGCCGCATTTTATAATAATGTTCCATGGCGGGGGGAAGTACAAACCAGGAGCGGTGTTGCATGCGATCCGTTGCTTCGCATCCGGCAGTAACCTGATGAGTGCCTGCCGCGTTGAGGTGCACCAGCCGGTGATACGGGCAGACGTCCGATTTCATTCCCGGTACCGGTATGTATAAGGTATCTGTATGGTCACAATGCATCCCGGCAAGGTGTCCGCTTTCACGGCAGACGGCGGTTTGGATCATGCGGTCCAAAGGGGCGGTGAACCAGGGTGTTGCCGGCAGTAACCCGAAAATATCAAACAGGATAGGGGCGGCTTTTTCAATGCCGGTCAGCCCCGGCCGGCCTTCGCCGTCTGCATTACCTATCCACACACAAACTACATACCCCGGTGTGACACCGATGGCCCATCCATCCCGGAAGCCGAAACTGGTTCCGGTTTTCCAGGCAATTTTCTTTGAGGATGAAAACTGGTCCCACAACGCCTCTTCGCCCGGTCGTACCACTTCGTTCATGGCCTGAAAGGTAAAATATAGCGACGCATGGTCCAGGAGTGACGAGCGCTCCCTGCCTTTCTCCGGTTCCTGCGAAGCAACTTTCCGATAGGTGGGCGGATGGTAATCACCGGCATGATAGTAACCCTGGTTACGATCATAGTGATACAGTGTACGGGCCATGGAGGCATATACACCCGCCAGTTCCCACATGGTTACCTCACATCCGCCCAATATGGCGGACAGTCCATAAAAATCCGCCGGACGGGACAGGGTGCTGATCCCGGCTCTCTTCAGGAATCCGTGGAAACGCTGGTATTTATATTGCTGCAGCATTTTCACTGCAGGAATGTTTAACGAACGGCTTAATGCGCGCGAGGCAGGGATGGCACCGTCGTATCCAAGATCGAAATTCTGTGGGGTGTAACCTCCTATCTGCGTGGGGATGTCAGGGATCAGTGTATGCGGCAGGACTAATCCATCCGTCAGCATGGCCCCGTAGAGCAGGGGCTTAAGGGTGCTGCCCGGACTGCGTAAGGAGGTGATCATATCCACATAGCTTTCACGCTCCGGCTCATCGGGGTTATAGGTGTTCCCGACGTAGGCCAGTGCCTCCCCGGTTTCTGTTTTCAGTACCAGCGCCGCAGCGTTGTTGATACCACTGGCTTGGAAAGAACCCTGGTAACGGTGGAGAATATCCGTGACCTGTTGCTGTAAGAGGCTGTTGATGGAAGTTTCCAGCCGGCTAAGTCTTTCCTGTGTGGCCTGTTGTTCCCGGATGAAGCGGCTGAGCAGGTGGGGTGCCAGCTGTGGCAGTGGGAGGGGCTTGTCAGGCAGTGGTTCCATCTTGGCCAGTTCGGCCGTCTGTTTATCGATAATTTCTTGCGCAGCCAGTTTATCCAGTAACAGATTGCGCTTCACGAACAGCCGGTCGCGGTTTTTACCGGGATGTATCAGTGCGGGTGCGTTGGGAAGTACTGCCAGGGTAGCGGTTTCTGCCCAGGAAAGCTGTTGTGGCGGCCGTCCGAAATATCTCCAGGCCGCTGCTTCGAGTCCGACCACATTGCTGCCAAAGGGTGCGTGAGCCGCATAGAGTTCCAGAATGGATTTTTTACGATATCCGGCCTCCAGCCGCAGCGTCAGATATATTTCTATCAGCTTTTCTCCCAGGGTGCGTGGCTGATTACGGCTCAGGCGGATCACCTGCATGCTGATCGTACTCCCTCCACTGACGACGCGTTGATGACCCACATTCTGCCGGATAGCCCGGAACATGGCTAACGGGTCAATACCGGGGTGATAGTAAAACCGTTTGTCTTCATAAGTAATGATACACTGGATGAATTTTTCAGGGACTTCTTCTGTTGCAGGAAAGCGCCATTGCCCGTCGCTTGCTATGGAAGCTCCCAGCAGCCTGCCGTTATGGTCTTCTATCACAAAAGAAAGCGGAGAACGGAAAAGAGGGGACGGCAGTGAATACCAAAACACGAAACACAGCAACAGGGTTATCAGGAGCCATGTAAGACGGTTATTCATGGCAGAAGCCGTTAATGACCCGACCCGGTACTACATCTGCTACAGGTGCCGGTAACCTGTATACCTACGGTATCAAGTGTAAAATCCGGTGGGAGTTTGACAGGTGGTAGTCGCAGTTCATCCAGGCAGTAAACGCTGTTACATAATTTACAGGTGAAATGTACGTGTTCATCATGGTGCTGGTGCTCTGAACAGTCGGAGGAGCATAGCGCGTAAGTGGCGGTTCCGTGCAGATCAAAGACCTTATGTAATATTCCCTTCTCTTCAAAGACAGCCAATACGCGGTACAGGGTAACACGGTCAATATTCCTGCCGATTGCTTTTTCCAACTCCGGTTGTGACGTTGCAGTGTCTTTGCAATATATCGTATTCAGTACGCTGAGACGTGGCTGAGTAACCTTTAATTTGTTTCTGCGTAGTAAGCTCTCGAAGTTGCGTGTGCTTTTTTCCTGTCCTTTGGTATGTGCCTGTTGCATAGCGATACAAATATACCTGTTTGCGTTGAGATGCCTGCATGATAGCCGTACGAAATTGCCTTTGGGAAACGGGTTTAACCCGACAGGGCGGTTTTCAGGTTATTGACCTGTTCGTCTACGAGCTTCTGTAAAGGAGCTGATGCCAGCATTTTCATCATCATATTCAGGTCCGCCTCGACGGTCAGCCGGACGTGGGTCTCTCCGTTACCGGCGGCCTCGGTTTGCCAGGTAAGAGATACGTCAAAGGGGGCCTTTTGTGCTGGAATGATCCGGATATATTGGCTTTCGGCCCTGTCCTCTGCCTTTAAGGATAGCCTGGCTATACCGGGAATGGAAAAACTGGCCTCGTCGCGGGAAGATTGCCAATCCTGTACATTGGGAGGCATGAGCTTTTCGTGGTTGTTCAGATCAGCCAGAAAATCATATACCTCTTCTACTGGTTTAGGAAGTACGATTTGATTTTTAAATGTCGTCATGAGTTGATTTGTTAACTGGTTTATTTGTTGATTGGTAGATTAGTTGATTTGTTAATTTGTTGATGTTTGTTTTTCAACCCACCAATAAACCAACCCACCAATAAACTAATCTACCAATAAACCAATTACGATTCCTGTACCCAGTTTGCAGGGTCTTTACGCCATTCCTGTAATGTACGGATATCCTCTTTTGTAATATAATTATGCTCTGCGGCAAAATCGATGAGCGCGTTGTAGTTAGACAGACTCAGGTGCCGGCATTTCGCATTCCTGAAGTTTGCTTCCGCAACATCCAATCCGTATGTAAAAATGGATACCAACCCAACCACATCACATCCGGCATTGCGCAGTGCTTCCACGGCTTTAAGACTGCTTTTGCCGGTAGATACGAGGTCTTCAATGACCACAACACGTTGCCCGCTGACTACTTCTCCCTCTATCAGGTTTTCCCTTCCGTGATCCTTGGCCGCGGTACGTACATAAGCGAACGGCAGCCCCAGTTCCTGGGCTACCAGCACACCCTGTGGTATACCTGCTGTGGCGACGCCGGCAATCATTCCGACCGAGCCGAACTCTTCCTGGATGATTTCTGAAAACTGCTGCCGGATGTACGTGCGGATCGAGGGATGTGATAGTGTTACCCGGTTATCACAATAAATCGGCGATTTCCAACCTGACGCCCAGGTAAACGGTTTGGTGGGTTGTAATTTTATTGCTTTAATTTGCAACAGAAATTCAGCGATCTTTTGTTCAATCTCACTTTTTTGGTACATGGCGCAAATCTATAAAATTTATGTGAACGAATCGGCGCTTATTGTCGCTGATTTGGGCTTTCAGGCCGAGTTTTCTTATAAGCTTCTTGACAGTCAATCCTTTGATTTTTTAAAAGTTTATCAAAAGCTTAAAGAGAGTAACGGAAAGAACCGGTTTTTGCTACAGGTAGCACAGCCGGAGGCTGTTTTCAGGAAAATCAAAAAACAGGTAACACAGATCAGGGCGGCCGGAGGACTGGTACTCAACTCCAGGAACGAAATGCTGTTTATATACCGCCTTAATAAATGGGATCTTCCGAAGGGCAAGATCGATCCCGGGGAAAAGGCGAAGGAAACGGCTGTGCGGGAAATTGAAGAGGAATGTGGCGTCCGGATCAGCAGATTGAATGATAAACTGCTGCATACCTATCATATGTATGAACAGCGGGAGGAGGTAATTCTGAAAAGGACCGACTGGTATCGGATGACAGTGGATGGGGTACCGGAACTGACGCCGCAGGCAGAAGAGGACATCACCGAGGCACGTTGGTTTGGCCGGGATGGGCTGGATAAGGTGAAAACGAATACCTACCCGGCCATTCTGGAGGTACTGGCTACGTTTATGGAACGTGAGGGCGGATAAGATCGGCGACCACCGGAGGTACCATACTGCTGATATCACCCTTGTGATGCAGCACATCACGTACAATGGTAGAGCTGATATGTGCCAGGCCCGGCGTACTCACCAGGAAGACGGTTTCAATATCGGGTGCCAGGGAAAGGTTATTCTGGGCAATGGCATTTTCAAATTCAAAATCGCTGACACTTCGTAAGCCGCGGAGCAGGTGGGTGGCGTGAACTTCGCGGCAAAAGTCCACCGTCAGTCCTTCATACTGTACAACAACAACCTGGCCGGAATCAGCCGGGAAAATGGCTTCAATGAGCTGTCTGCGTATTTCCGGGGGCAACAGGTTCTTTTTCGTGCTGTTCATGCCTACGGCAATATAGATACGGTCGAAAAGTGACAATGCCCGCTTCACAATATCTGCATGCGCCAGCGTGATGGGATCAAATGATCCGGGAAATACAGCAGTTTTCATGGTGTGAAATTACGGATTAATCTGCAAACGTAAAAAAACTGAAAGCGGACTGACCGTAATTGCGCTGTTCCCGGAAACCAGACAGTTGGTCCACTTTACGTGTAGTGGGATGTTCCAGTACGAATAGCCCACCCGGTAACAGCAGGCGGCTTTCCTTTATTTGTTCAGGCAACAGGGTAAGCTGCGGCAGATCATACGGTGGATCGGCGAATATCAGTCCGAATCCCGGCTGAGGTCTCCGGATGTATTTCAGCACGTCGGCCTTCACGGTCGTAATGGCGGTCAGCTGGTATTTTTCGCTGATACTTTTTATATAATGCAGGCATTTGGCATGGATATCCACGGCCTCTACTTCCCGGGCGCCACGTGAGGCGAGCTCAATAGCGATGTTACCCGTGCCGGTAAACAGATCCAAAGCCCGCAGGCCCTCGAAGGTCAGGCGGTTCTGCAGGACATTAAACAAAGCTTCTTTGGCCATATCTGTGGTAGGTCTGACCGGAAGGCCACCGGGAGGATGCAGGCGGAGGCCCTTCAGCGTGCCTCCTATGATGCGCATAGAGCGGATGCTAACAGATTAAAGATACGGTGCCCGTTTTCGTTGCCGGCACCGGGTTGCCAAAGACCGTTCAGTGGTATAAAGCGCGTGTTGCGGCAGTACTTCGTCAGCCTGTCGTGGTTTTCGTCACCCGCCTGGATCTCCCCGCTCACAACAACGTTGACAGTATGCGGATCAATTTCCAGCGTTTTCAGCACATTCAGGAGGAAGTAAGTGAACTCATCGGCGTCTGCCTTCGGGAACCGGTTGTAAAATTGCAGATTGCCGTTCCTGAAAAATACAAACTCAGCTTCGCCATGATGCAGTTGTACGCCCAGGAACGAAGCGTAATGCGCGGCCATTAATGACAGGCTGTCTATCCATACGGCAGCGGCGGGTACGTAGTTGTCAGGTGCCTGCAGGCTCTCTTCCGGTTCCTCGTTTCTTTGCGTGTATATGAATGTTACAGGCAATTGTTTAAACCCGTACGCATAGATCGTTACATCGGTGCCGGGACTCAGAAACCGCCGGTAAAGGTGCAAGGGGGTATCCTTGTGGAGTGTGTCCGGCACGAGTAACATTTGTTCATGCATGACCAGCAGGGTACGCTCCCCGTAACGGGCATTCAACAGCTGCTGCGCATGGGGGTGAGGCTGAGCCGTATCCCATTCCAACAACAACTGTAATTGGTTTTCTTCATTAAAGATGGCAATCTGGCTGGTCACCTGGCTGCGTAATTCGTACAACCGGTAAGCAGCAGTCTGCGCCTCTGTCCAGCTGTCAGCCGTGAAATCAAAATAAGCCGATGTACCCATGGACCACAAAGGTAGTTGTTACAATCTATTTGGCAAACCTTTTCCTAACTTTGGACCTTTGCTTAAGAGTAGCACGTGCATACAGAAGATATCTTTTACCAGCGCTTTCCCGGTACACCTACCCCGCAGCAGCAACAGGCCTTCGTCCTGTTGTCGCGTTTTCTGCAGGATGCTGATCCCGCGTCCTGTTTTGTGTTGCGGGGATACGCCGGTACCGGAAAAACGACGATCATCGGTACGCTGGTAAAGGCCCTGCCTGCGCTGGGTATGCGCACCGTGCTGCTGGCTCCCACCGGGCGTGCGGCAAAGGTCGTTGCCTCGTATGCGGGTCGGCAGGCGCTCACCATCCATAAGAAAATCTACCGGAAAAAAGTGGCCGGCACACCGGATATGTCCTTTACACTGGCAGACAATATGCACGAGCATACCCTCTTTGTGGTGGATGAGGCGTCGATGATCTCCGATGAGCAGGCCGGATTCGGACGAAGTAACCTGTTGGATGATTTGTTTGAATATGTATACAGCGGCGTGGGTTGCAGGATCATGTTCGTAGGCGACACGGCCCAGCTGCCTCCGGTGGGCCTCAGTCGCAGCCCGGCCCTGGACGGCCCATACCTTTCGTCGGCCTTTGGTATGAAGGTGTTTGCTTTTGAACTGACCGATGTGGTGCGGCAGGAAAAAGCATCCGGTATTTTATACAATGCGACTGCCGTACGTGAACAGATCAGGCTGGATACCGACGCGCCGGATACGGCCGCTTACCCCAGGATCCGGGTGAAAGGATTTAAGGATGTATACCGGATGACAGGTGAAAAACTGGAGGAGGGGCTTTATTACGCCTATGATAAATATGGCATGGAAAATACATTGGTCGTATGCCGGTCAAACAAACATGCCAATTTATACAATCAGCATATCCGCAACCGCATTCTATACCGGGAGGAAGAGCTTACCGGGGGAGATTATGTGATGGTGGTGCGCAATAATTATTTTTGGGTGACAGAGAATGACCCATCGCAGGGCTTTATCGCCAATGGAGATATGGCTAAGGTACGCCGGGTACGCCATGTACACGAACAGTACGGTTTCCGCTTTGCAGATGTCAGCCTGGAGTTCGCGGGCGGTGAAGGTCAGGAGCCGCTGAACTGCAGGGTGTTGCTGGATACCCTGTATGCAGAAGGATCGAACCTGGGTTATGCGGAAATCCAGCGGCTATATGAGGCTGTCATGGAAGATTATGCGCATATTCCCGGAAAGAAGGAACGGATTGCTGCGCTGAAGAACGATCCGTATTACAACGCGTTGCAGATTAAGTTTGCCATGGCGGTAACCTGTCATAAGGCGCAGGGCGGACAATGGGATGCGGTGTTTGTGGATCAGGGGTTTTTGACGGAAGAGATGCTGAATACCGAGTTCCTGCGTTGGTTGTATACGGCCTGTACCCGCGCAACGAAAGAATTATTTTTGTTGAATTTCAGTGAAAGGTTTTTTGCCGATGAAGAAACAAGATAAAATAATTAAGATGACAGGATCAGGCTTTACGGAAATGGGAACATCCGGATGAGATCTATAATAACTACCTTTGCATAATAATAAAGAAAGATGTTTACCGGAATCATTGAAACCGTAGGAATAGTCGGAGGCCTGGAACAGGAGGGAAGTAACCTGCATATCCGTATCCGCTCCTCCATCTCGGATGAATTGAAGATCGATCAGAGTGTATCGCATAATGGTGTTTGCCTGACAGTTGTCGGTGTTGCGCCCGGCGAACATATTGTTACGGCCATTGCCGAAACATTGGAGAAAAGTAACCTCGGAACCTTGCAGACCGGCGGCCGGGTGAACCTGGAGCGTTGTACGGCGGCAAACGGCCGGTTCGACGGACATATTGTTCAGGGACATGTGGATCAGACCGCACAATGTATCGCATTAGCTGAACTGGAAGGCAGCTGGGTATTTACCTTTCAATATAACCCCGCTTCGGGTAATGTAACCGTGGAAAAAGGTTCTATAGCCGTGAATGGTATCAGTCTGACTGTTGTCAATTCACAGCCGGACTGCTTCTCGGTAGCTATCATACCCTATACCTATGAGCATACGAACCTG